>JAXFOE010000020.1:0-36668 GCA_034180505.1 Dialister sp.
CCGAATTCAGCCCGCCTGAGGGATTTTCTTTGCGCCGGCGCCGTATCATGACGCGAAAGAAGCCGTTTCAGGTTTTTGCTTCCGGAGGATTTTTACCTCTCAACAATAAAGTCGTCAAGGGAAATCAAAATCACAACCCCCGCAAAAAATATTTTTCTGACGATTTTGCAGAATACAAGCAGTGGGCCATGGGATATGTTTTTTGCGAGAGAGAGCTCCATGGAAGGCTCTGTTTTGTCATACCGCGCCGCATATTAAAATGGTACAATAGAGGCGTATAAGGGTGGGAAACCGGGCCCGCTTTATACACAGTTCTCTTTTGAAGGGAAAAAAGAGGGAAGATGTATCTTCTCTGCAAAGCGGCGCTTTGCTTTTGGAGTCGAAGGACTCCCGTTTATTATAAGGCACGATACGAAGGGTATCATGCATTGCAAAAGAAAGAAGGAATAAGATGGCTTATTTCATAAACAACCAGTCATCGGGACAAAGCGGTTTGCGCGCCTCCGATGGCCGTGTACTGGGGCGGGTGCGCCGGGAAGTGCGGGAATCAAGTCCTCAGGCAAATGTAAAGGATTATCGTTTTTTTGTAAAACCGCTATCACCCCTGCCGCCGGGGTATGAGGAGGCGGAACGGTTCGGATTTACCGGGTTTTTCAGCCGTCTCGGCTATGGGTACAACGCATTTGAAACGGATGGGGAGGCGCTGAAGGCGCTGGAAAAAGCTTTGGGAGGTCTCTTTGTTTCCTTTGTGCCCTGCCTCAAGAATAACCGATATTTTGTGCTGGACGATTTGAAAATTGAGGGAAAAACGCCGTATATGGATAGGGATACGGGATATGTGCCGATTCCTGTATTCGGCACGGCGGCCAATCCTGTATTTGACGGGGATATCAATAAATTTGCATACCATATTCTTACGGGGAAACCGCTTCCGGGGCTTTCCAAAAAATCCTGGAATGATAAAATTCTTCCGGAAGCGGTCATTGCCGCGGCAAAATCCGATGCGGGAAGGATCTGCTATGTGGCATTTTCCCCTATGGATGGGAAACGTTTTGCACCCATGGTGATCGATGAAGGGGGCGCTTATTTCCATTTGCCTGCCGGAGCTTCTCTCGGATATACGGTGATTCGTACCGGTGATGAGGACATTGCGTCTCATGTGCTGTTTTGCCGGGAGTCGCCGCTGTGGTTCGCACCGGCGGAATATGCGGGAAGACTTAAAGAGCCGCTCGTGCCGATTCCTGAGGGGGGCGATCTTTTTTCCGTCCTGAACCGTCTTGATGAAGGCGGCGGGCAGGGCATATGGGAAGCGCTCGCCGATGACGGGACGCCTCGGGGAATGCCGCTGGCCTATGACCTGTCGGAGGAGGTCAGTGCGGCAGATAGCGCTGTTGAAAATGGCTATCTTGAAGAAACGGACATGCCGGTTCCTCAAGCGCCGCCTTTTACGGAAGAGGCTTTTCTATCCCGCCTGTACGAAACGGCCCGGCAGGAGGGGTATTTGTATGAGAACAGAGATCTTCTGAATTTTCATATCGCTGCAAAAGCCGCAAGGCTGGTTATTCTTTCCGGCGCCAGCGGAATCGGAAAATCGGCGCTGATTCGTCTCTACGGGAAGGCGCTGGGGCTTCCCAAAAAGCAGGTGGCGATCCTGCCGGTGCGTCCGTCCTGGATGGATGATGCGGATATTTTGGGATATGTGGATATGAAAAACATGATCTACCGCCCTTCGGATACGGGACTTCCCGAAATGCTTCTTTCGGCGGAGGCCCATCCGGACAAGCTCTTTATTGTTTGCTTCGACGAAATGAATCTGGCCCGGGCGGAGCATTATTTTGCCCAGTTTATTTCCGTCCTTGAGCAGGAGGATACGCCGAAAATCCGGCTGTACAATCCGGCTATGGCAGGGCGGATCTATAATTCAAGCCTGTATCCGCCGGAAATTTCCATCGGCAGGAATGTGATTTTTACAGGCACAGTCAATGTGGATGAGTCGACCTACCATTTTTCCGATAAAATTCTGGATCGAGCCGATGTCATCACCCTTCATCAGGGACGGTTCAGGGATATGGCGGAGCTTTCTCCGGCGTCTCAGGCGGATTGGGACGAGGTGCCGGCAAGGGTATATGAATCCTTCAGGAAAGGGGGCCCTTTGGAGCTTTCCGGGGAGGAGCTTGATTTCCTCGATGCGCTGAATGATCTGTTTCATGAAAGCGGGCTTTCCTGCGGGATCGGGTTCCGAGCGGTTCGCCAGATGGATCGGTATTTGAAAAATATTCCCGCCGGGCAGGGAATTTCCCGCAAGGAAGGGATTGACTGTCAGGTGGTGCAGCGGATACTCACAAAGCTGCGGGGTTCCTCGGGGCAGGTCGCAGCGCTTCTCACGCTGTCCGATAAGGGAGAGATTGAAGGAAGACTGCCGGAGCTGCTCGATGCCTATTCCCCGGTATCTTCTTTTGAGGAAGCCAGAAAGACGCTTCTTTCCAAGGCCCGGGAATTGAAATTGTATGATTACACGATTTAGGACACCTTTTCAGCTGTCATTCCAATCACGAAATGAAGGCATTTGTCGGATTCACCGCTGGCAGGTGGCGCCGTCCGGATTAAATCCGTCCTGTCCCGCGGCAAAATTGACGGAAAATCAGGATATAGCGATTCATTTCACGGGTCCTCCGGATTTCCGCTTTACTATGGACGGGCTTGATGTAGTATTTGTGCCCGGTGCGGAATGGGTAGACGGGGTCCCCTATATCCGCCCGTCCAAATCGCCTGACCCGGTGACTCTGTTTGAAGGGAAGGATTTTCCGCTGGTTCCCGGCTATTATGTGATTACCGTGACGGGACGGGGGAAAAGCTGGCACAGCCTTCTTGAAATCACGCCTAAATTTATGGGCAAGCAGAGCTGGCAGGATATGCGGGATGAGCTTACGGATGAAATTAAAAATCTGTCCTTTGATTTCATGAAACGGAGCATTCACATGTCGCCTGCCATGGAAGGGCAGCTGGGCATTTCTATGGATATGCTTCTCCGATTTTACGTGATGAGCGAGGAATCGGACCGGGTGATGGGGGTGCTTGATGAGCTGGCCCGGGCAGCTAATGCAAGGCTGGTCACGCGAAAAAAACAGATTCGTCTTGCCGGTGACGGCCGGGAGGACAGCCGGGTGCGAAGGCCCCATATCCGGTTTCGGCCGGGGACGCAAAAAGCGACGGTTCTCTATACGGAGGTCACCCGGGATGTGGAAGAGAATTGCTTTGCGAAGGCGATCCTTCTTCGGCTGGAGGAAAATTTATCCCGGTTTATGAAGGATATAGAGCGTCATGCGGGACGAATATCCAGCCGTCAGGAGGAGCTGTATCCCTATAGGAAAAGCAGGGAATATAAAATGGGGCAGCATGCGCTGTTTCGGCTGGATCTGTACTATGAAAAAGCGCATGCCATGCGTGCCGGTATCCGGCGGGTAAAGCAGGCCCCGTGGTTTCTGGAAGCCGCCGGGCCTGTGCCGGCAAAAATTCCCATGAATGTGTTCCGCGATCCGAGGTATTCTGTGCTCTATCGGCTTTACAGGAATATGGAACAGCCGAGAGATGCCCTGGAGATATCCGATTTCTATCAGTTTCAATGGAAACGGACGGACAAGCTCTATGAGCTCTGGTGCTTTCTTCAGTTTCTGAAGGCTCTTTCGGCAAGGGGCTGGGAGATGGGGCAGGGGCCCGCGGTCGTCAAGGAGGAGGGGCGCTACCGCCTGTCTTCCCTGGAGGCGGGCACGGAGATCACCATGAGAAGAGGAAATCTTTATCTCCGTCTCGTATATGACGGACAGGTGCCGGCCTCTGCGGGGGATACGGCTCTGTCACATCCGCTGTATACGAATACCGGCCACCGGCAGCCGGATCTTCGGCTGGACTTCTACAAGGATGGCCGCTATGGGGGTTCTCTGATTGCAGATTTCAAATACAGGGATATTTATAATTTGTGGCAGGATACAGCCAGAAGCCACGGTATCCGGACGCAGTTCAACTCGTACCGGGACATGCATACAAAATATTACCGCATGCTGAGCGAGGCAGAAAGTCTCCGGGACAGCCGGCCCGTAAAAGAGGTATGGGCGGTATTTCCAAGAGAGGCGCCGCCTCTTTCAGATGCGGATTATTCCCTCCGGTTTGTCTCGCTGGCGCCGCACATGGAAGCGAACAGAAAGCTGCCGGATATGCTGGAGGACTACATAGGGTCTCTTGATTTTGAAACGGGAAGCGGCGGCATATAAGCCTGTAAAGAGACAGAAATTCATATCGCCAAGGAGGAAGAGAATGGAATACAATTTTGATGAAATTATCGATCGCAGGCATACGAATGCGCTGAACACGGACGGGTTTCGGGGATATATTTTCCATGCGGGACCGGAAAGGGTATTTCCCTTTGCAGATGATGAGTTTGTCCGTATGTGGGTGGCGGACATGGAGTTTGCCACGCCAAAGCCCATACTGGACGCTATACGAAGACGGCTGGACCGACGTATTTTGGGATACTCTTCGATTTACGATTCCTCTTACTATGACGTATTTTCCGGCTGGTGCAATCGCATGTATGACTGGGAATTTCCAAAGGAAGAGCTGACCTATTCGTCCGGTGTTATCCCCGCGCTGTACCAGCTGGTGGAGCTTCTCGTCAAGGGGGATGAAAAAATTCTCGCGAATACGCCGGCGTATGGATTTTTTGAGCATGCTGCCCAATACAGCGACCGGGAGATGACTTGCTCGCCGCTTATTTTTGAAAAAGGTACCTGGTCTCTTGATTTGGCGGATATGGAAAAACGGGCACAGGATCCGAAAACGACGCTCCTTATCTGGTGCAATCCCCACAATCCCACGGGGAGGGCTTGGACAGAACGGGAGCTTTTGGAGATCGCCCGCATCGTCAAAGAAAATGCTCTCTGGGTCATCAGCGACGAGATCCACTGCGATCTGCTTCGGAGCGGCGGCAAGCATATCCCGCTGGCAAAGGTCATGGAAGGATATGACAAGCTGATAACATGTATGTCCGCCAGCAAAACCTTCAACATGGCGGGCCTCATGTTTTCCGACATCATTATCCGGGACAAAGCGCTGAGGGACGCGTTCATCGGGCGGGATAAGACGGCGGGATTTTTAAATCCCCTCTCCATCGCGGCGCACATGGCGGCGTACAAAGAATGCCACGGATGGCTCATGGCGCTTCGAAAATATCTGGATGGAAATTTCCGCTTTGTAGCAGAGGCTTTGCAGGAAGGGCTGCCGGATATTTCCTTTACAATCCCCGATGCCACGTATCTGGCTTGGGTGGATATGAACCCGTACCTAGCCCATGTCGAGAATATTCCCGAGCTTTTCGCGAACGAGGCGGGGGTGCTTCTTGAAGGGGGAGACGATCTTTTCGTAGGAAACGCGAAGGGCTTTATCCGACTGAACCTGGCTATGCCAAGATCCATCATTCGGGAAGGAATGAAACGGATCATAGAAACCGCAAAAAAGCATAGCCGAAAGGAATAACCGCAAGAAAGGCTGTAATGAAACAGAATGTTTTCCTTTGATTACGGCCTTTCTTTTTTCATTACGATATACGGCGTGTACACAGAACCAGCCCGATAATAAAAACAGCCGGTATCCCCGGTGTGAATTTCGCCCGTCTCGTCCTATGGGGAAACAGATACATTTCAGCAAAGGCCCGGGAGAGGTATTTCAGAAATTCGCCTTTTTCATCTCTGCCGGGGCTTTGTCTATGCCATAGGCTGTAAACACGACAAGATTTGTCGTGAAAAGGAAGGCTGGTGCCGAGTTTGGTTTTCAGATCCCTATGGGGCTTATCCTGCGCATATATGAGAAAGATGCATACCTATACTGGCTTATAATATTTGTTTTGTATAGAATATAGACATGCCTGCCCATAATGGTATGATTATACAGAGAGGCTTCAGAATCAATGCGCCGATCAGTGCCGCAGGGGCGTTTTTGCATAAGGCGGGCAGATCGTTGGCGCGGTGTTGTGGTATTGTTTACCCGGGAGATACAGGAGGAATCACTGATGAAGGCCTGGAAAAAAGGAATTGCTGCTCTGGCATGCGCCGCTGTTTTGTGCTCCGCTTTTGCCGGCTGCGGCGGAGATAAGAAGGGCGGGAATGCAGCCAAATCCGACGGGGAGGAAAAGGTGCTTACGGTGTATACCGCCAGAAGTGAAAGCTTGAACAATCTGGTTATTCCCGCTTTTGAAAAAGAGACGGGGATCAAGGTGAATATGATTGTTGCCGGCACGGGCCCGCTCGTCAAGCGGGTGGCATCAGAAAAAGATAACCCCCAGGGTGATATTCTCTGGGCGGCGGATCAGACGATGCTGGACTCCCAGAAGGATCTGTTTGAAAAGTACGTATCGCCGGAGAATGACAACATGCTTGAGTCGGCTAAAAACAAAACGGGATATTTCACGCCAGCTTTCGCAGATCCGACAGTGTTCATCGTTAATAAAAATCTGGCAGGGGACATAAAGATCGAGGGATTTGATGATCTTTTAAATCCGGCTCTCAAGGGAAGGATCGCGTTTGGTGATCCGGCAAATTCATCGTCCGCCTTCCAGTCCCTGGTGGCCATGCTCTATGCGAAGGGCAAGGACGGGGATCCGCTCTCTGATGAAGCCTGGGCCTATGTGGATAACTTCATAAAGAATATGGACGGAAAATTCCTGAACAGCTCCGGTGCCGTTCATAAGGGCGTAGCTGATGGGGAATATACGGTTGGTCTTACTTGGGAGGATCCGGCGGCGACCTATGTAAAGAACGGTGCGCCGGTGGCAGTGGTATTCCCGAAGGAAGGGGCTATATTTCCCGGCGAGTCAGTGGAAATTATAAAGGGTGCCAAGCATATGGAAAATGCGAAGAAATTCATAGATTTCATGCTTTCAAAAAAGATCCAGGAAGAAGCGGGCAAGACGCTCACCGTCCGGCCTCTCAGAAAAGGAATCGTTTTGGCTGATTATATGACACCGCAGGAAAAGATTCGTCTGTTTTCGAACTATGATGAAGGCTGGGTGGCGGCCCATAAAAAAGAAATCGTAGACCGCTGGAACCGGCATCTGGAAAATTCACGGCAGTAGTACGTAGTTACAGGGACGCAGGACCGGCGGTCCGCGTCTCTTTTTTTGAGGTGTGGTATGAGCGTATCTATTGATATAGATCATGTTGTGAAAATATATGGGAAGATCAAGGTCATCGATGGTTTGTCCTTAGGGGTCCGGCCGGGTGAGTTTTTTACGCTTCTCGGTCCGTCGGGGTGCGGAAAGACAACGCTTCTTCGCATGATCATCGGATTTAATTCCATCGAGAGCGGTACGATCTCAGTAGGCGGAAAAGTAATTAATGATGTATCGCCGGATCAGCGGAATATGGGCATGGTTTTTCAGAACTATGCTATTTTTCCGCATATGTCCGTCAGGGATAATGTGGCTTTCGGCCTCCGTATGCGTCATATGCCGGAAAAAGAAATCGATGAACGGGTAAACCGCATCCTTGAAATTGTAAAAATCAACCATTTGAAGGATCGTATGCCCGTGGCGCTCTCCGGCGGTCAGCAGCAGCGGGTGGCGTTGGCAAGAGCCATCGTCATCCAGCCGGAGGTGCTTCTTATGGACGAGCCGCTGTCCAATCTGGATGCAAAGCTCCGCATAGAAATGAGAAATGCTATCAAGCAGATCCAGCGCAGGGTGGATATTACCACCATTTATGTCACCCATGATCAGGAGGAAGCGCTGGCGGTATCAGACCGCATCGCGGTCATGAATGGCGGCGTGATACAGCAGATCGGAACCCCGCGGGATATTTACAAGAGGCCGGCCAATGTGTTTGTGTCCACTTTCATCGGTCTTTCAAACCTCCTTGATGCAAAGGTGACATCCGCGGAACGGGGCGAGCTTGCGTTTGAAGGGACGGATTACCGGTGTCATCTTACCAATCTGTGCGCTTCCGTCAGGGAGGGGCAGGATGTCATTGTATCGGTGCGTCCTGAAGAGTTCGCTATCCGGCCGTCCGGCGAGGGGATCCCTGCAGTAGTTGAAGCATCTGTATTTCTTGGCTTCACGACCCATTATTTCGTAAGGACAAAAATGGGACAGGCCCTCGAAATTCTTCAGGTTCGGAAAAATGATGACAGTATCGCTGACGGGACGGAAATCGGGCTGACGCTTGCGGAAAATCGGATTAATGTATTTCATAAAGAGACGGAAGAAACACTGATAGCGGGTGATCCGGCATGAAAAGCAAATTCACTGTATGGCATCTGATCAGCCTCTTGTGCCTTTGTGCCTTTGGGCTGTTCATCATGTATCCGCTTTTTCTTATTCTGTATAAGAGTGTGATCAGCGGGGATACCGGCGGCCTGTCCCTGCAATATTTCAGCCGGTTTTTTGCGAAAAAATTTTATTGGGGCACTGTGATAAATTCGCTTCAGGTCACTCTGGTATCGACGCTTCTTTCCGCGGCTATTGGGCTTCCTATGGCATATCTTATGCAGAGTGTAAAAATACGGGGCAGCGTCTTTCTGAATGTGCTTATCGTGATCTCTTACTTATCGCCGCCTTTTATAGGAGCCTACGCATGGATTCAGCTCTTGGGGCGCAACGGGGTGGTCACCCAGTTTCTGAACGGGCTTTTAGGGGTCAAGCTGGCCGGTGTTTACGGGTTTGCCGGCATTGTTCTTGTGTTTACTCTTCAGTCGTTCCCGCTGGTGTATATTTATGTATCGGGAGCTCTTAAAAATCTGGATAATTCCCTTAATGAAGCCGCCGAGAGTTTGGGCTGCTCCCGGGCAGGGCGCATCTGGAAAATCATAGTTCCTCTCGTAATGCCTACGCTTTTGGCAAGCTCCATGCTTGTCTTTATGCGGGTTTTCTCCGATTTCGGCACGCCCATGCTGATTGGGGAGGGCTTCAAAACATTGCCTGTTTTGATTTACAATCAGTTTATGAGCGAGGTTGGAGGAGATGACGGGTTTGCGGCGGCTATCTGCTGTATAGTCATTGTTCTCACGATCGGCATGTTTTTTGTGCAGCGGTTTTTCGCAAGCCGCAATACCTATGCCATGACCGCACTGAAGCCTATGGCGGCGGAGAAGGCGAAGGGGCTCAGGAATATCCTTGCCCACGGAATTGTGTATGGAATCGTACTTCTTGCGGCACTGCCGCAGATCGTCGTCATTTATACGTCCTTCCTTGCAACGAATGGAGGGCAGGTTTTCACCGGCGGCTACGCGCTTACCAGCTATGAGGCGACAATCCTGTCAAAGGACAGTTCCGTTATCTGGCATACGTACGGACTGGGGCTGTGCGCGATTGTCATCATCCTTTTTGTAGGCGTATGCATCGCCTACCTGTCGGTGCGAAAGAAAAATATGCTGAACAGCATTCTCGATGTGGTGACGATGTTTCCTTTCATTATTCCCGGATCGGTACTGGGAATTTCCTTTGTTTTCGCTTTCAACAAATCGCCGCTCATTTTGACAGGTACCGCACTGATCATGATTATTTCCTTTGTGGTGCGCCGTATGCCCTACACGGTGCGTTCCTCCGCGGCAGTCCTCGGGAATATCAGTCCCAGCGTGGAGGAGGCGGCGATTTCTCTCGGCGCGAGCGATATGACTACGTTTCGAAAAATAACCGTCCCTATGATGGCGCCGGGGGTGCTGTCCGGAGCTATTATGAGCTGGGTGACGATTATTTCTGAATTGTCCTCATCTATCATTCTTTATACAAATTCTACACAGACATTGTCCGTTTCCATTTACACAGAGGTTATTCGCGGGAATTATGGCAATGCGTCAGCCTATGCCACCATACTGACTGTAACCTCGATCGTATCCCTTTTGATTTTCTTTAAGGTTACCGGCAAGCGGGATATTTCCTTATAAAGGAAAGGAGCTTTTATGAAAGCGGAAGATATTCTATCTCATGTGGATCATACGCTGCTTAAGGCGGATGCGTCGTGGAAGGAAATTTCCGCGCTCTGCGAAGAAGCAGTCATGTACCATACGGCATCGGTCTGCGTGCCTTCCTCCTATGTAAAGCGGATTCGCGAAAAATGGAAGGATCTGACCATCGTAACGGTGGTAGGGTTTCCCTTAGGGAACAGCCATACCGAGGCAAAGAAAGCGGAAGCTCGGCAGGCCCTCAGGGACGGCGCTGATGAGATCGATATGGTCATCAATCTGGGGAACGTGAAGAACGGCAATTTTGACAAAGTCACTGAAGAAATCAGAACGCTGAAAACAATCGCCGGCAAAAAGGTACTCAAGGTCATCGTTGAGACCTGCTATCTTACGGAGAAGGAAAAGGCGGAGGTCTGCCGCTGCGTAACCGACGGCGGTGCAGATTACATCAAAACCTCCACCGGGTTTGGTACCAAAGGTGCGGTTCTTTCTGATGTGAAGCTTTTCAAGAAGTATGTGGGGCCGGGGGTGAAAATCAAAGCGGCCGGGGGCATACGCACAAAAAAGGACATGGAGGATTTTCTGAAGGCCGGCGCGGAGCGGATCGGCGCGTCATCGGCGATTGAAGCGCTAAAGGGGGATATACAAATGAAGGAATCAGCAGCCGAGTTGGAAGCAGGCATGAAAGCGCCTGATTTTACACTGCCTTCCGATGGGGGATCCGATGTAGCTCTGTCGGATTTTCTGGGGAAGAAAGTTATTTTATATTTTTATCCGAAGGACAATACTTCTGGCTGCACCTTGGAAGCCTGGGCTTTCCAGCTCCATTTGGAAGATTTCAAAAAGCTCGGATATGATGTGCTCGGTGTCAGCCGGGATTCGGTTAAGAAGCATTGCAATTTCCGGGACAAAAATGGGCTTTCCTTCCCGCTTCTGTCTGATGAGAATGAAACGGTGGTCAAGGCCTATGGGGTTCTCAAGGAAAAAAGCATGTACGGGCGCAAATACATGGGCATCGTGCGCTCCACCTTCGTCATCGATGAAAAGGGCATGCTTGCCAAGGTTTATAGAAATGTCAAGGCATCGTCCCATGTGGATGAGCTGCTTGCTGATCTTTCCGGTACGTGAGGTGCGAAGAATTATGCATATCAAAACTGCTGCTCTCTCGATAGTGCTCGGGGCATCTGCTGCATTGGGCATTTTCCCGTCTCTGGCCTATGCACCTGCCATGACGCCTGCCACGGAGGCAATCTGTCAGGCGCAGCTCAATGATGAGGCGGTGCTTTCGCTGCTGTGGATGCAGAGATCCGCTGAATATAAAGCACTTTGCTATCAGGCATATAACGCGTTGCGGCGGCATGTGAGTGAAGAGCTTGAAAAACCGCATGACAAGCCCATGGCGGTCATTCTGGATATTGATGAAACTATATTGGATAATACGCCGTTCAAGGCGCGGACTGTAGGAACAGCTATCGGAAAGGACAAGGGCGCCTTTTCAAAATGGGTCGCTCGTGAAGAAGCGAAGGCGCTGGCCGGCGCGTCAGAGACGCTGTCCTGGATCGACAGCAAAGGGGTGGCTCTCTTTTATGTAAGCGACCGTGCGGCCGACCGCGATCTGGAAGCTACCGTAGCCAATCTGAAAAAGGCGAAAATACCGGTCATCTCCTCGCAGGTGATGCTCTCAAGGGGAGATACAAAAACAGAACGGTTTCAGAAAATTGAAGAGCGCTATGACGTGATAGCCTATGTAGGGGATAACCTGCTTGATTTTCCGATCAGGGCGGAAGGGGCGGATATGAACCGGCGGGATCATTTTGTAAAACAGAACAGGGAGCTTTTCGGTGCGGCATGGATCATGCTTCCGAATCCTGATTATGGAAGCTGGGAATATGCTCTTTGCGAGGGATACAAAAAGCTTTCGGCCAGGGAAAAGCAGAGAGTAAGAAAAGAAGCGCTCCTTATGATAAATGAGGAGAAAGAAGAAGTCCGTCAGACAGCCAATTGATAAAAACGGGAGCGGACAAAGTAATCCATCTATTATATTTCTAAAGTAAAAGTCCTTAGCGGCAGATCTGCTGCTAAGGACTTTTACAAAAGGAAGCGAAATTGGATTGAAAATATATACATAATGACGTATAATAATTCCATCGTTATCAAATTTTGCAGAAAGAGGGGCGTTCTATGGAAAACGTAAAGAAAGTAGTTCTCGCCTATTCCGGCGGGCTGGACACATCCGTCATTATTCCCTGGCTGAAGGAAAATTATAATTGTGAGGTAATTGCCTGCACGGTTAATCTGGGACAGCCGGAGGATTTTGATGCGATTCATGAAAAAGCACTGAAATCCGGTGCCTCTGTGGCGGAGACCTTGGACGTAAGAAAGGAATTTATCGAGGAATACGCTTACAAGGTGCTGAAGGCAGATGGAAGATATGAAGGAAAATATCTGCTGGGTACTTCCTTTGCCCGTCCGCTTATCGGAAAATGTCTCGTGGATATGGCGAAAAAACACGGCGCTGACGCGATTTGCCACGGCGCCACGGGAAAAGGGAATGATCAGGTCCGGTTTGAGCTGACCATCAAAGCGTTGGCGCCGCATATGAAGATTATCGCTCCCTGGCGCATCTGGGATATGAAGTCCAGAGAGGATGAGATGGCTTATGCGAAAGCGCATAATGTGCCGATTGATACATTCGATGACAAGCAGACTGAGGAAGAAAAGGCGGCCAAAAAATATCCCTACTCCATGGACTGGAATATGTGGCATTTGTCCCATGAAGGGGATGATCTGGAGGATCCGGGAAGCGCGCCTCACAAGGACATGTACCTTGTTACCTGCGATCCGGAAGATGCGCCGGACAAGCCGGAGCTGGTAACTATTGATTTCAAAGCCGGTGTGCCGACTGCGGTAAATGGAAAGGCCATGGACGGCGCCGCTCTTGTGACCGCTTTAAATGAGATCGGCGCACGGAACGGAATCGGAATCGATGATCTGGTAGAAAACCGTCTGGTAGGCATGAAATCCAGGGGGGTTTACGAAAATCCGGCAGGCTCGATCCTATTCTATGCACACGGGGAGCTGGAACGGCTCTGCCTAGATCGGGCGACCCTTCATTTTAAGGAAGCGGCGGCCGTGAAATACAGCGAGCTTGTCTATGACGGCATGTGGTTTTCTCCGCTTCGGGAAGCGCTGCAGGCTTTTGCGGACGAAACGTCCAAAACGGTCACCGGCAAGGTCAAGCTCCGGCTTTATAAAGGAAATATTATGTCTCACGGCGCAGAAAGCCCGTATTCGCTCTATAATGAGGAATATGTCACTTTCGGTGAGGATCATGTCTATAATCAGGCGGACGCGGAGGGATTTATCAATCTGTTCGGATTGCCCCTGACCATCCGGGCGCTTATGAAGGAAAAGAATGAAAAATGAGTGATATGATGTGGGGCGGCCGCTTCAAAAAAGCGGAGGAAAGGAGCGCGCTGGAGTTTAATGCGTCCATTTCCTATGATTGCCGCATGTACAGGGAAGATATTGCCGGCTCCCTGGCTCACGCCGCCATGCTTGCCAATCACGGCATTTTGACGAAGGCGGATCTTCAGGCCATCCAAAAGGGACTGGCGAAAATAAAAAAAGAAATCGATGACGGCGCTTTTCCTTTTTCCATAGAGTTGGAAGATATTCATATGAATATCGAAAAAAGGCTGACTGACGATATCGGCGATGCGGGGGCCCGCCTTCATACGGCGCGCAGCCGCAATGACCAGTGCGCCGTAGATCTTCATTTGTATATGAAGCGGCAGATTGCAAGGCTGGCAGAAAAGCTGATCCATATGGAGGAAGCCCTTCTTTTTCTGTCAAAAAAATACGAAACGGTCATTCTCCCGGGATATACCCACCTCCAGCGGGCGCAGCCAGTGCTTTTCGCGCATCACATGCTGGCTTATCTGGCTATGCTGGAGCGAGATTTTGCCCGTCTGGAGGGCTGTTATAAAAGGGCGGACATGTCGCCTCTCGGCGCATGCGCATTGGCAGGGACCACATATCCGACTATGCCGGAGGAGACGGCGGCATCCCTTCATTTCTCCTCCTGCTATGGAAACAGTCTTGACGCGGTATCCGACCGGGATTACCTGCTGGAATTTTTGTCCTTTGCATCGATCTGCATGATGCATCTATCCCGCTTGTCGGAGGAATTTATTCTTTGGAGTACCAGCGAATTCCATTTCATAGAGCTGGATGACGGATACAGCACGGGCAGTTCTATCATGCCCCAGAAGAAAAATCCCGACCTGTGCGAGCTGATTCGGGGGAAGACGGGGCGTGTATACGGTCACCTTGCGGCGCTCCTTACGGTCATGAAGGGCCTCCCGCTTGCATACGACAAGGATATGCAGGAGGACAAGGAAGGCGTATTTGACGCGATCGATACACTTGGGTTCGCGCTGGATATGTATACGGGCATGCTTCGCACTGTGACCGTCGACGGTACGCATACCCGGGCCGTTCTTGAACAGGACTTTTCAAATGCCACGGATATGGCAGATTATCTGGCAAAGAAGGGACTTCCTTTCCGTAAGGCACATGAAGTGGTGGGAAGTGCGGTAGCCTTCTGCATGGATCATAAGAAAGTGCTGGCTGACCTTACGATGGAAGAATTACAAGCTATAAGCCCCCTTTTTGAGGAAGATATTTATGAGACGCTTTCTATTGAAAACTGCGTCAAGAGGAGGGAAAGCTATGGCGGAACCGGATACAGGCAGGTATTGCGCCAGCAAAAGGAAGCAAAGGAACATATCGAAAAACAAAAAGAGAAGCTGTGTTGCTGGAAGGAGGCGACAAAATTTCTTTTGTAATTGATAACCCACTAAAAAAGGCACGACTGCCATTATGACAGCGTGCCTTTTTGCGTGACATTTACAATGCCCGGTGATTGCTCAAGCCGTTGCGTTATTTATGCTGCAGGACCATATCGGAGGCGGTCAGCGTTCCTGCCCGACGGCGTTCCGCATATTCCGCGGTGGCAGTGAAGAGGACATCGGAGGAGCTGTTCAGTGCCGTTTCACAGGCATCCTCCAGAACGGAGATGATGAAGCCTACGCCGACGACCTGCATGGCGATATCATTGCCGATACCAAAGGAAGCGCAGGCAACCGGAATCAGGAGCAGGGAACCGCCGGAAACCCCGGAAGCGCCGCAGGCGCCCACGGTGGATACAAGACATAGGAGAAGCGCCGTGGGAAGGTCCACCTGCACGCCCAGCGTATTTGCTGCGGAAAGAGCGAGCACGGAAATCGTGATGGAAGCCCCGGCCATATTGATGGTGGCGCCCAGCGGAATAGAAATGGTAAATGTATCCGGATTAAGTCCGAGCCGCTTGCACAGGGACAGGTTGACCGGAATGTTTGCGGCGGAGCTTCTGGTGAAGAAGGCATATACTCCGCTTTCTTTAATAGTGGTCCATACCAACGGATAAGGATTCATACGGATTTGCGAAAAAACGATGATCGGGTTCATGATAAGCGCTACTATGAGGTAGGAGCCGATCAGAACAGCCAGAAGCTTCGCATACCCGATAAGTGCTTCAATACCGGCACTTCCCACGGAATCGGCCACAAGCCCCATAATGCCGAGCGGCGCGAAATGGATTACCCAGGTAACCACCTTTGTGACTGCTTTCGCAATATCATCAAGGCAGTTTTTTGTGGTAGTATTTGCCAGACCGCGGAAGGCAAGACCAATGATGATACCCCAGGCAAGGATACCGATATAATTGGCTGTAAGAAGCGCATTCACCGGATTGTCCACGACACTGAGGATCACGTTATGGAGAACCTCTACGATGCCCGACGGTGGTGTCAGCTGGGCATCCGTGACGGTAAGATAAAGAGTAGTCGGGAAAAGGAAGGACATGGCAACCCCGACCAGGGATGCGAAGAATGTCCCGATTACGTACAGAATGATAATCGGCTTCATAGAAGAGTCGTTTCCTTCTTTTTTCTGGGCCATGGCATTCATGACAAGGAAGAAAACCAGAATCGGGGCGACCCCTTTCAGGGCCTTTACAAAGAGATCCCCGAAGAGTTTCACTACCGGAATAAGCGGCTGGGCAAAGATAGCAATCAGTATGCCGATGACGAGGCCTACCGCGATTTGTTTTATCAAGGCGATGCCGGATAAAACTTTAAACATTTTACTGAACAAAACAAATTACCCCTCTCTTAAAAACTGTACGGCTCTGCTGGCGGCCAGTACGAATATTTGAATAATAACAGCATACCCGTAACATAAGTCAGTTTCAAGCAATTGAGGGATATATGCAAAAAAAGTATAAAAGAGTGGTCGTGCTGCCGGAATTCGTATAATACAGCGAACCCATTGTGATAAGATGAAAGGAAAAGGGAGGATACTATGGAAGAACAGATCTTAAGGCAGGCGCTGGAAACGGCAGGGGAAACGATACGGACGCTGCGGGGTGCTGTGGAAGCACTGGGTTTTGAGCAGAAGAGGCTGGAAAAGGAGCTTGAAGCGCTGAAGGAAGAACGTGTCCTGCGGCAGGAGGAGAAAGAGGCAAGGGCGGAGGGGAATCCCGTGTTGTCATTGCCGGAGGAGGAGCATAAGCCTGGCAAGCAGTGCGGCAAATGGGCAAGGGAGCTTTCAGATAAGCTCAGTTTTTATTACAAGGATTTTTCTGCTATGGATGGGAAATGGGTTACCGCGGAGGATGGAGAGCGCATGTACCATATTCTGGGCTATGTGTTTGACACGTTGAAAAAAACAGGCGTGGAGTTCAAGAAATAAAAAAGCCGTGAAATAGAAATTCACGGGCGTCTGACTTTAAGGCGCAAGGGGTTATTTTAATTTGCTCGTCCGGGCATAGTAAAACATATATTGCTGATAAATGCCTGCGCTGTCCCCGAAGGAAGGGAACGGATTTACCCCGCCGTATTTTTGGCAGATTACTTTTTGAATCCATACATCGACGGGTGCAAGAGACAGGCGGGCATATGCAAATAGAGCAATGCAGCTTGCAACTTTGGTTCCTACGCCGGGCAGTGTCATCAGGGATTTCATCAGGTCATCATCGGAAAGAGCATGCAATGCGTCAAGAACCATCGTACCGCCGGCGATAAGCCAAGCGGCTTTTTTTATGTAAGGGGCGCGGTAGCCCAGTGAGCAGGAGTACAGAGACTGCAAGGGACAGGCGGCGAGCTTTCGAGGTGATGGAAAGGCATACACTGTTTTCTTGCGGGATGTCAATTTTTTACCGGAGAGAGTGCAAATTTTTTCGACCGAAGAAGAAATAGCGGGTATGCTTTTCCTTTGAGAAATAATAAAGGTAATGATGGTTTCAAAGGGATCCTGCCGAAGGATGCGGATGCCCTTGCTTTGCTCTGCGGCCGCTGAGAGATATTTATCTGCTGCGGGGATTTTACGGCGCAGAGAGCGGTACGACCGATCAAGGTCAAAGTAAGGCGCCCAAATGGAGCGCCAGGTTTCCTTTCGGCAGGATACATAAAAGGTATGCGCCGACAGCTGCCGCATATGCAGCACGTGATTTCCGGTCATAAAACGGTAGCAGCCATCAGTGCAGGTGATACGAAAGGCTTGTCCGCTATTTTTTATTTTTTCAAGGTCAAAATCGTCGGGGATGGTAATAATCATAGAATCCTCCTTGGAAGTATTGTACCATTGCTGATTTAATAAAAATCCTCCAAAAGTGCAAAAATTTTCATTCGTATCAGGGTCGGTACTTTTCATCAGAAGTCCTTTGTGATAGGCTATACCCATACGTAAAACGCATGAAAACGCTTATGTATGAGTTACTGTTATATGAAAGGAAGAGATATTATGACGATTCGTGTGGGAATTATGGGCTACGGAAATATCGGACGGGGTATAGAAGATGCAATTTCCGATTTTCCCGATATGGAGCTTGTGGCTGTATTTACGAGAAGAAATCCGGACACGGTACGCATTCGTACGTCCGATGCTCCCGTGGTATCCGTAAGGGATATGGCAGAATGGGCGGATAAGGTGGATGTGCTGGTTCTCGCAGGCGGCTCTGCAACCGATTTGCCCCGGCAGACGCCGGAATATGCCCGCCTGTTCAACGTGATAGACACCTTTGATACTCATGCCACGATCCCGGAGCATTTTGCTGCTGTTGACAAGGCGGCGAAGGAAAGCAGCCATGTGGCGATGATTTCAGTGGGATGGGATCCGGGTCTGTTTTCATTGGCAAGGCTGTATGGCAATGCGATCCTTCCGAACGGAAGGGATTATACCTTCTGGGGCCGCGGTGTGTCGCAGGGACATTCCGATGCAATCCGTCGGGTGAAGGGCGTGAAGAATGGGAAGGAATATACCTGTCCTGTCGAAAAAACGGTGGAATCCGTGCGAAATGGAGAAACGCCTGAGCTGGCGGTAAGAGACAAGCATACCCGGGAATGCTTCGTTGTCCTTGAGGATGGAGCCGATCCCGCGCAGGTAGAACGGGAAATCAAGACGATGCCTCATTATTTTGATGAGTATGACACGACAGTTCATTTTATTTCGGAAGAGGAATTTAATGAGAAGCATCAGGGACTGGCGCATGGTGGCCTTGTGTTCCGGAGCGGCGTGACCGGCGAATCCGGTGAACATAAGGAAATCATAGAGTTCAAGCTCACCTTAGACTCCAATCCGGAATTTACGTCTCATGTGGTGGCAGCCTTTGCGAGGGCCATTGCACGGCTTCGTAAGGAGGGTGCAAGCGGCTGTAAAACCGTCTTTGATATACCGCCAGCCTATCTCAGCCGGCTTTCGGGAGATGAACTAAGAAGGACGCTTCTGTAATGTTTATGTACGTAAAAAGAGACTGCCTGTTTTGCGGTAAGGAATAGGAGCCTTTTTTTTATTGCCTGCCCTACAGGCCAAAACTATTTTAGTATGAGAAAGGTTGACAGCCGCCGGAGTTTACCGCATAATCATGGGTAACTACATTCGAATAGAGGGGATGATGAGGATGGCTGAAACAGCTTGGTCACTGGTACCGCCGGTGGTGACAATCATTTTGGCGCTTGCCACAAAAGAAGTCTATATGTCACTGGCAATCGGCATATTTATTGGAGCTCTGATGTTTACGGGATTCAGTCCGCTTCTGGCAGTCGATACGATGTTTGGTATCATGTCGGATAAGGTGGGCGGAAACGTATATATTTTGGTGTTCCTTGTCCTTTTGGGTATCATGGTGTCAGCGATTCAGAAATCCGGCGCATCTCAGGCCTATGGGGATTACGCGGCACGGAAAATCAGCGGGCGCCGGGGCGCACTTTTAGTGACGGTTTTTCTGGGCATACTGATTTTCATTGATGATTACTTTAACTGCCTTACTGTCGGGACCGTTATGCGTCCTGTAACAGACCGGTTTAAAGTAACCCGGGCTAAGCTGGCCTATATTATTGATGCCACGGCAGCCCCGATCTGCATCATCGCGCCAGTGTCCAGCTGGGCGGCTGCAGTCACGTCATCTCTTCCCGAGGATAGCGGCATTGACGGGTTTGGCTTATTTTTGCAGACCATTCCCTTTAATCTGTATGCCTGGCTTACGCTGATTTTTATGTTTTTTATCATTTTCATGGATCGGGATTTTTCTCGGATGGCTGTCTTTGAAAAGCAAAGCGGAAGCACCCTGGTCATCCCTTCGGAATATCAGGAGGATAAGGCGGATCAGCCTATTGGGAACGGCCGCATTATCGATCTGGTTCTTCCCCTGATTGTCTTGATCGGCGGCTGCGTATTCGGCATGCTGTATACCGGAGGGATTCTGGAAGGGAAGGGAATTGCCGACTCGTTTGCCGATTGCGATTCCGCTCACGGCCTTGTGATCGGTTCATTTATTTCTCTGATCGCTACATTCCTTCTTTATATTCCCCGACGAGTACTGACATTCCGTTCCTTCTGTGACTGCTTTGTGACAGGCTTCAAGCAGATGACCTCCGCCATTATGATTCTCTGTCTCGCATGGACCCTTTCCGGCGTGTGCGGCACGGATTATCTGAATATCGGCGGCTATGTAGGAAGCGTTGTTGCGGATAATGCGACAGTGGCTACTCTGCTTCCGGCGGTATTCTTCCTGGTGGCAATCGGTCTGGCCTTTTCTACAGGAACCTCCTGGGGAACCTTTGGAATTCTTATCCCCATCGTGCTGGCTATCATTGGAACCGATGCGGAGAACATGCATCTCATGGTTATGACTGTGGCGGCCGTTCTGGCAGGCGCTGTAGGCGGCGATCATGTGTCTCCGATTTCAGATACAACAATTCTGGCCTCCGCCGGCGCCCAGTGCCACCATATTGACCATGTATCGACTCAGATTCCCTATGTGATGACTGTGGCATCCTGCTGCTTTGTCGGATACCTGGTGGACGGCATCACCGGAAATGGCCTTTTAGGCAATCTGGTAGCGGTGGCTATGCTCCTCTGCATCATGATTTATCTCTATAAATTCAAGCATCATTATGAATACTGATCGTCTCTGCATGCAGGCGGTTTGCGGGACTCCGATAGCCTCCATTGAAAATTTGCCATGCGGCGAACAGCAGCGAAATAAAAAGGATTTGTGAATTGACAAATCCTTTTTTCATTTGTATAATGATAAAGCTATTTTATTTCGAAATAGTAATTTTACAGTGAGGTGATTTACACAATGGCAACAAACAGAGGTCCCCGTTTTAAGGCAAGCCGACGTTTTGGCATGAATATTTATGGCCATTCGAAAGCGTTAAAACGGCAGCCCGCTGAAACCCGTCAGAGAAAACAGTCTGAATACGGGATGCAGCTGGCAGAGAAGCAGAAGGTAAAAGCGATGTACAATCTTTTGGAAAGACAGTTCTATCGCTATTATGATAAAGCCAGAAGAATGTCCGGCGTCGTAGGTGAAAACCTGCTGTTCCTGCTGGAAACAAGACTGGACAATCTGGTATACAGAGCCGGCTTCGCCCGTTCTATCCGTCAGGCTCGCCAGATGGTCAACCATGGACTTATTACCGTGGACGGAAAGAAGGTAGATATTCCTTCCTATCCGGTACGTCCCGGCCAGGTGATCTCCCTGCGGGAGGGCTACAGAACGAACGAAATGTTCAAGCAGGCTTTCCAGGAACTGAAATCTTTTGATCTTCCCTATGTGGAAAAAAGCTTTGACAACTGGGCGGCTACACTGACTCGTTTTCCCCAGAGAGAAGAGCTTCCCTACAAGGATGAGGTCAACGAAACCTACATCGTCGAACTGTACTCTAAGTAATGAGAATTCAAAAGCCCGGCTTATTCTTGCCGGGCTTTTTGCATGTCCTTACATACCGGTTGGGGAGACATTGGGAGCTGGATGATACCGGCATTGCATTTCAAGGGTGTCGGTGATAAAATAAACGCATAGCACATTTTCTAGCAAAAAGCAAGTAGGCATAGCCTAAAATAGAAAAAATCAATAAGGTAGATAAAAATTATTTATATAAAGAATAATTTTATACCCTTTGATAGAAGCTTATAGAAAGAAGTTTCTTGCTTTGCGTAGAAAAGTGTTGTAAAATAAATGTTTGTTATACTGCGTTTTGTGCTATATGGAGGAAATGAGCAAGGCATAAGGGAAAAGAGGCCTTGCTTATTTTTTCCTTTGTTGTCAGGAAAGGATGAGGCGAGGAATGCCCGATAGTAAGATGTTCCGTCCGGTATACATCGGTGGGAAGGGGACTAAGGAGGATCATAAGAAGGTCCGTTATACCTACGCAAGGGCCCAGGAGGTCCTGAAGATGCCCCATTTGCTGGATTTGCAGACCAAGTCCTATGAATGGTTCTGCCAAGAAGGCCTGAAGGATGTATTCAACGATATTTCCCCTATCGAGGATAGCGCAGGGAAATGGTCCCTCTACTTTGGGGACTATTATTTCGGCAAGGAAAAATACAGTGTCGAAGAATGTAAATCAAGGGATGCCACTTATTCCGCGCCGCTCAATGTGAAGGTACGCCTTGTAAACAAGGAGAGCGGGGAGATCAAGGAGCATGAGCTCTTCATGGGCGATTTTCCTATCATGACTCAGACAGGCACATTCATTATCAATGGTGCTGAACGAGTCATCGTTTCCCAGCTCGTCCGTTCGCCCGGGGTGTACTACAAGAAAGCACTGGATACATTCGGCAAGGAGATTTACAGTGCACAGCTCATCCCGAATCGGGGAGCTTGGATTGAGCTTGAGACTGATGCCAATGGCGCTGTTTCTGTGCGTATCGACAGAAATCGCAAAATGCCTGTAACGGTTCTCATCCGTGCCCTCGGATATTCGTCCAATGACGATATCAATCGGCTGTTCAACGGAGATATCAATATCGGGAAGACCTTGGAAAAGGACTCCACCCGCAGCGAGGAAGAGGCGCTGATCGAGATTTATCACAAGCTTCGTCCCGGTGAACCGGCTACGGTGGACAGCGGGAAGCAGCTGTTGCACAATTTCTTCTATGATCCTCGCCGCTATGATTTGGCCAAGGTGGGGCGCTATAAAATCAACAAGAAGCTCTCTTGGAAAAACCGTCTCAAGGGACACCGCACAGAGGAGCCGATCGTCGATATGGAAACCGGCGAGGTTATCATTGAAGCCAATGCGATCATTGATGACGACGCTATCGCTTTGCTTGAAAAGAAGCAGGTTTTCAAGGGGCATGATCCAATAGAGGTAACGACCCAGAAGGATGACGGAACGCCGGTCAAGGTGATCTGCTCTTCTGGAAACAGGGAGGACAATTATCGCATTCTCGATAAGGCAGATATTATTGCCTGTGTGGATTACCTTTTGAATATGATGCAGGGATATGGCTCCGTGGATGATATCGATCATTTGGGCAATCGCCGCGTGAGAAGCGTAGGTGAGCTTCTGCAGAATCAGTTCCGCATCGGCCTGTCCCGCATGGAGCGGGTAGTGCGCGAGCGGATGACCACGCAGGATCAGGACAAAATGACGCCTCAGGCGCTTGTCAATATCCGTCCGGCTGTAGCCGCCATCAAGGAGTTCTTCGGAAGCTCCCAGCTGTCCCAGTTTATGGATCAGACAAATCCGCTGGCCGAGCTGACTCATAAACGCCGTCTTTCCGCATTGGGACCCGGTGGGCTCTCTCGTGAGCGGGCAGGCTTTGAGGTCCGGGACGTTCATTATTCGCACTATGGCCGCATGTGTCCGGTAGAAACGCCGGAAGGGCCGAACATCGGACTTATTTCTTCTCTTTCCAACTACGGGAAGGTGAATAAATACGGACTTATTGAGACGCCGTATCGAGACGTGGACAAGGTTCGGGATAAAAACGGGAACGTCATTGACTATCACGTAACGGATCGCACCGAATACATTACCGCTGATGTTGAGGATGATCAGATTATTGCGCAGGCATCGGAACCGCTGGATAAGAACGGAAAATTCATTCACCATCACAATGTGGCCAGCCGCTATGGCGCTGATGTGCTGGAAGCGGATGAAAAAGAAATTGATCTGATGGACGTATCGCCCAAGCAGGTTGTATCCATCGGTACATCACTCATTCCCTTCCTAGAACACGATGATACGAACCGCGCTCTGATGGGGGCTAACATGCAGCGTCAGGCAGTGCCGCTTCTCCGGCCGGAAGCGCCTCTTGTGGGAACCGGCATGGAATTCGTGGCTGCCCAGGACTCGGGGGTATGCGTTTTGGCGCACCGCTCCGGCATTGTAGAGCACGTAACAGGCAGACAGATTATTGTCAGAACGGATAATGGCGAGCTTGACACCTATACGCTTACTAAATTCATGCGCTCCAATCAGAGCACCTGTATCAATCAGCGGCCCATTGTAAGAAAAGGTGAGAGAGTAGAAGCGGGGGAAACACTGGCGGATGGCATGGCTACAGACGGGGGCGAGCTGGCTCTCGGTCATAACGTGCTGGTAGCCTTTGTCTCCTGGGAAGGCTACAACCACGAGGACGCCGTTCTTATTTCCGAACGGCTCTGCAAGGACGACCTGTATACGTCCATCCATATTGAAGAATACGAATGCGATGCCCGGGATACAAAGCTCGGCGCTGAGGATATTACCCGCGAGCTGTCCTCCGTCAGCGAAGATGCGGTCAAGTATCTGGACGAAAACGGCATTATTATGGTCGGCGCCGATGTGCGTCCCGGCGATATACTTGTCGGCAAAGTGACACCAAAGGGTGAAACAGAGCTGACTCCTGAGGAACGACTGCTTCGCGCCATATTCGGCGATAAGGAACGGGAGGTCCGTGATACGTCCCTCCGCGTACCTCACGGAGAATTTGGCAAAGTGGTGGACGTTAAAGTGTTTACCCGTGAAAATGGGGATGAGCTGGCGCCTGGTGTAAATAAGCTGGTGCGCGTTTATATCGCTCAGAAACGTAAGATTCGCGAAGGGGACAAAATGGCAGGGCGCCATGGAAATAAGTGTGTGTGCTCCCGTATTCTTCCGGTGGAAGATATGCCATTTACACCAGATGGCCGCCCGGTCGATCTCGTTTTGAATCCTTTGGGCGTTCCATCCCGTATGAACATCGGACAAATTTTGGAAATCCATTTGTCCTGGGCCTGCCATATGCTGGGCGAGGAGATTGAAAAAGCAAAGACAGATCCGAAGGCATATAAGGAAGTGGAAAAACGTCTTCGTGATAACGGGTACGATTTTGACAAATACGGAATGCCTGAACCGGATTATGCCGGCATTCATATCGCTACTCCTGTATTTGATGGAACCCGTGATGAGGATTTGGCTGCGACACTGGCGTCGGCGGGGCTTCCGGTGAATGCCAAGACGGACCTGTATGACGGACGCACTGGCGAAAAGCTGGATGGCCAGGTTACCATCGGCTGGAAATATATGCTGAAGCTCCATCATCTGGTAGATGATAAGATTCATGCCCGCTCGACCGGTCCCTACTCTCTTGTTACCCAGCAGCCGCTGGGCGGCAAGGCACAGTTCGGAGGACAGCGTTTCGGTGAAATGGAAGTCTGGGCGTTGGAGGCGTATGGGGCGGCTTATACACTGCAGGAAATTTTGACCGTAAAATCTGATGATGTGATCGGCCGCGTAAAGGCTTATGAAAAGATTGTAAAAGGGCAGAATATTCCGAGTCCGGGCGTTCCGGAATCCTTTAAGGTCTTGATGAAAGAGTTGCAGTCCATTGGTCTGGACGTGCAGATCCTCAATGAGAACGGCGGGGAAGTGGTGCTGAAGGAATTGGATGAAGATGATTTGGATCAGGGCTTTGGCAGTCACGGAGACCGTTGGAAAAAAGAAGACTTGAAAGCGACCATGGAAGGTGATGACGCGGTAGTCGCATCCAGAAGCGCCATGGAAACCAGTATGGCCGGCGGGCAGGAGGCTCAAGCCGATGATACCGCTTCTTTTAACGATACTCTTGAAGCGGAAGCCAATGCCCCTACTGACGAAGAAGCAGCCTTCACCGAAGCAGACATTGATGAAAATGCCGGTCAGATTGATGATGACCGGGATGAATAAGCCCGGAAAGGAGCGGTATCCAATTGTTAGACGTAAATGAATTTGATTCCATGAAAATCGGCATCGCTTCCCCGGAAAAGATCCTTGAATGGTCTCATGGTGAGGTGACAAAGCCCGAAACGATAAATTACCGTACCTTGAAAGCGGAGGCGGATGGACTTTTCTGCGAGCGTATTTTTGGCCCTACCAAGGACTGGGAATGCAAATGCGGTAAATACAAAAAAATGCGCTATCGCGGGACTGTCTGCGATAAATGCGGCGTAGAGGTTACAAGCTCAAAGGTGAGAAGAGAACGGATGGGACATATTAAATTGGCCTGCCCGGTATCTCACATTTGGTATTTTAAGGGGACACCCAGCCGGATCGGTCTGATTCTTGACGTGTCGCCCCGGCAGCTGGAACGGGTTCTCTATTTTGCTGCCTATATCGTAATCGATCCGGGCGAAACGAAGCTGCTGCCCAAACAGATTCTGAATGAGCAGGAATATCAGGAAGCGGTTGCAACCTATGGAAGAGGTTCCTTCCGCGCAGCTATGGGCGCCGAAGCGATTCAGACCTTGCTCCGCAAGATCGATCTTGCGGAAATGGAAGCGCAGCTTAAAAAAGATGTGACTGAAGGCAGCGGACAGCGCAAGCTTCGCAGTATCCGCCGCCTGGAAGAAGTGGAGGCCTTCATTCATTCCGGGAACAAACCGGAATGGATGATTATGACTATTCTCCCGGTGATTCCGCCTGATTTAAGGCCTATGGTTCAGCTTGATGGCGGCCGGTTTGCCACCTCGGATCTGAATGATCTGTACCGCCGGGTGATCAACAGAAATAATCGACTCAAGAGACTCCTTGATTTGGGTGCGCCGGAAATTATTGTCCGCAACGAAAAGCGCATGCTGCAGGAAGCAGTCGATGCACTCATTGATAACGGCCGCAGAGGCCGTGCTGTATCAGGCCCCGGCAATCGCCCGCTGAAATCGCTGTCGGATATGCTGAAGGGAAAACAAGGCCGGTTCCGTCAGAATCTGCTCGGTAAGCGTGTTGACTATTCTGGCCGTTCTGTTATCGTTGTCGGGCCGGAACTGAAAATGTATCAGTGCGGCCTGCCGAAGGAAATGGCTATTGAACTGTTCAAGCCTTTCATCATGCATGAGCTGATTAGCCGCGGGATCGCCAGCAACCTGAAAGTGGCCAGAAAGAAGGTAGATAAACTGGCACCGGAAGTATGGGATGTGCTTGGAGATGTCATTAAGGAGCATCCGGTGCTGTTAAACCGTGCACCGACTCTTCACCGTTTGGGCATTCAGGCTTTTGAACCGATTCTTTGGGATGGCAGGGCAATCAAGCTGCATCCGCTGGTGTGTCCCGGTTACAATGCAGATTTTGACGGTGACCAGATGGCATGCCATCTTCCGCTTTCTGTGGAAGCGCAGGCGGAAGCGAGGACGCTCATGCTTTCCATCAACAATATCCTGTCCACCAAGGACGGAAAGCCGGTTGCCATACCTTCGCAGGATATGATATTGGGTTCCTATTATCTGACTATCGTGGAAGAGGACAAGGAAACGGAAGATGCGATGGATACAAGCCATCTTCATGCATATACCAGCTATGATGAGGTTATGCTGGCTTACGCGCTGCATAAGGTAAGCATTCATGATTTTATTCGTGTCCAGATTCCCGGACATGAAGGCCTTGTAGTCACAACGCCGGGCCGGTTGATTTTCAATTTCGCTATTCCGGAACCGCTGCGTTTCTTCTATAAGCGACGTGAAAAGCGGGTAGATGAAAAAGGGAAAGAACATATTGTTGAGAATGAAGGTCTTGGCATTACCATCGGCAAGAAACAGATGGGCAAGCTGGTTAACGACTGCTTCAAAAAGCTGGGCTTTAAAGCGACCGGCGATTTGCTGGACAGTGTGAAAGCCCTCGGCTTCCACTATGCTCTCATTTCCGGTATTTCTATAGGAATTTACGATGTTGCTGTGCCGCCTGAAAAAGACGACATTTTGGCCGACGGCGATAGACGAGTTGAGCAGATTCGAAAGTTTTACAGACGCGGTCTCATGACTAATGATGAGCGGTATCGTCGTGTTGTCGAGGTATGGAGTCAGAAGACTGATGAGGTCGGTGCAGCTATGCGCCAGTCCATGAAGAAATTCAATCCGCTGACTATGATGGCTCAGTCCGGCGCCCGAGGCAATGATAACCAGATTCGTCAGCTGGCCGGTATGCGCGGCCTGATTGCTGATACATCCGGCAAGACAGTCGAGCTTCCGGTTAAGGCAAACTTCCGTGAAGGCCTTACTGTTCTGGACTACTTTACATCCTCTCACGGTGCTCGAAAGGGCCTTGCCGATACAGCACTTCGTACGGCAGACTCAGGGTATCTGACACGCCGCCTTGTTGATGTATCTCAGGATGTCATTGTCCGCGAAGAAGACTGCGACGTTGAGGTGTTAAGCTTTGACAAGCAAGAGGCGGTTATCGCTTCGGATAACAAGGTGCGGGGCACTCTGTTTGGCCTGAAGGCAAAGCTTCTCGGGGCTGTGTTAGACGAAGACATCATTGATCGCAGAAGCGGGGACATTCTTCTTGTAAAGGGAAAGACCATCACTGAGGATGATATTACGCTGCTGAACCATCACCTGGTTGAAAGCATCACAGTTTGCATCTCCGGTACTGAAGGGAATGAGGAAGCTGTGCCGGAAACCTTTGACCTTGGGACAAAGGAAGCGGTAGAACGGTATTCTCATGCCATGCGTCATCATCTTGAATCTCATTTCAAAGGCAAGAAGCTGGAATATGCTGCCGTAGACCGCAAGGGGCATGAAATTGCGCCGGCAGGCACAGTGATTGACGAAAAAGTAATTGCAGCAATTTTATCAGCCGATATTCCGTCCATTTCTGTCCGTATGGAACAGGTAGAGGGCGTCGAGGTTCGGAAAATTGTAGAAGCCGGGGCGCTCATTGAATCCTTGGCTGACCGCATCGCCGGACGCTGCCCCTTGGAGGATGTGAAGAATCCTGAAACCGGTGAAATCATTGCAAGGAAAAATGTAGAAATCACTGATGATCAGGCTGAAGAAATCGAGAAATACTATGATTCGCTCAAGGTTCGCTCCATTTTGACCTGCCATTCTGCTCATGGCGTATGCGCTAAGTGCTATGGCAGAAATCTGGCAACCGGCAGAGATGTAGAAATCGGTGAGGCTGTCGGTATCATAGCAGCCCAGTCCATCGGAGAGCCGGGCACCCAGCTGACAATGCGTACGTTCCATACCGGCGGCGTTGCTTCCGCAGAAGATATTACCCAAGGGCTTCCTCGTGTAGAAGAATTGTTCGAAGCGCGAAAACCGAAGGGCAATGCGATTATTTCTGAAATAGCCGGTGTCGTCTCCATCGCAGACGATGAAACCAATAGCAACGTAAAAAATATTTTCGTTACTAACGATGAAACCTCGGCCAAGTATAAAATTCCTTTCGGAAAGAGAATTTCCGTGCAGGAAGGACAGGTCATCGAAGCAGGTACGCGCCTGATTGAAGGGAATATTAATCCTCACGATATTCTGAAGGTGCTTGGCGTACAGGCAACACAGAAATATATCGTCAAGGAGGTGCAGAAGGTATACCGCTCGCAGGGCGTTGAAATCAATGATAAGCATATTGAAATCATCGTGCACCAGATGCTCCGGAAGATGAAGATTAATGATCCCGGAGATTCCAGCTGGCTTCCGGGCGAGCAGGTAGATATCGTGGCCTACCGTCAGGAAAACGGACGGCTTGAGGATGAAGGGCTGACCCCTGCCAAGGGTGAGCACCAGCTGCTGGGCACAACAAAGGCAGCGCTTGCCACAGATTCGTTCCTGTCGGCGGCCTCCTTCCAGGAAACGACCCGGGTACTTACAGATGCGGCAATAAAGGGCAAAGTGGATCCGCTTCTTGGCCTCAAGGAGAACGTAATTATCGGCAAGCTGATTCCTGCTGGAACCGGCATGGCAAAATACAGGAAGCTTCAGGTTCAGCATAATGCGGAACCGTCGGCAGCGCCGGAAGCTGCGGAAGAAGAGCAGGTACTGTAAGCTATAAGATGAAAAAACGCTCTGAGCAAAGAATATTTTGCCGGAGCGTTTTTTGTTGCTATAAGCGTCTGAACCTTTCGGGTGCTTTCTGCGTATTATGGTATAATCGGGCAAGGACAGGTGTATTTTGCTATTGAGATAATTGACTGGGTAGGTGATATGATGCAAATTTCAAAGCAAGGCCGCTGGGTGCTTATTATAGCGGTTTTTCTTTTGATAGCGGCTATAGCAGCCGGTATTCATGACATAAAGAATAATTCTGGCTTTGCAGGCGCGGAAAGAGAGTACGTCGCGGTAATTCGCATTGACGGGACTATATATGGCGGGCCGGAGACAAGCCCCCTGTGGGGAGCAGGCGGTGGTGCGCCCAGCGAGCAGATCATGGCAGAGCTTTCAGAGGCCAGAAAAGATCCTCATGCCAAGGCGGTCCTGCTTCGAATGAATACGCCCGGCGGTTCTACCGGGGCGACACAAGAAATCGCGGAAGAAATCGATCGCATTCGCAGCGCGGGAAAGCCGGTGATTGTTTCCATGGGCGATACCTGCGCGTCTGCAGGATATTGGCTTGCCAGTAAAGGCGACTACATATTTGCAAGCCCCGCCACGCTCACAGGAAGCATCGGGGTGTATATGGATTACACCAATGTGGGCGAACTGATGGACAAACTGGGGATTAAGAATGAAAAAATAAAAAGCGGTGCGCACAAGGATATTTTATCCATGTATCGTCCTATGACAGCAGAAGAAAGACAAATGCTTCAAGCCATGGTAGATGATATTTATGAACAGTTTGTGAATACCGTAGCCGATGGCCGCCGCATGGACGTAAGCAAGGTAAAAACCTTTGCAGACGGCCGTATTCTCACAGGGCGGCAGGCACAGGATCTGGGCTTGGTAGACGCTATGGGGAACTATTACGATGCGCTGAGCTACGCGGGAAGCGCCGGCGGCATAGAAAGCGAGACAGTTCCTACAAAAAGCTATGCGGGCAGAAGGGTCAGTCTGAAAGACGTATTGTCAGGAGAGGCAGACACACTGGCCGATGAAATTTCCGGCAGAATCACCGGCAAATTATTTACATCCTTAAAAGACCCGGCATATCCGGCGGTACGATAGGAGGACATATGAATCAACTTTTGGATCTTGTATTTCTTCTTCTGATACGGCCTCGGACGGGACTGCGCCTTCTGATTAACGAGAAAAGGTATAAAGAAAGCGGTGCGATTTGGCTTTTTACCGTATTTCTCCTTACCATTGCCACTGTCAGCAAAGGACCGGGCATTATAGCGGAATTTGTGGGGATGATCCTTATTTTCGGGACAGGCCTCATTTTCCACTCCGCCATCATCGATTATCTGGCAGGCATGACCGGCGGAAACGGAAGCGCCCGAGGGATCACCGCCGCCTTTATGGCAAGCTACATTCCCCTCGGATTCTCCGTATTTTTCCTGCTTCTGGCCAATATGGGATATCACTGGCTTACTGGCCTTGGAAGTTTCATTCTTGGGATCTGGAGCTACGTATTGGAAATACTGTCCATCAGTGAAAACTATCAGGTCAGTACAGTCAAAGCGATTGGAATTTCTCTTTTGCCATACCTTTTCGTTGCCGTACTGGTAGTGACACTGATTGCCCTTGGCGTAGCGGCCGCCCTGTCCGCCTTGACAGACCTTCAAAGCATAGAAAATGTGCTTCAGTCTATCTAAACAGTTCCATTTTTAGTAACGGTAAAACGGCGTTTCTTGCCTATTTGGTATAAGGGAACGTCGTTTTTCATGGCATGGTGTTTTACCAGCAAATTTTTGAATGAAAGAGAACGGGGATCTATAAGCGGTGCGGAGTAGCAGAGGCTTAAATTGTAATACCTATAAAATATGATATAATTAATTAAAAATTAGACTGGCCGTAAAGCGCAATATAGCGCATTTTAACAAAAGTGACTTTTCAAAGAACGGAATGACTACGATGAATTTTGTAAAAAAATGATGCTGACCGTTGCTTGTAGTGCTGCCTTCTTTACGGCTGGTTGTATGAATAGCGAATTAAAGCCGGATGCAATGAACGGAATCTATAAAAATGGAGATATTACGCTGATCTGCTACTACGAAACAGATCTTGAAATGCCGAATAAAGATAAATATTACGAGTATACATTTCAAGGTAACGGAGGAAAATCAAATAAAAAAAGACGATTTCTGGGGCCAAGAAAATATCTAGATCCAAAAAATAAAAACATTTACATGATTGATGGTTTTTCAGGCCAAAAAACAAAAATAGGAGAGTTTAAAGGGGATAAGATTGTAACTATACAGGATGACACAGGTTATTATCCAGTAGGGGAATACACAAAAAAAGAAACTCTTCCTTCCGGAAAAACATACAAGGAGATTCTAGAGATAGTTAAACAATCAACCTAACTAAAATCAAAGAATTAAAAAGATGCTATGAAATAACCAATGGATTATTTCATAGCATCTTTTTTTGATCAGTCAATTTTTTCTTTGACCTGAAAAATATAATTTTTTAGTCAGAGAAAATGAAAAAACGGAGTGCCTCACAGATCGAAGTCGCCTACTAAGGATACTTAGGAGAGAAATTTCGATATATGATTTGACCAGTCACTGTCGGTCTTAAAGACATTGATTTTTTTCAATGCGTAACAAGATAGTCGCAAAAGCGTAAAACGAAGAATTGAGAGTCCTGCATACATTCTTTATCACTATCAGGGAATGTGCTCTAATAATTCTAGACGAACGAATACGAATCAAAGCAAAGCAACACAAAGCCCTGTAGAGGTACCAACTCTACAGGGCTTTTAACATGATTGCGCTGATGCTGGAGCGAGGTTAGCTGCTTAGGGAATGTATTAAAATTATTTACCTTATATATCACCTCTTTTTGCCGACTTATTCGGCGCAACATAGAAAGGATGAAAAATATGAACATTGGTAAATTGGACATCATACTTGAAAACAGCTTCCGGCAGAAACTCCGGATACTCCGGACGCTTTACGGACTGACGCTTAACGAAGTAAAAGATCTGCTTGAATTAAAAAGCGGAGGCAATGTTTCCGGACTGGAAAATGGACGTGTACGTCCTTCTTATGCCACTCTTGTCAAAATTCAAGCCTTATACGGTATTTCAATCGACTGGATAATGGGATTTTCGGATACCCCCTACAATTCCATTACCATCGAAATCGCATTGGTGCAAAGTATAAAAAAAGTACAGCAACTGATTAAGGACGGTAAAATATATCCTGATTTCATCACAAACCTAAAGGATTACTATGATAGTTACGACCGCTTAAAGCTGGAGAACCGCTTCAACTTGATACTGCTGCAAAACTACATCATTTACGATCAACAGGTTAGGCTTTTCAGCACATAAAAAGTTGAAAACATTCCGGAAAAACGTCGTTTTATCCTTAGGCAAGCATCCAGAAATTTATGAAAACATAGATACCATCATCACCACGAACCCGGAAAAGCCGATTTACGACCTAATATACGCAACTCTGGCATATCCTAACCTGGCACATTAGTGATAATGGACAACAAAAAACGGGAAGGTATAAAACATACCTTCCCGTTTTCAATATCCTGGAGCCAGCAACAGGATTTGAACCTGCGACCTACGCATTACGAATGCGCCGCTCTACCAGCTGAGCTATACTGGCTTAACATGTCCTATTTTACTGAATACGTTGCCTATTGTCAAATGGAGGTGTCATTTTTCTTAGGCGATCTTTTGCTATGTTATAATGACTGCGGGAGGCATGTATGATCACGATAGCTACAGCTGTTTTTATATGCTTGCTGGATCAGGCGGTGAAGTGGTTGGTTCAGACATCCATGGTATTGGGCGAGTCTGTCCCGATATTTCCACACATATTTCATCTGACCTATATTATCAATCCCGGTGCCGCTTTTGGAATACTTGCGGATCAGCAGTGGTTTTTTCTGGGTATTGTGGGTGTGCTGCTTGTTGTTTTTTTTATGCTTAGAAGTCGTATCCCAAGCCGGCCGGTGTATTTTCCTGTGGCGGTTGGAATGCTTCTTGGCGGCGCGCTGGGAAATGCAATCGATCGGGTCCGCATACAGGGAGTGGTAGATTTTTTTGATTTTCGTATCTGGCCTATTTTTAATGTGGCAGATGTGGCTATCTGTCTGGGCGTTGGGCTGATTGCTTTTTATTATTGGAGACGGGATACATGAAGCAGGTGATATATCAAACGGAGCTGGCTGATGATGGCTTGCGGCTGGATCAGTTTCTCAAGGATAAATCCAATCTGACTCGTTCTGAAGTACAGCGCTGGATCAAGGAAGGCCGGGCGCTTTTGGAGGGCGGGAAAATGCTCCGTCCCAATTATCACGTTAAGTCGGGGGACAGGATTGTTTTTTCATGGGATGAAAAGGAAGAATTGTCCCTGATGCCTCAAAATATCCCGCTGGATATCCTGTACGAGGATGAGGATATGATTGTCATCAATAAGCGGAGGGGAATGGTGGTTCATCCGGCATATGGAAATCCTGATGGCACGCTGGTGAATGCTCTTTTGCATCACTGTGGCGATGGGCTGCTTTCTGTTTGCGACGATCCTATTCGTCCGGGCATTGTACATCGGCTGGATAAGGATACCTCCGGCGTTATGGTGGCGGCAAAATCAAAGCGGGCATTCCTTAATCTGAAGGAACAGATCCGAGGTCATACAGCGCAGCGTCGGTATGTGGCGCTTGTGCATGGACAAATGGAGGGAAATACCGGCGTGATCCGGCTTCCCTTGGGGCGAAGCGCAAGGGATCGCATGAAATGGGCGGTGGAGCCAAAGACAGGAAAGCCGGCAATTACGCATTACAGGGTTATCGAATTCATGCCCGCTTTTTCTTGGATCGAGTGCCGTCTTGAAACAGGGCGGACCCATCAGATCCGGGTGCATATGGCACATATCCGCCATCCTGTAGTCAATGATCCGCTCTATGGCTGGAAAAAAGATTATTTTCCCATTGAAGGGCAGGCTCTCCATTCGCGCACGCTGGATCTGACTCATCCCGTTACAGGCGAGGCGATGCACTTTGAGGCGCCGATTCCGGATGATCTGAACCGCTCCCTTGCGCTGGCAAGAGAACATAAGTAAGGGCAGTATATTTCCGATGAGATGCCTTTTGTTTTGACAAGAACAAATATTTCCATTACAATGGATTTGATTCGGGGATGTACCGGTTTCGACAGGAGATTCTGTATCATAGACAGCGAGTCGGGATTCCATCTACCCCGTTAAACGGTGGAAAACCTTAAACGCAAAACACGATTTTGCTTTAGCAGCTTGATCTGCTAATGTCCCCGGCGGCGTTCCTATTGCCTCCGGCTGACATCAACCTATAGGATACCTATTGCGGGTGATCGGGACGCATGCGGGAAATCAAGTCCGGTCTCGGCAAAGGCAGCTTGTTCCTGTGCGATACTTTGCTTAAATCATAAAACAGTAACTGCACTCGGAGAGGTCTATGGGGCAGGCTTTTTGGACAGGGGTTCGACTCCCCTCATCTCCACCAGAGTAGGAAGCGTTGAACTCTATTTCGCGAGGAATGAGCTGGCGCTTGTATATAGGTTCGTGGATGGCTATTGACCACGGACGTATGGTGCCTTGGATGGTTAACCGTCCAAGGCATTTTTCTTTAGACCGTGATGTCGTCTGGGACGTCGTGGAGGCACTCGGATAGCAGGTGGCAGCGGATGGTGACGTCCATGGAGTCGAAGTCCTGATTCAGGAACCAGCGGCCTATGGTCGCGTCGTCTATTCCGAGTTCGTGACACGCCTCTTCCAGCAGGTCGATGTTGTCGGTGACGTAATCGCGGGCGGTGTTCCTTTTGAATGTGTAGGAGCCTGAGGCGTTGCCCGTGACGGAATCCTCGATGAACAGGTCGTCGTAGAGTGTTGATTCGAGTTCGTCTTTGTCTGTGTCCTTGCCTATCTCCACGTTGTCCTTGATGTAGTCGCGGATGTCTTCTTTCATTGCTTGTCGGTAATCGTACATGTCTGTTCCTCCTTGACGATTGTTGGCGCGTAGGCTCCCGTGAGGCGTGAGCCTCTTTTGGCGGGGTGAGGCGTGAAGACACGGGATTGTCGGGCGGATTAATAAGGGGATGTGGGGCGGGACGGCTAACGCCGTCCGCGCCAGGGAAGGCCGCCTCCGGCGGCTGTTCTGGATTAGTCGACAGAGAAGAGGGAGGGAGATGGGTTAGGTGTGTGAACCCGTCTCCTTCTGTCGATGAGTGAAAGATGCATCGAGCGAAGCGAGATGCTGGAGGCGAAAGGGGGGTGCAAGACGTGGCGAAAAAGGGTCCGAAGAGTCGAAAAAACCATGCTTGGAACAAAATTGATGTTCCAAACTGTTCCATTTTGTTCCAGAGGCTTTTTCTTGGAACATAACGCAGTTCCGTTTTGTTCCGATTCCCCCTCTCCTCCTTCTGTCTCCTGCTTGGAACGGGCTTTAATGCGTCAAAAGGATTTCTGAAAAAGCATTTTGGTCACTTCTTGACCAGAAAAATATCCCGAGAACGGCCAAAATGGAGGGACAAGTCGTGTCTTAGGAAATAAGGGTTGCTAAATCAGGCAAAACGATTGAAATATACATAGTTCTATGATACTATTAATACATAGAATTATGATTTGAAACGCAGGAGAAACAGATGGCACGAAAGGGCGAGAAGACCAAAGACACGAAGCTGCTTCAGGTCTACGTGGAGCCGGAGCTTCACAGGGCGCTGGGACAGTATTGTTTGGACCATGACACGAAGAACGCTCCCGTGGTGAGGGAGCTGCTGAGCCGCTTCCTTGAGGAGCAGGGATATTACGATAAGCGAGGTAGAGAGTAATGGCAGATAATTCAAGTTTGGGGGTCGGCAAGAAAGGCCAAGAACGACGAGTTCTACACCCAGTACAGCGACATAGAGGCGGAAATGAACGCCTACGTGGAATACAACCCGGACGTGTTCAGGGGCAAGACGATACTGTTGCCGTGCGATGACCCGGAGTGGTCGAACTTCACGAAGTACTTTGCGGCGAACTTCACGCGATTTGGACTGAAGAAGCTGATTTCAACGTCGTACGCCAAAGGGGCG
>JAXFOE010000003.1:0-50438 GCA_034180505.1 Dialister sp.
GTTCCCCACATCGGCTGTAATTGTTCGCTGTGCTGTTCAGTTTTCAAAGAACCATCGCCCCTTCAAGCGACTTCAACATTTTATCACGGACGTGATTTGATGTCAAGCATTTTTTTGGAAAAAGTTTTTGTCCTGTGAAAGAGTTTCTTTTCCCCGAAGGGGCCGCTATTCGCAGCGTCGCAATCATATCACGAGGCCTTTATTCTGTCAACAAAAAATATTTCCTCTGCAGGTTAAAGTTTTATCGACCCCACCCATTATTTCCCTTTGCAAAGTTTATAAATTTGTTTATTGTTAAATATTTTTATGATAATATGATTTTAATAGGTCATATTTATTTGCTATTTTATGCGTTTTTATTAAAGGAGCGCCTTATGAGGAAGTACACGCGTTTACAGGCAGCCGTCACGGGAGTGCTGATGGGAGGTCTTTTGATGGCCCCTGCTGTTATGGCAGCAGATGTATTTGATTTGTCAGAGGTAGTGGTTACCGCAAACCGCACAGAGCAGCTAGTACAGCATGTACCGTCCGCGATGGCAGTCATTACAGACCAGGACATCAAGGAACGAAATATCACAAACGTACGCGACGCGATTCAGCAAACCCCCGGCATGTACGTGAGCAAGCAAGCAGAGGGGAGCAGCGGCGGCACCGGAGGTATTTTGCTCCGTGGCTTTGATACAAAAAGTATCCTCGTACTCGTCGACGGTCAGCCCATGAACAGCACCTACAACAGCGACGTCAATCTGAACGATATCCCTGTGGATAATATTAAAAAGATCGAGGTGCTCCGGGGCGCCGCATCCTCTATCTACGGCGGTCATGCGGTAGGCGGTGTCATCAGCATCACTACCAACGAAGCTACGCAGAAAGGCGCTAAAGTAAAGGGCGAAGTGTCTTATGGCAGCCATGACACCTGGAAGAAGTCTATTTACGTCAATGCGAAAGCCAACGAAAAAATTTCCTTCGGCGTGGGCTATGAACAGAGAAAATCCGACGGCTTCCGGGGATTTTACCGCACAGCTTCTGGCAAAACAGGCACTGCATCGGTCACAGCGGATCTGCCGAAACTATCCGACGGTTCCTACGTTTACGGCGGTCGGGGCGAAAAAGAATGGGAGCATGAATCCTACTCGGCGTACGTGAAATATAATTTCAATGAGGACCAGTCCCTGAAATACAGCTTTGCCCGCACAGAAAGCGATTACGCCTACCGCAACCCTTTCAGCTACGTGAAGGACAGCAAAGGAAATCCGATGTACTCCGGTTCAGTACAGACGCAGGACGGAAACGTCATTAATCTTTCCACTGCCCGTTTCTACGGCTACGTGGGAGAAGCGAAAAAAGATCGCCACATTTTCGCCTACGAAGACAAGAAAAATAATCTAACCGCCACTTACGGCTATACCAATGACAAGTACGACGGCTTCACTAGCCCCAACCTTCCCAAGGGATACAAGGATGTGGACTGGACCGGCATCGGCGATTATTCCAGCCATCCTGAAAAAACTCACAATCTGGACATCATCAAGGTATGGAAAAATGTGGCTGACCGGCACACCATTCTGGCCGGATTTAATTTCAAGCAGGATGAAATGGCGCAGGACCGCTACGACCTTAAGAGCTGGCGGAATATCAATTCCAAAACAAACAAATACGCCCAAGACAAAGGCAAAGTGAAAAACTATGCTCTCTATTTCCAGGACGAATTTAAAGCCACCAAACAGTTGACCATTTACATCGGCGGCCGGTACGACCATTTCAAAAAAGGTGCAGGTACATTCTGGGCCGACGCCCGCGCAGGCAATTACAACACAACGAGCGACGGGAAATCCTACAACGAATTTTCGCCCAAGCTCGCAGTGGACTACAAACTGAATGACACCACCAACGTGTACGCCTCTTACGGCCATTCCTTCAACCCTCCGCCGCTGTACAACATTTACCGGTTCGGCGGAAGCGGCATGGGCAAAGCCATTCCGAATCCCGATCTCGATCCGGAAACCTCGGATACCTATGAATTGGGCATCAAGAAGAAAATCGGCGACCGCACGCACATGGCCCTCACCCTGTACTACATCAAGACCGACGATGTCATCACCTACGGCTCTTTCAAGGGGCTCCATCCCTACGAAAGCAAGCAGGGCACCTGGAAACAGTACGTCAACTACGGCAGAGAAAAACGGCGGGGCATGGAATTTGAAATTGATCACAAATTCACAGATCATCTGACGGGCTACTTTAACTGGGCCTGGCAAACTGGTAAAATGTCGGGCTCTGCCATCGCAAACAGCACGAACCTGAAAGATTACGATAATCTGGCAGACTATGAAATCCCGAAGCATCTGCTCCACGCAGGATTAAATTACAACAAAGACCGGTGGAACGTCATTCTGGACTGCCTGTATTCCAGCGCCAGAATGTCCCCAGATGAAGTATCCGGCGAATACGGCGCGGAGGATGCATTCTTCCTAGTCAATGCTGCCGTGAACTACGACATCTCAAGCAACCTTACCATACGATTTGGCATAGATAATCTCTTTGACCGCCATTTCTATTGCAACGAAGCCGCTGATGGACGCACCTATACGCTGGGGCTTCGGTACTCGATTTGATGATTTGCCAAAGAAAGGATCCTCCTCATGAAACGTTCTGTATGCTTACTGGCACTTACGCCGCTGCTTTATATGTGCCTTGCGGCAGATGCAAGAATGCCTGAGCCTGCCTCAGTGCCTCCTGCGCTGAAGGGCACCTCTCCCCACACTCCGCAGGTATCCCGATACTATCTGGACGAGCTTGTAAAGAAGGGGAAGATGACGAAAGACGAATCCGATGTGACCCAGATCTACCTTATGTTCCGCCACGCCAGACGACAGCAGGATCTGAAACAGGTGAAGGGCATGACCAAGAACGATCGGCGGGCCTATATGAAGCATATGCGAGAGCTCCGTGGAAACCCGCTGGTAGAATACGCCGGCTTCTGTGGCCTTACGCTGGAACGGGCCCGGGATCTGACGGACATCATGCACGATTCCGATAAAGGCACCGCCTACTACAAAAAAGCCAAGCAGGACGCGCCTCCCGCAGGTCGCGCCATGAGCAACCGCATGGGCGACGGCACCTTCCATACTTGACCCACGCAAAAACTCCTCCGAATAATTTGCGGGGAAGCTTTTGTTGCTTTTATGGTTTGGTGCGCACTAAGATGTAAACAGCTGCTCTTTATTTAATTCAAAAGAGGCCGCTGTCATGGAAAAGATTTTATTTTCAGTCATTGCTATGCTTTTGGTACCATGGTCCGTCTTTGCGATTTCATTGGCTAAGTTGGAGCGGGATCCGTCCGGATATATGGTGGTTAATCAGACGGAGAATACCAGAACTCATGTGGACGCTGCCTCGGTGGAAGCCTTGCGGCATGCGCTGCCTTTTTATACGCTGCAGGGACAGGGCTAGTTTACATACTATTCTATGCATACAATAACGTCGTTTTAATGACTTGCTGCTATGCGTCTCCTTACGGCATGTATAAGCGATGGTGACAGAAAATCCCCTTGATTTGCCTACTCTCTTGGAGGAGCAGTGCAGGACGCAGCTAAAGGGTCCTGCATGGTTGCTGCCTTTACAGATCAGCTTCAGTATGCTTTTGATGGATACTTTTTGTGAGCTTTTGCGGATGCCCCTGAGGAGGAGGTCTCTCTGGTCGCCCCGACATGCGATGTGGGAAATGATTTGTTTTTCAGAATGATTTGTTTTTCAGGCAGTATAACAAATATTTTCTCCTTAAAGGACCATCTAAAGACTTGTATTAGTTATCTCGGGAAGGTGGCTACATGAAACAGTTTCCCTTCTCGATTTTTTCGCGCCTGTTTCTGTGTTCCCTCAACTGATGAACGAGCTTGTGCCTTCTTTGTCTTTGATGCAATAAAAAAGAGCAGCTATCTACGATATTTCGTATTTGTTACTCTCTTTTTTGCCCATTGGCGCCGCTCTTACTTTTCGGCGGACAGGCTTGCTTTTTTCTGTTTTACGTAGACCATGAGAACTGACACGTCTGCGGGGGAGACGCCGGAGATACGGGAGGCTTGGCCTAAGGAGATGGGTCGCACCTGTTCCAGCTTTTGCCGGGCTTCCATGGAAATACCGTCCAGATGGAGGTAGTCCATATTGGCGGGGATTTTTTCTTTTTCCATGCGTGCCGCTTTTTTGATGGCCGCTTCCTGCCGCTGGATGTAGCCTTCGTATTTCACGGTGATTTCCATTTCCTCCATGGCGTCCTCGGAAAACTCGGGGCACGAAAGGTGATCGATCATGTCCCGATAGGTGATTTCCGGACGACGAAGGAGGGTGTCTGCGCCGATACCTGTAGTGAGGGGCGCTGTCCCCATGCAGAGAAGGATGTCATTGGTTTCCTGCTTCGGCGTGAATCGTTTGGTTCTGACGTAGGTCATGGCCTCTTCGAAATGCCGCTTCCGTTCCAGAAAACGGCGATACCGTTCTTCTGTCACAAGCCCGATGTCGTGGCCCTTTTCTGTGAGCCTAAGATCTGCATTATCCTGCCGGAGAATGAGACGATATTCGCTGCGGGAGGTCATCATGCGGTAGGGCTCATTGGTGCCCTTTGTGACAAGGTCGTCGATCAGCGCACCGATGTACGCCTCGTGCCGAGCCAGTATGAACGGTTCCTTGCCCTGTATTTTCAAAACCGCGTTGATTCCTGCTATGAGCCCCTGGGCCGCCGCTTCCTCGTATCCGCTGGTTCCGTTGGACTGGCCGGCGGAATACAGGCCGGGCAGGTCCATCACCTCCAGTGTGGGATACAGCTGAAGGGGATCCAATAAATCGTATTCGATGGCATAGGCCGGGCGCATGAGCTTCACGTCCTCAAAGCCGGGGATCGTTTTCAAGAAGGCATACTGCACATCGATAGGCATGGAGGTGGACATGCCCTGCACGTACATTTCATTGGTTCCAAGGCCTTCGGGCTCCACGAAAAGCTGATGCCGTTTTTTATCGGCAAAGCGGACCACCTTATCCTCAATGGACGGGCAGTATCTGGCGCCGATGCCGTGAATTTTGCCTGCGTATTTCGGTGCCCGCATCAGGTTGTCCCGAATAATTTTATGGGTGCTCTCGTTGGTGTAGGTGAGCCAGCAGGTGCGTTGGTTCCTGTCCTCTCGAGCGTTCATGAAGGAAAAGGCATGGTTCCCCGGATCGCCTCCCTCCAGCTCCATTTCTTCCACGTGAAGGCTTCTCATATCCACCCGACTGGGCGTGCCCGTTTTAAATCGGAGCGTTCTTAAGCCGTGCTTCCTAAGATTATTCGCCAGTCCCACCGAGGGGCGCATGCCGTTAGGCCCACCGGAGTAGATGGTGTCGCCGATAATAATTTCACTATCCAAGTACGTTCCGGTACACAGAATGACTGCCTTTGCGCGGTATTCCTCCATGAGCTCTGTGGTGATGCCCACGCAGCGTCCGTCCTCTATAACAATATCCATGACCTGTGTCTGCTTCAGATCCAGATTATCCGTATTTTCCACCACCTGTTTCATGTACTGGTGGTATTGATTTTTATCTAACTGGGCCCGGAGCGCATACACTGCCGGCCCCTTCCCAAGGTTGAGCATGCGCATCTGGATAGCGGTCTCGTCCGCAGCCAGTCCCATTTCTCCGCCTAGGGCATCAATTTCCTTGACTAGATGGCTTTTGCCCGGTCCACCGATGGCCGGATTGCAGGGCATCATGGCCACGTTATCTAATGAAATCGTGGTGAGCAGCGTTTTCATTCCCATCCGGGCTGACGCCAGCGCTGCCTCGCAGCCTGCATGGCCGGCGCCCACTACGATCACGTCATACGTATCGATCAGATACAATATAGGTCCTTCCTTCCCGATTTTTCACCTGCACGCAGTCCCGCTGTGCTAGATATATTATTATATCGAATGTTTTCTTCTTTTCAAAATCCGATGCACATGAAATATTTTTCCTTTATAAGGGCGGGTCCTGCTTCGGGCCCGCCTTTGGGTGTGATAAAGGTTTTATTTTCCCACACAGAACCGTTCGAAAATCGTATGGATCAACTCGTCATCTATGGTGTCTCCGGTGATTTCGCCCAGACGGTTCCATGCCTCGGTCAGATCGATGGTGATGCAGTCCGCCGGAAGAGACTGTGCCAGTGACTCCTCTGCCCGTCTCACCGCACCGAGAGCCTCCCGCACCGCTTCCACGTGGCGCAGATTGGTCAGGAAAAGCTCCCGCCCCGCAGTGATTCCTGACAGCCCGGCGGCCTTCTCCAGCGCCTGCTCCAGCAGGGGCAGCCCGCTTCCGGAAAGAGCTGACAGGGAAATACATTCCTTCCCGCCAGATAAATTGCTGATCTCCTTGCGGTCTGTTTTTTCGGGCAGGTCATTTTTATTCAAAACGATGAGGGCCTGCTTGTCCTTCACCAGTTCGAGAAGCTCCTTATCCTCCTCTGCCAGCGGCTCTGAACCGTCGATGACGAGAAGAATTAAATCCGCCTTGCCGATGGATTCCTTTGCCCGATAGATCCCGATTTTTTCGACCTTGTCCTCAGTGTCCCGTATGCCCGCGGTATCCATAAGTACCAGCGGCACGCCGCCGATGTGCATGATCTCCTCGATGGTGTCTCGGGTGGTGCCGGGCACGTCGGTCACGATAGCCCGCTCCTCTTGAAGAAGGGCGTTCAGCAGGCTTGATTTTCCCGCATTCGGCTTTCCTGCGATCACGGTGCGTATGCCGTCCCGGATAAGCCGTCCTTTTTCCGAGCGACCGAGCAGCGCGGAGAGAGAACGGTCAATGGCAGACAGCCCCTCCGCGATTTCCTCATGAGTCAAATCCTCTAAATCCTCTTCAGGATAATCAATGGTCACCTCTAATTGTCCGATCATCTCCTTCAGAAGATCTCGCCCTTTCTTCACGTACTGAGAGAGCGCCCCCGACAGATGACTTTCCGCCTGATGGAGCGCCGCTTTCCCTGAGGCCTCGATGATGTCCATCACCGCTTCTGCCTGAGACAGGTCAAGGCGACCGTTCAAAAAGGCACGCTTCGTAAATTCGCCAGCCCCCGCAAGGACTGCGCCGTTTTGAAGGGATAAATCCAGCGCTTCCCGAAGGGCTTCCATGGATCCGTGAAGCTGGAGCTCCACCACATCCTCCCCGGTGTAAGAATGAGGCCCCTTCATGTACACAAGAAGTCCCTCGTCCACAGGCACGTCTCCGTCCATCACATGGCCGTAATACATATGACGAGGCTGTGCCTTTGATAAATCTGCAAGCCCCTTGGCTTGAAATATTTTTTCCGCCACCGAAAGCGCATCCTCTCCGGACAGGCGAATGATCCCGATCCCGCCTTCCCCTATGGCCGTCGCAATCGCAGCGATTGTCGTAGCTTCGTACATCCTTCATTCCTCGCTTTCTTTTTGTATTGTATCAAATTGCAGGCGCTCCATACCAGAAATATAGTTCCCGCTGCCGCGTAAACTTAGGCTCTTTATCCTCCCATTGCTTTCCTGACAAGCGATGATGATGCAGTTTGCTATTTTTTCGCAACAAAAAACCGCTTACTTTTGTAAGCGGCTCATGGCGTATGCGGCTCCGATGCTTTTGCAAGCCCCCATTCAGCAAGAAATCATTTGTCCTTGCGGTTGATCGCTTTGTACAACGATTGATTTTCATCGTCCTCAATAATTTCCCATTTGCCCCCCCGCGACGCTCCATCCAGCGGGGCCGGGTTGGTTGCGGAATAAAGATAGTCCTCATCGGAGTCATCGACAATCCGCAGCAAGACTATAGGCCATCACAGCTTCATTTTGTCTTGTTCTGCGGAAATATTTGTTCTGCGGAAATATTCTTTGCCCTTATCACTGCAAAACGATGCTTGCTTGTCAATCGCCAGCGCAACACTGCCCATTCTTCTGTTTCATTCTGCCTCCTGCAAAGCATACAACACTTTAATTTTTCAATTGTAACCTTGACCGATGGCCAGTTATAATAAAGAGGAATCATACGCATTTTTAGCGATGCATTATGAGTGTAAGACAAGGGAGGTTCTATGAGCGGTTATGCGGCAGCAGGTGAGGTGATGTATCACATCGGCCTGTCTAATGACATGCTTTGCGGTGCGGCGTATGCGCTGCTGCCCGGCGATCCGGGCCGGGTGGAGGGACTCGCCCGAGCGTTGTCGCCCAGCGCAAAATTCCTTGCGTCCCATCGGGATTTTACATCCTGGCTTGCCCCGATGAAGGGCGGCGCGGCACTGGTGATGTCCACCGGCATGGGCGGACCCTGCGTAACCTTTGCGGTGGAGGAGCTGGCCCGCCTCGGAGTGACCACCTTTATTCGAGTGGGTACCACCGGCTCCATTCAGGAAGCCATCAGCCCCGGCGATGTGATTGTAAATTATGGCGCGGTGCGCATGGACGGCGCATCTCTTGCTTATGCGCCTGCCCCGTATCCTGCCATCGCTGATCTCGATGTGACCCGGGCGCTTCTTGACGGAGCGGCCCGCGCGTCTATTCCGGTGCATCGGGGTATTTCCATTTCCACTGACAGCTTCTGGCCTGGGCAAGAACGGTACGACAGCTTTTCCGGCTATGTGCTCCGCCGCCTTCAGGGAAGCCTTGAGGAGTTCCGCCGCTTGGGCTGCTCCAATTATGAAATGGAAAACGCCACCCTGTTCACACTGGCCTCGGTCATGGGGCTGCGGGCAGGCTCAGTGTGCGGCGTAGTGGCGAAACGGACCGAAAGCGAGGCGGTCGCACCCCCTGATGTGTATCGCAGGGCCGAGTCCCGTTTCCAAAGCATTGCAAGAGAAGCGCTGACCCTTCTTATGAAGCAGGACCAAGTAAAAGAAAAATAATAATGGTCTCTGTTTTTCAAAATCCATTCATATGAATATGATTTGCAAATTATTTTGCCTGTGGTATACTGTTTGCGACACAATCGCAAATCCCTGAAGTGAGGTTTGCCATGTACAGAACTGAACAACGAAAGAAATTATCCGCTTTTTTTGAAAGTCATCCGGATCTGGCCATTTCCGCCAAGGATCTGGCGGAGGCTCTTTCTGAAGGGGACGGTCCCACTCTGTCCACTAGCGCCATTTATAGAAATCTTGACCGGCTGGAGCAGGAGGGTGTCATCGTCCGCTACGCCAGCAAGAACCGGCGAGAAAACCTGTACCGCTACGTGCAGTCAGAAAATTGCGAGAATCGTCTCCATCTGGCCTGCGTCCAGTGCGGGAAGACCTATCACATGGATCGCACCCTTTCCGAGGAACTCCTGAAACAAGTAGGGCAGATTGACGGCTTCCTGATTGATACAGAAAAAACAGCCATCCTTGGCCTTTGCGAGGACTGCCGGAAGAAATAATCCTTGCCTTTTAGAAAACACGGAATTTCTATATTTCGTGTTTTTTTAATGGCGCCGAAAGGAGGAGGACCGTTGAAAAATAAAAACGAGCTGCTATGTATTTTTATGGTTCTTCTGGGCTTTCCCTTCTTTGCGGCAGCCCATTTCTACCATCGCTGCGACCGAAGGACCTGCCCCATATGTAGGATCACGGAAAAAAGCCATCAGCTGCTCCTGTTTTTTTACCGCCTCTTTACGAAAAAAGAGAGCGCCCTTGCAGCGGCATCGTCATCGCATCGCCCCTGCAGTCTTTCATTTTTTACGCAGCCCTTCACCTTAATCGCCCTCCGGGTGAAGCTGTCTGATTAAAAACAGGGCTTCTCGCTTTTATTTCATTATTACTGGAGGTTATCTATGAAAAAATTACTTGCCTTTTTTATGGCTCTCTTTCTCTGCGCCGGTCTTGCGGCGTGCGGCAACAAGGACTCCACTCCGGCAGCGTCCAAAAAAGAACCGATCAAGATCGTAGTCACCAATTTCCCGGAATATGATTTCGTCCGGCAGATCACCGGTGACAAAGCAAAAATCACCATGCTTCTCAAGCCCGGCGCTGAAGCGCACAGCTTCGAACCGTCGCCGAAGGACATTCAGGAAATTTCTAACAGCGACCTTTTCGTTTACGTTGGCGGCGACTCCGATGAATGGGTGGACGGCATTTTAGACTCAATGGATAAAAAGCCGGGCAAGACCTTCAGGCTCATGGACGCGGTTCCGCTCTACGAGGAAGAGCATGTAGAGGGCATGGCCGAGGAGGATCACGACCATGACGAACATGCCCACAGGCATGAGGACCATGAAGAACACGCTCACAAGGAGCATGCTCACGAGCATGAACATGAACACGGCGATGAGCCGGAAATGGACGAGCATGTATGGACCTCTCCGAAAAACGCGATCCAGATCATGGAAAAGCTGAACGCTGCCATTGCTGAAATTGATCCGGCCAACAAGGATCTGTACCAGAAAAACGCCGAAGCTTATATTGCAAAACTGCAGCAGCTGGACAAGGACTTCCGGGACGTGATTGATCACAGCCAGCGGAAGGAAATCATCGTAGGCGACCGCTTTCCCTTCCTGTATTTCGTGAAGGAATACGGCCTGTCCTACTATGCCGCGTTCCCCGGCTGCTCCACGGATACCGAAACCAATCCGGCCACGGTGGCCTTCCTCATCGACAAGGTAAAGACAGATAACATCCCGGTGGTATTCCATATCGAGCTGTCCAATGAACAGATGAGCCGCTCCATCGCGGAAGCTACCGGCGCGAAAAACGCGCTGCTCAACGCGGTGCATAACGTGAGCGATGAGGATTTCAAAAAAGGCGTGACCTATGTGGATCTGATGCGTCACAATGTGGAAGCCCTCAAGGAGGCGCTGAACTGATGAGTCTTGTCACATGCCGGAATTTGTCCTTTGCCTATGGTGGAAAGACTGTCCTTTCGGGCGTGTCCTTTTCCGTCAATACCGGCGACTACCTGGCGATTATCGGTGAAAACGGCGCGGGGAAGAGCACCCTTGTAAAGGGGCTCCTGGGCCTAAAAAAGCCGTCCGCCGGAACGATAGAAACCGGTGATGGTTTATCGCCGAAGGAAATCGGCTACCTGCCTCAGCAGACGCAGGTACAGAAGGATTTCCCCGCCACCGTGCGGGAGGTTGTTCTGTCAGGCCGGCTGAATCAATGCGGCATGTGGCCCTTTTACCGCCATTCCGACAAGGAAGACGCGGCAGAAAAAATGAAGCTCCTTGGCATTGGGGATCTGGCGCATCGCTGCTACCGGGATTTATCCGGCGGCCAGCAGCAGCGGGTCCTCCTCGCCCGGGCGCTCACGTCCACCAGAAAGCTTCTTCTTCTGGACGAGCCGGTGACCGGGCTGGATGTGGCCATGACCCGGGAAATGTATCGTATCATTGCCTCGCTTCATGAGGACCATCACATCACCATCATCATGGTGTCTCATGATATTCGAGGCGTTATTTCGGAAGCCAGTCATATTCTTCACCTGTCGTCAAGGACAGTACGCTTTTTCGGCACCGCAGAGGAATATAAAGCAAGCCCCCTCGGGGAGAGCTTCCTTCGGAGCGCAAAATGGGAATAAACGATCTGCTTCATATGCTGAGCTATCCCTTCATGATCCGGGCGATCATTGTGGGAACGCTGGTCTCTCTTTGCGCGTCTTTGCTTGGTTCCAGCCTTGTGCTGAAGCGGTATTCCATGATCGGCGACGGTCTGTCTCATGTGGGCTTTGCGTCGCTGGCCATTGCGTACGCCCTGCACATGGAGCCTCTCACCCTGTCTATACCGGTGTGCGTGCTGGCCGCATTTTTCCTGCTCCAGCTGAAAGACTCATCTCGCATTAAAGGCGACTCGGCGACGGCTCTTCTTTGCAGCGGCGCTCTTGCAGTGGGGGTCATGACCATTTCACTCACCACCGGCATGAATACCGACGTATGCAACTACATGTTTGGCAGTATCCTTGCCATGAGCGCCGCCGATGTGAAGTTGTCCATAGCTCTTGGCGCGGCGGTGCTCCTTCTGTTCGTTCTGTTTTACAACCGCATTTTCGCAGTCACCTTTGACGAAGCCTTCGCAAGGGCTACCGGCACAAGGGCGCAGCTGTACAACATGGTTATTGCCCTTCTTACGGCGATCACCATCGTGCTGGGAATGCGAATGATGGGCGCCCTTTTGATTTCCAGCCTGATCGTATTTCCCGCGCTGTCGGCAATGCAGCTTTGCGCCGCCTTCCGGAATACGGTGATCCTGTCCGCCTGCTTTGCGGTGGTGACCTTTCTCGCCGGTCTGACCCTCTCCTATTTTTGGTCGGTCCCCACCGGCGCGTGTATCGTGATCTGCGATATTGTTCTCCTGTTTGCCGCAATCGGCATCAGGCATGCAAGGGAGGGACTGACCTCATGAAAAAGGAAATCGCCGCTCTCGCGCTGACGCTGGCTTTTCTTGCGTCAGGCTGCGGAAAAAATACGCCTGTGCCGGAGACAGCAGCGCCGCCTGTCAAGCCTGCACAAGCCACGGCAGATACGGTGCAGGATAAGGCGCCCTCAGTGCCCGCCGTGGTTCTTCCAAAAAAGGAAGCTGCCCGCCCCGCGCCGCAGGAGACGGCTCCGCAAAAAGAAGCCGAGATCCCTGCGCCAGCCGAGGACAGCGGTATTTCTACAATCACCATCAAAACCCCGGGAACACCGGAAAAGCTTTCCTTTGAGCTTCCCTATGACATTGACGAGGATCGGAGGACGGTGGACATGAGCGCGCCAGACATCATCGTTGGCGACAGCCACTACATGACTCAAATTAATGACTGGTACATGAATTTTAACGATTATCGGGACAAGACAGTGGTCATCGAGGGCTACTTCCTGTCCATCAACGATCATTACTTCGTAGGCCGCAACGGCCCCACCTGCCCGTACTGCACGGGAGGCTACGTTGATTTTGAATTCACGTCGGATCAGGACTTCAGCGATTACAAGCCTGCTTCTACATGGATCAAGGTCTACGGAATCCTCCGTCAGGGCACGGTGCATCTCTCGCCGACCCTCTCTGCGCCGTTCTATCACATTGAGGCGCTTCGGGTAGAAAAAATGGCTCAAGAAGGAATCGGAACGATCGTCGACTGAGTGATCTTCATATATGCGCAAGAAAAAAGAAGGGGGCTGCTTTTAGCAGCCCCCTTCTTTTTGTATGCTCTGCTTTGAACAGCGGCCTATTTCTTTTTTGAATGCTTCTTTTTATCTTTCCCTGCTTTGCTTTTTTTATGCTTCTTCTTTTTCTTTTTCTTCTTGTCTGTATCGTCAAAATCGACGAAATCCTCCTCCGATTCGCCGATCATATCCCAGTCTCCTTCGATATTGTCCCCCCCGTCGGGACGGCCCAGCACGTGAGTCCTGTATTTCAAATCAATGTCCTCGTCCTCGCCGAAATAGGACCCTTCCATGATAGGAATCGTAATCGATTCGTGCCGCGACGTAAGATCGTGCAGGATCTGCTCCAGCCTTCCTGCCAGCTCCAGCACATGCTTGATCCGTTCATCCCGGGCCGCCGCCTCCTCATTGCTACCACCCAAAAGATAGGACGTCAGAAATGTCTTGTCCTCCTTCAGCTCATCTCGAATGACTGCCAGCGTTTCCTTCAGCGTCATATCCTCGTCCTCCCAATCCATTGCTATCTCCTTTCTGCTGGGCTACTTGGCATTTTCTTTTTTCGCCGCCCGTCCATCTATCGTAACAAGCACCTTGTCAATGCGGTGACTGTCGCAATCCATCACTTCAAACGTAAACTCACCGAACCGTATGGTATCGGTCTCTCGGGGAATGTACCCGAACAGGTAGGTAATAAACCCGCCCAGCGTTTTATAATAATCCTCTGTCTCGCCGGGAAGCTTCTCGTCCAAGTGGAAATAATCCCGGAACTCGTCAATGCCGCAGAGACCTTCCACGAGCCATGAATTTTTACTGCGCCGGATGAATTTATTTTTTTCTTCCAGCACGTCCTCCACATCGCCGGGCATATCGCCCACGATTTCCTCCAGCACGTCGTGAAGCGTGAGAAGTCCCGACAGCGCACCGTATTCATCAATGACCACCGCCTCGTGGACACCCTTCTGGCGAAAGGCTTTCAATACCTTGCTCAGGGTCAGCGTCTCAGGAATGAACAGCGTGGTATGCACCGTGTCCATGATGGACGCCTTCACCGCCTTACCAGGATACTTGTGCTGATCCATGAGGATCTCACTGATCGCGGCGAGGCCCTTGAAATCATCCAGCGACGCCTTGCCCACAGGAAGTCTGTAATGATTGGACCCGATAATATCGTTCCACAGGTTTTCCTCGCTGTCCTCCAGGTCCAGCCAGTGCAATTGAGGCCGCGCAGTCATGCAGTCTGCGGCGGTTCTTACGTCTAGCTGAAAAACATGCTCCACCAGCATCGGTTCGGACACGTCGAAAGCGCCTGCCCGGGCGCCCTGCTCGATCAAAACCTTGATTTCCTCCTCCGTCACCGGCTGCTCGCCGCCCATCTGAATCCCCAAGAGGCCTACCACAATTTTTGTGGACCAGGTGGAAAAGGAAACCAGCGGTTTGCACAGGGTGGATAAAATAATCATCGGTCTCGCAAGTATACACGACGCTTTTTCCGGCATGGCAATAGCGATCCATTTCGGCACCAGCTCGCCCAGAATGAGAGACACATAGGTCACCACCACCATCACCGTCGTCATGGCGATGGACCGTGCGTAAGGCGCAAGCCCCGGTATGACCGCCAGCTCATCGCCCAGAGGCCCCGCCAGCGATGCGCCGGAAAACATACCTGTCAGAATAGAAATCGTTGTGATCCCTACCTGAATGGTGGCAAACAGCTTCTCCTTATTGTCTGCGATATGAAGGGCATACACGGCGCCCCGGTTCCCTTCCTCTACCAGCTCCTGCAGCTTTGTCCTTCTGGCGCCGACGATGGCAATTTCTGCCAACGAACAGATCGCGTTACCGCATACCAGAAGAACAATGATCAAAAGCTCAAGCCACAAATGGTCATCCTCCATTGAAACTGATCAACTCCTTTTTCTACCGTCATTATATCATGGAAACGGCGGCAAAGAGACCGCAGGTCACCTTGCTTTATCCAAAAGAATCCGCTATACTGTTACCGTACTATCCATGCGGGTGTAGTTCATTGGTAGAACGCGAGCTTCCCAAGCTTGAGAGGTGGGTTCGATTCCCATCATCCGCTCCACAGCTGTGCCGGAAGGCGCAGCTTTTTTATTTCCCACAGCAAAAAAGCGTTTGACCTTCTATCAGTCAAACGCTTTTGCCTTATGAAAATCCAAGGGGATCATCGGCCACCTTATGAAGGCCATGCTTCGCGAGAGCCTTCTCTCTTGTCATGGCATAGGCCGGTGACGATATGTCCATGGCCGCGTCGTAATCCACCGGCCTTGCGTGAAGGACCCCGCCGATCATATCGTAAATCAGATCGTTTGTGAAAACCGACCGCTCATGAGCACGAAGAGTCTCCCCGATCGCGGGATACCGCGCCTCATAGGCAGGAGACAGGTAGATAAAGAACGGAATCCGCACCATATCATAGGTAAACTTATTTCCACTGTGAAAATATACCATATCCTCACCGTGATCCGACACGTAGATCATTGTTTGCATCTCAAGCCGTGCCTTCCCGTAGGTATAAATTCCCTCCAGCACGTAATCCGTATACTGCAGAGACAGATCATACTGCTTGACCTTATCTCCCTTCGTATCGGGATGCTTTGCCTTGAAATCCTCGCTCACCCTGTCCTTGTACCGGTCATGGCTTCCATGGAGATGAATGACGATGAAATTATTCCCTTGGGGAATTTTTTTCAAGTAGCCCATCACGATCTCATCGCAAGGGCCATAGGGAGTCACATACCACACGTTGTCCGCCGATCCGGCAATCATGGACAGCAAGCCGTCCTCGGACTCGCCCTGATTGCTGATCCAATACGTTGTATATCCTGCCGCCCGGGCTATGTCCATAATGGTGAACCCATCCTCGGCAGCCTTGCCATTATACTGGTTCCAGCCGGTGAGCACCATGGACAGAGACGGTACGGTCTGAGGAAAATTAGAATACGCATTAGAAAATAAATAAAACCCGTCCTTCTCTTTTTCTGATGACAGCCATGGCGTGGTGTCCTCCTTATAGGAAGGGGTGAAGGCTTTCATATGATCCCGATTTGCGCTTTCGCCGATCACAAGAATCACCGTTCCGGGAAGCACCGCTGGCATGCGGTCCTCCTCATTGCCGACGAGCTTGAAATCCTTCATATGAGAGGCATGGATCTGTGCCATCCGTGCCATAGCCTCCAAATGCCTTTTCGCCTCCCGGTATTGATGAAGCGGAAACTCACTGGGCACATATCGAATGAGCAGGATACAACTCCCAAGGACAGCGATCCCGGTCATGAGCCGCTGCCATTTCACCAGCCTCCCAACATTAGCCTGCCTTGCGGAAGAAACCATCAGCCCCATGACCAGAGCCGCCGCCAAAAGACAGAGCCCCAGAAGGCATGCCACCAGTCCCCAGCCCAGATGAGAGGCTAAAAACTCGCGGCTTTCCTGCGCATTAGACTGAAAGACGGGAATCATATCGGTGGTGCCAAAAAGTGCATGAAAGGATAGAAAGTATCCCAGATAGCAAAAGATACTCCCCATAAGATACACCGAAAGAAAACCTGCCGCGCCCAGAAAAAGAGGCCGCCATCTTTTATGGTCCCGGGCGAAATACATCATCGCCGCTGTAAACACTGCGCTTCCTATCCCGATAAAGTAGGAATAATTCAGCGTCTCCGATGTCACAAGCCAGCCGACAGCGCCCTCCATGGTGATCACCGAATACATACCGAGCCAGAGCGTCAAAAGAAGGAACGGCCCTGACCAGAGACGGGACACCAGCGGAATATTCGTACCGGCCTCCAAAAAGAAAAGAACCGCCCATCCGATGAGACCGGCCCGAAAAACAAAGCGAGGCTCCGTCATTTCAGCCACGCCCAGCATATACCAAAAAAGAAAAATCACCCCTATTGCAAGAGCTGCCTGTGACGCGTATATAAAAAGTCTCTTTCCGATCATATAAATCTCCTCACCGTGATTGACCGCAGTACAATTTTTTACCCTTCTCCTGCGGTTTCCAGTCAAATATTATATCATGATTCACAAACCCTTCTTTTGCATGAAAAAACAGCCGCTATACGCTAGCGGCTGTTTTTTTACTGGCATTTTTATTGTTTCTTATCCAGATACTCTCTGGCCCATGCCAGCAGGGCCGGAACCAACAGCTCCAGAAGCTGGAGGGCTAACCGTTTTCCACTCATGGGATCAGTCCTCCCTTTCCAGAGTGGCTGTATCTACCCGATGCAGGGCGGCCAGGTCATGCGCCAAGAGAGAGCCTATGGCTGTCCCGGCAGAGAAAAGCACCTCGTCTGACGCTCCAGTTTTAATCCTTGTGGTGGTCACGCTTCTCAAGATCGGCCCCTTCTCGTTGGATTCTCCCGTTTCTACAGAGAGAACCAATTTTGTCTTGTCAATTACCTTTTTAATCGCCATATGTATCATCCTTCCCTTTCAACTACTGAAGAATTACTTCGCTGGTCTCAACGATGGACGCCTGCTTGAGGGCGGACGGCGTGTCGCCGATTTCGCTGGCCATGGCGGGCATAATGTCCTGCGACGCCTGCTGCACCTTAGCCCGATCCAGATCCTCCTTCGGATCTTTGAGCGACAGGGTCATCGTCTTTCCTGCGGCTGTCAGAAATACAATTTTCAATGTTTTCATGTCTTTCTCCTTTCAAAATCGGATCCTTGTCCGTAATCTTGGAACGTTCCTGTAAGGCCTGTGTGAAATATACCGCGCCGCGCCTGATAAAACAAATGTTCTTCCTGCTTGGAAAGATGCTTCTCATGCGCCTTATCTCTTAAAAAAAGCAGGTCCTGCGCCTTCGTAAAGGGAAGTCATATCGCCTGCCTTTACGCTGTAAAAGAAAAATGACTCGGCTAAAACGAAAAAATATGTTCTTCGGACCGTTGCAGAGCATAAAAAAAACAGGAGCCGTGCCCCTGCCTGTTACTTTTGCTTACCTTTCGACGTCATCCTTGAAGGGTACCACGTGGGCTACCGCTTCCTTTGGCGTGATTCGCTCGCCGGTATCGGCATCGATTAAAATATAACGGTCATTTCCCATGCCCAGCTTCTTCCTATAGGACAGATGGCGCAGGCCGTGACGAGTTTCGATGCACTCCACCAGATCGTGATGGTTCGCTTCATTCATGGCGTAGATCCGATCCACCGAGGCCTGATATGCCGGAAGAATATCCACTGACGCAAGAATGCCCACATTCAGCGTGACTACCGGCTTGGCAAGAGCCCCCTCGCAATCGCAGGACTCGGTCATACACCCTCTGCAGCCACTTGGCTGACAGATCTCTTGTAAAATATACGATGGATTCATTGCCCGCCCTTTGCTCATAGGGGATATAGGTCTCCCCGCCCGTGCTGAGTATCGGTTTTTTCATGGTTATCCCTCCTGCGATATGATTATACTCTCGGTCACTTCATTTGGCATTGGTTTAAATGATAAATTTTTTCGCCTCGTCTCTGCTATAATAAGGGAAATCAATCAGAAAGGAGCCCTCATGAAAGCCACTGACGAAGCAAAAATCGGCATGGCGGTCCTCGCCGCCCTTATTTTTATAGCTCTCGCCGTTTCCCTTGTCCGTCCGTCAGCCTTTTTCTCGCAGCAGTACACGCTGTATGCGGTACTGTCCGATGCCCAAGGGCTCCGTTCCGGCGCGGAAGTGCTCTTTGCGGGCGTTCACGCGGGCCGGGTAGCGGCAGTCACTCTTGACGGAAACCGGGCGAGGGTAACCCTTTCCATCGAGCCGGAGGTGCGTATCCCGAAGGACGCGGCCTGCAACATCGGCAAGATGGGCTTCGTTGGCGCTCATTACATAGCCATCAGCAGCGGCCATGCGGGGGCAGGCTATGTCTCGCCGGGAGACACCATTTCGGAGGCAACCTCACCGGATCTGATGCCGCTCGTCAATAAAGCGGACCGCCTTTTGAAGACCCTGGAGACCATCGAGGACAACACGAGCCAATTCAAACAATGACAGGAGCGCTCTATGACAGACAGCAAGGAACAAATCATTTACAACGCGAAACGGAAAAACTATAAGGCCGACGCCTTTGAAAAATATCTCAATCAGGAAGGAATCAATTTTTTCCGCCGCACCGATGTCCATGACGCGTACGACACGGTCGTATTTATGACCGGCCTTCCCGCAGGAGGGGATCACCAGGTAGTCTGCGCGGTCATCACCGACAACAGCATGTACACTCAGATCCGCATCCATCTGGGCACCGCCCCGGCAGGAAAAGGGCGGGCTGCCCTGCTCGATTTCCTGCAAAAGCTGAACGCCCGGGCCACCTTCGGGAAATACATCATCGACACCGAAAAAAATGTATTCCTTGACATCTGCATCATCAGCCGGCCCACCACGGTGGACCCTTACACGATTCGGTTCTCTCTCGACCTAGCGGTTCAGCTGCTCAAGGAAGGCTACGGCGCACTCATTCCGTACTTGGAAAAAACAAGCGACCAGTCTGACGGCTTTGAGCTGTAAAGCAGAGGCGCAAATAAAAAAGCTGTCTCTAAGGAAATCCCCTTGGACACAGCTTTTTTGATTGACTCAGTCTCTGATTTCGATGACTGCGTCCTCCGGCTTTCTCGCCAGCGATACCGGGTGATGATTGGCATAGCCAAAGCTCATGGCCAACACCATCTGCCCCGCACCGAGCCAGCGGCTCAATTCCTCCTCCGCAAAAAATATATCGCCGATCCAAAGGGAGCCGATGCCAAGAGAGGTCGCCATGAGTGCCATGTTCTCCGCGGCGGCACCGATGGCCTGCACATCGCTGAGCTCATGAATTTTTTCTCGGACATCCCAGCCTTCATGGAGGCTCCTGCCCTCAGGATTCACCACAAACACAGTCACGGGCGCTTGGGTCATGCACTGAAGCGTAAACCGCGCATTGCTGTACAGCTCCGGCGTTCCCGACAGCACCCCTTTTCCCTTTTCCGAACGGACGATGCCCTCTGCCATGGCAGAAAGCATGTCCTCCTTGGATTTTCCCGACACAGCAATAAATTTCCAAGGCTGCCGGTTCTTGGGAGACGGCGCCCACATGCCGGCCCTTAAAATTTCACGCAGATTTTCTTCGGAAATCGGGTCAGCTTTGAAAAACGCACCGAACGGCGCTGAAAAATAATATCCCTCATCACTGTCCCTCCTTATGCATCGCTTTCCTTGTCACTTCGTTTGCCTTCCTCATTCTATCACGAGAAAGGCGCGCCGTTTTTTTGCGACAAAAAAGAAACACCCCGCAGGACGAGGCGTTTCTTTTTTATTTGGAAAGAGCTTCCAACTTCCGCAGGATCGCGTCGATCTGATCCTGCTGATGCTTTACGGTGTCCTTTAAGCTTTCATTTTCTGCTTCCGTCTTAGCGATCCATTCGCTCTGCGCATCCAGCTGCTTTTTCTGATCCGCGATCACTGACGTGAGGGCCGCTTTTGAATAGCCTGCGTATTCACCTCTGTGACCGACTTTAAGGGAGAGACCTACATTCATCATGTCTTCTCCGCCGCCCATGCTTCCTCCGAGGGAGAACATAGTCGCATCGTTGGGTCGGTAGAATACGCCGATGGCAAGCGCATTAGCCTCCTTGTAGCGGCCGTAGCCTGCAGCGAAATCCCACTTCGCTTCAGGATCATAGTCCTGCGGATGGAGCGCTGCCAGTGCGGCTGCTCCCGCGCCGACCCGATCGAGACGGCTGTTCAGCCGGATGATGTCATCCGCATTGAGTTTTACCTGCGTATCTAGGGCAGTAATATTCTGGCCTGCGGTATTAGCTACCAGCGTATAAGCACCGTCCTGAGCAATACGGGTTTCGTTATACACGGTGCCACCAGTGACAATGCCGTCATTATCCTTCTCTACTTCCCCATTGGCGTCTACCGATACGATGTAAGTGGTGGACTTATCCGATTCCCCTATCGTGATGATCTCCACGTGCTCCCCGGCGAAAATCCGGCTCTGGACTGCCTTAAGCTGGGCTACGTTCACTGCGTCGGTGTCCTCGCTCCCTGCCGCAAGGCCTGTGATCTGCCGAGTCACTGTCACGTCATCCTCATTCTGCCCGCCGCCGATGGAGACTGCGCTCTCTGTGGCTACAAAAACATCAGATGTATCGTCTCCCGCAAGGTACCCGACAGCGCCCTTCTCCCGGTCTGCTACAGAAAAGCTCCCGAGGGCAACGCTGCTCTGCAAATTTGCTTGAGAGGAAAATCCCGCAGCCACGGAGTAGGTCGCATCTTCTGCGGTGGTGCCGACCAGACCAAGGCTCATTTCGCCCTTCGCGTCAGACCCGTAGCCGATTCCGACGGCATACATACCCGAAGCCTTCCCACCATATCCAAAGGCAGTAGAGCCTATTCCCCTGGCACTGCTAACCGTACCTATGGCCATGGCATAATCCTGTGTCGCTTGAGCACCATACCCGACGGCGATGGACTCCTCTCCTTTGCCGATCGCATCCCTGCCCATGACAAAGGAGTATGCCCCGAGGGCCTGCGATCTAGTCCCCATGACCACTGCAGCCTCACCGGAAGCGATTGTCTCCCTCCCCATCGCGACAGAATAGCTGCCGAGCGCCTGTGTAAAATATCCTAAGGAAACGGACTCAATTCCCTTAGCTTCCGTGTCGAGCCCTGCGGCAAAGGAGCCCCACCCGGAGGCCTTTGTATCTTTCCCCATGGCTACCGAGTAGTCGCCCGAGGCGGTTGTACCGTTCCCAAACGCGATAGCCCCTTCCCCGGTAGCCCCGGCCCCGTTTTCTATCGGCGCGGCGTGGGACAGACTTCCTCCGCCTATGAGAAGGCACACTGCCATGGCTGCCGCCAACCGCTTCATGGAGCGGGACGCTCCCTTGCGGATCTCCATACCCTGCTCCAGCCATTCTTTTCCTGCGTGATGCATGTTTGTCGACATCCTTTCTGTAACTCGTCACCGTCAGCACGATCCCGGACAAAAGAGTATTCTCTTTTTCGCTCTGCGAATGATGTCTTTTCTTTTATAAAAATAATAGCACAGGTGTACCCCCCCCCGCAATATTTTTTGACTACCTTCTAGAAAATTTATAATATTACGCTGTATATGTTTTGCTGTATCAAAAAATCCGCCCCATGAGCAGTGCGGATTTTTTACATTGCTATTGATTCATTGCGGCCAGTCTTTGCATGATGACTTCGAGCTGATCCTGCTGCTTTGCGAGCTGATCCTGCTGATGCTTTACGGTGTCCTTTAAGCTTTCATTTTCTGCTTCCGTCTTAGCAATCTTTTCGCTCTGCGCATCCAGCTGTTTTCTGGTCTGCAAACGCTGACGTGAGCGCCGCCTTGGAATAGCCCGCATATTCACTTATGTGCCCGACTTTAAGGAAGAATCCTACCTTCAGCATATTTTCTCCGCCGCCCAGCGCTATGTCGTAGGCTCCGGAGGCCTCCGTGCCGTTTCCTATGGCCACAGAATACTCCCCCTTAGCAAGGGACCAGTTTCCTTTGCAAGGACGGCGAACCGGCGGCGAAAGAGTCTTCTCCAGTAGCATTCGTATTGCTCCCCATAGCGGCGGAACGAGCTCCCGATGCGGTATTGCCAGAGTTTGCCATGATGGCGATAGCGTTTGTCCCGGTGGCACCGGGTCCGTTTTCAACGTGCGCCGCATAGAAAAGCCGTTCCCGAGCTCGGAAAGGAGCGCGCCCACCGCGGCGACGGCTGCCGCCACGCGCCTCAGCCGACCTGGGGCATTCCTTTTGCGCGAGCCACCAGCTCTGACACAACGATGTAGTGATTTTTTACGGCGCTCCAAACGTTGTTAACCTGACAGTTCATGACTCCTTTCTTCCTGCGCGTCTGCGCAACTTATCCCATCTCCTTTCTGCTAAAAATGCTTGATACACGATACCGATTGCCCCACGAGCTTCCATGAAGCGGTGTTACCTCTCCAATAACACGCCTGTCCCCTCTCATCGCTTCAGCGCTTCATGATTTTCACCGGGAATAAAAAACAGGCTCGTTTTTGAAAAAAGCGAAGCCGTTTATTATTTATCTAAAACTTTCGATATCCCATGTTTTCTTTATCCTACCATAGAAAAAATAAATAGCAAGCCTTATGGTAAAAGACTTTCCCTGTCAGGGCAAAAAACGCCCCCCCGAGGGAAGCGTTTTGTATGGCTTTGCTTATTTGGACAGCTTGGCAGCTACTGCGGACGTAACGTCTACGCCGCCGTCAACGACCGCACCCTGTTCAAGGATGATGTCCAGATTCTTTTCCTTGCGCACATCCTGAATGGCCTTGCGGATATCTGCCAGAATGGGGCTCATGGTTGTCTGTTCCTTCTGGTCCAGATCCCGCTGGATTTCAGTGGCGATCTGCTGCTTTTCCTGATCGGATTTGCCGGCGGAGCGCTTGTTGAAGTTGTCCTGCGCCTTCTGGGCCGCGTTTCTCAGGTCCAGCTGCGCCTTTTCCATTTTCGGATGAGCCCGAAGAAGGGCATTGGAGCTTACGTAGCCGATGCCGGCCGCAGAAGCGGAAACCATAGCGCCTAAGGTGATAGCGCCGGCAGCCAGCGCAGCAATTGTCTTATTCATTTTCATAGATCAATTTCCTCCTCATTCACAAGCCCGCAGGATTTCCTGCAGGCAGGGAGCGCAACACTCCCGGTATGCCTACTATTCTAATATAGCCGGCGGCAGGTGTCAATGAGCGGAGCCTTGCGCCCCCGGGGACTGTCATTTATTTTTCCCCGACACAAGGCCGCCGTGGACCTCCTGCACATCGAAGACGGACAGGAACGCCGATGGGTCCACGTCATGAACCACATGCTTTAGCTTGGTCACCTCCAGACGGGACACGACGCAGTAGAGCACGTCCTTTTCTTCCCGCAGGAATCCGCCCTGCCCGTGAAGGCGTGTGGCGGCGCGGCCCATGTCATGAACGATGGCATTGGACACCGCATCATACATGGTAGTCACGATGAATACTCCCTTGGACGAGTCGAGGCCGGTGGAGACGGAATCGATCACCTTGGAGCAGATGAAGTAGGTAATGAGAGAATACATGGCGCTGTTCCGGCTGAATACAAAGGCGGCGCTTCCCAGAATGAACAGGTTGAAAAACATGATGATCTCCCCCACCGAGAACGAGGACCGCCGGTCCAGCAGGATCGCCACTACCTCTGTGCCATCGGTGGAGCCGCCGCTTTTTATGACGATGCCCACCCCGAGGCCGATGATGATGCCGCCGAATATGGTAGACAGGAAGGGATCCGTGGTGACCGGCTCCATTTGGGAAAACACATGGCTCCACAGAGACAGCATGAGGATCGCAAAAAGAGAATACGCCGCCAGCCTCGCGCCGAGCCGTTTATAGCCGAAGTAAAAGAAGGGAAGATTCAGCAGCACAATGAGGACGCTAAAGGAAATCCCGGTCAAGCGTTCAATTAAAAGGGAAATGCCTGTCACGCCGCCGTCAATAACGTGATTTGGCACAAGAAAGAGATTGAGCCCTGCCGAATAAATCAGGGCACCGATAGCAAGCCCCGTGATATGGCCTGCCAGACGCAGCCAACGGACCGTATGCCCGCGTATAACCATCGCAGCCTCCAAAAAATAAAACAGACAACCGGCAGCCCGGGTCTTGTCAAAATATCCCGGATGCCGGTTGTCTTCGCCGGACGATACCGGCATGTTGGCGGAAGGGATGGGATTCGAACCCATGAACCCTTTGCAAGGTTAACGGTTTTCAAGACCGCCTCCTTCAACCGCTCGGACACCCTTCCATAACATGGTTATTGTACACGCACAGGCAGACAGTGTCAAACCTTGCGGCCTTGGAAGCAATAAAAGAGGCAATAAAAAAGCGGGAGGCTCCCGCTTTTTTATTTCTCCGCCAGATATGGCGATAAAAGGGTGGTCAGCTCAAGGCTGGCATAATGAGCGCCTTCCTTAGCGATGGAAAAGGACCCGTTCATGATACACCAGATCACAATGGCTCCGTACACATGAGACAGAAGCAGCTTGGTCAGGGTGTCCACCGACGTGTCGGTCTTAAGCTCGCCCCGCTCCACAGAGCGGATAAAAATTCTGGAAAACGCATCGTAGCCGCAGGAGATGTCCTTCACGCCGTCCCGCCCTGCCGGCGACGGATCCATGACGCTCCGCATCCACTGACGCACAAGGCGCACGCCGGAAAATTCCAGCTGCTCCATCATGACCTGTATGTAAAAGGCGAGCCACTCTTGCAGAGTCCCTTCCATATGGATCGCCCGGTCCACAAGATCCTCCATGCTTTCCCGGGCCAGAGCCACCACCACCGCTTCCTTCGTGTCGAAGTAATGATAAAAGGTCCCCTTCGCCACGCCGGCATGCTTCGTGATATCGTCCACGGATACCGCGTCAAAGCCGCGGCTGCTGATAAGCTCCCTCGCTGAGTCGAGCAGCTTCTTTTTTGTTAGGTATACCTGCTTGCTACGTAACATATGACACTCCTATGGTCAAAATCTTCCCAACCTTAGTATATAAAAAAATGACTCTCACCGCAAGAGAGCAGAAAAATTCCCATGAAAATCGAGACTTCAAAAATGACCCTCTGATTTCAGCTGTCCGGATCGGTCAAATACCCCCGCAGCACATGACCCACGTCGAGCTCCTGATATTTGTCGGCCGCCGACTGAAGGGTGTAGCTGCCGCCCATCATGCACCACAGGGTGACCGCGCCGTAAAGATGGCTCATGAAAAGATGAGACAGCATCACCACCGGCGTGTTCGGCTTGAGCTCGCCCCGCTCCTTGGCACTCTGAAGAATGGTCTCCACGTCCTTGGTGCCGTTTTTGAAAGGCGCCAGATTTTCCTCGTCAAGCACCTCCGGATCCATCAGGTCCCGCAGCCAGCGCCGCATGAGATGCACGCCCGCCCGGTCACCGTCCCGAATAAGCTCGAGGAAATAAAAATTCAGCCGCTCTGCCAGGGTTCCTTCCATAGCAAGCGCCTCTGCCTGAAGTTTTTCAACGCGCTCCTCGCACAAAACCTTGACCAGCTCTTCCTTGGTGGTGAAGTAATGGTAAAAGGTGCCCTTCGCCACACCGGCCTCCCGAGTAATGTCCTCCACAGACACCCGGTCAAAGCTGCGGGAATTGATGAGCTCCCGGGCGGCCTTCAAAATCCTGCCCTTGGTACGAATCGCTTTTTTTGTAAATCTCATAGCTGCCTCGCTTTATGTAAACTTCACATTTATTATACGTAACTTGCGCCGGCAAGGCAATGACTTGCAGTCAAATTTTATTATTTTCACTCTTGTATCCCCATTTTTCGGACACCTCCGCCCTTTAATTTGTCATACCCTTTCCATTTTTGTTATAATTGGGCAAGTAAAACACTACAGAGATAAGGCTTTCTTCGCCGCTTGCTTTCATTTCGGGACAGCGGTCCCGCTTTTGATGAGGTGATACCAGTGATAACTCCGATGGACATTCACAACAAAGACTTTTCCAAGGGCATCCGCGGCTACGCGCCGGACGAGGTAGACAGCTTCCTGCAGGATCTTGTGGCTGATTACGAGCAGATTTACAAGGAGCATCGGGAAATGGAAGAGGAAATGGAAACCCTCCGGGCGAAGCTGTCCAACTTTGAAAAGATGGAGGAGACGATGCACAACACCCTCCGTCTCGCGAAGGACACCGCCGAATCCGTTAAAAAGAACGCTCAGAAGGAGGCCGACCTCGCTCTTGCTCAGGCCGAAACAGAAAGCAAGCGCATTCTTGCCGATGCGGAGGCATATCGCCAGACCACAGCCAGAACCATTGCCCGCACCGAGGGCGATCTGAAGCTATACATCGAAAAAATCAAGGCTAATCTGGAGCATACCCTGTCCATGATTCACTCTATCGAGAAGCAAGCCGCGCCGGAGCTCCCGGAATCGGCGCTCGAAATCAAGAAACCCGCCCCCGCAGCAGTGGAAGCTGAACCGGCAGAGGCCATAGAAGAAGCCGAACCGGAACAAGAGGAGCATCCCGCTGAAGCAGAGGCGCAGGACGCTCCGCAGGAAAAGGCAGAGACAGTTTAGTCTACCACGCGAAGGCATAAAAAATCGACACAAAAAAAGATTTCCCCTTGCAGGAAATCTTTTTTAATTACTTGTATCATGAGCCGTTAACGCCTAGCGGTCATGAATATGAAGATGCTTTCGTTCCTTGTACCGCTCCGTGAGGAGGTAAATCAGCGGCACCACTACCAGCGTCAGCAACGTGGACGTGGTGAGCCCGCCGATGAGAACCATCCCCATGGACTGCCGAAGCTCGGCGCCTGCGCCAAGGCCCAGCGCCACCGGCAGCATACCAAGAAGCGTGGAGAGGGTCGTCATAAGAATCGGCCGGAGACGGAGAGAGCATGCCTCAAGGACGGCCTCCGTCAAGGGGTGTCCCTTGTTCCGCTGCTGATTGGCGTAGTCCACCAGAAGAATCGCGTTCTTTGTGACTAGTCCCAAAAGCATGGTAAAGCCGATGAGAGACATCATGTTGGCGGTCTGCCCTGCCGTCAGCAGTCCCAGTACCGCGCCGATCACCGCAAAGGGCAGGGACATCATGATCACAAAGGGCTGCGTGAAGCTTTCAAATTCTGCGGCCAGCACCATGTAGATGAGAATAATGGCTAAAATGACCGCCTTCGTGATTTCTGTAAAGATACGGCTCATCATATCCGAATCGCCGATTAAATCATAGGTGTAGCCGATATCCATATTCAGCTCGGGAATGAGATTGCTTTGAATCGTAGAGAGCAGCTCGCCGGGAGAAATGCCGGAGGTATTCGCATAAACCGCGATCTGCCGCTGCCGTCCCTCCCGTTCGATGCGAGTCGGGCCGGACAGAAGCTCTACGTCTGCCACGTCGCCTAAGCGGACAAATTCGCCGGACTTGGACGATACCTGCAGGTTCGCCACATCCTGCAGCGAACGCCGGCGGTCCTTATTCAGCTGAAGAATGATATCGTAATCATTATTTCCGATAGTGTAGGAACGGCCAGTGCTCTTTCCTTGGAAGGCGTACTGCACCACCCTGCCCACCTCGGTATTATCCAGCCTCAGCGTGGCCGCCTTGGCCTGATTCAGCCGGACAATGATCTCCGGCTCGGGATCAATGCCGATGATGTCCACGTCAGTGGCGCCGGGGACGGCCCGAATGCTTTCCGCGAGAGCATTGGCGTAGCCGGTCAGCTTCGTCAAATCGCTGCCCCGAAGACCGATCTGCACCGGCCTCGAATCGCCGCGGCCCCCTTGGTTGGTAATCACGTTGACCTGCATGGTGCCGATGTCAGAGAATTTCTTTCTCAGATCTGCCATGATGGCCAGCATGCCCTTGCTCCGGTCCGCCAAAGGCTCCAGCTTTACATTGATGGTGCCTTCGTTGACCGGAGTGCGGGTGCCGCCCAGATGAAGCGCCTCCACCCGGACACCGTCCTGTCCGATGATTTCCTGCTCCACAGGCAGGCTCCATGCTTCCATCTGCTCCAGTCCCGTGCCGGGCGGCGCCTTAAGGCTCACCTTGAATTCGCCCGAATCATACACCGGCTGCAGCTCAGTGCCTAAAAAGGGAACCAGCAGCAGATTAAACAGCAGCGTCGCAAAGGCGATGGCAATAATTTTCTTCGGATGGTGCACCGCGACACCCATGAAGGCAGAGTAAAGGCTCCGCACGTATTCAAAGCCGTCGTTAAATGCGTCCAACACCTTGGTGACCGCCTTGGGGCGGTGATTGTCGCCCTTGCCTTTGGAAATATCCGTCAGCCAGTGCGCCGACATCATCGGTGTCAGCGAATAGGCGGCTACGGTGGAAAAAATCAAAGCAAAGGCTACAGTCAGGCCGAACTGCTTGAAGTACTGCCCTACTACCTCACCCATATTTCCGATGGGCACAAAGACCGCCAGAAGGGACATAGACGTGGCCAAAATGGCAAGCATCAGCTCTTTTGTGGCGTCCGCGGCGGCCAGCTTAGGCTTTTTTCCCATTTCCATGTGGCGGAATACATTTTCTACCAGCACGATGGCGTCATCGATCAAAAATCCTACCGCCAGCGACAGGCCCATGAGAGACATATTATTCAGCGTAAAGCCCATGAGCTTCATCAGGAAGAACGATGCGATGACTGACATGGGGATAGACAGGCCGCCGATGATGGTAGCTCGGAAATCCCGCAGGAACAGATAGGTAATGACTAGCGCTAAAAATCCGCCGAACAGAATCGTATTCCATACGTCGCTCACATTTTCGCGGATAAACCGGGACTGATCGTTGATAATATCCATCCGCACGTCCGGTGGCATGGAGGTCATGAGCTCATTCAGCCGCTTATTTACCGCATCAGTGACCTGCACCGTATTGGTGCGGGACTGCTTCCGCACCGCCAGCATGACTGACGGCACGCCGTTAGTGCGGGAATAGGTCTCAGCATCCTCAAAATCATCGGTTACATCGGCCACATCAGTGAGATACACCGTCCGGCCGCCCACACTGGCGACGATGATATTCTTAAAATCGTCAATGCCGGTAAATTTGCCCAGTGTTCGTACGGTGATCGTATTTTTTTCGTCCCGTATCTTCCCGCCAGGCGTATTCTGATTGGCGGAATTGACCCTTTCCAGCACCGTTTGGAAGGAAAGACCGTAGGCGGCGAGCTTTTCCGAGTCTACATGAACCTTGATGGCCCGATCTGCCGCGCCTACTACCGCTACGTCTGCCACGCCGTCGATCATCTGGAGGTCGTCCTTCAAAAGATCGCTCACAAGGCGGCGGGTTTCTCCTGTGCTCCGCTTGTCCGACGAAAAAGTATAGGTCACGATCGGCGCGGTTGCCGCGTCAAAGCGCTGCACCACCGGCTCGTCAATATCGTCAGGGAGCCGCTTCCGCACGGAGGACACCTTTTCCCGCACCTCTGATGCCATCTGACGGGGATCAGTACCGATATCAAACTCCAGTACCGTCTGTGAATAACCCTCTCGGATCGTGGAGGCAATCGTTTTGATGCCCGACACCTGGCTGATTCTGTTTTCGATGGGCTTGGTGACCAGCGTTTCCATTTCCTCCGGTGCGGTGCCCTCGTAGGTAACGGTGACCGCCACATAAGGCATATCCACGTCGGGGTACAGGTCAAGCCCCAGATCCGGATACGACCAGATCCCGAAGACCACCAGCACCAGAATGAACATAGTGGTAAAAACGGGACGTTGGATAAATGTTTTAATCATCAGCGCCGTTTCCCTCTTCGGATATCTTCACCCGGCTGCCCTCGCGAATTTTATTCTGCCCGCCGGTAATAACCAGATCAGCTTCGGAAATGCCCGACAACACCTCAACCTGATCATTCCCGATATAACCGGTGACAATCACCCTCCGCACGGCGACACCGTCCTCAATGACGTACACCGTGCGCTGATCATCCCGCATGACGATGGCCGATAAAGGCACCACAAGAGCGTCGTCCTTGGGCTTCGCCCTAATAGACGCATCGGCATAGACACCGCCGAACAGGCGGCCGTCATGATTGTCCACGGTCACCTCCGCCTCAAAGGTACGGGACGGCTGAGATGCCACCGTCGATATGCGGGTAATCACCCCTTCTGCCTCTCGGGCAGCACCGCTCATGGCAGGCATGGCAAATTGCACCGTGCTTCCTACTGCCACCGACGACACATAGCCCTCGGGAATGGAAATTTTTGCAAGGAGGGTAGAAATATCTGCTACATTGAACAGCGGCGTTCCCGCCTTAGCGTAGTAGCCCTCCTGATAATACCGTTTCTGCACGATCCCACACCGTGGCGTGGTAACCACCGTGCCGTTTGCCTTCGACCGGGCCGCATCCAGTGCGCCCTTAGCGGCATCCAGCTTGCCTCTCGCATTTTCCAGCCCGAATCGGTAATTGTCGGCGGTCTCCTTAGAAACCGCGCCAGCTTCATATAATTTTTCGTACCGCTCTACATCGAGAGAAGCTTTCTCAAAATTTGTTTTTGCGTCAAGCCAAGCCCCTTCCGCATGAAGAAGGTCTGCCGCCGTGTCGGTGGTCTCCAAAACAGCAAGGGCGGTGCCAGAGGAAACCGTTTGCCCTTCTCTCACAAGAATCTGCTCGATCCGGCCGTCCACCTTGGCTGCCACGTCTGCCTGCCACACCGGATCTAAGGTTCCGGAAAAACGGACCACCGGAACGATAGACCTTCGCAAGGGATGCGCCGCTGCCACCGCAGACGCCTTGTGCTGCCCCGACCGGCGAGCCTCCTCCCTCTGCGCTTGTATATTCATAAAGACTCGGGCCACGGTGATCGCGATGATTCCAATCACTATAATGAGCACAATCCAGACCCGCTTATCATGCCAGTTCATAAAAATGTCTCCGTTTATCTACACTTTGCTGTCCTGATAACTCAATTATAGCAAGTTCAATAGGTATAATCACTATAAAAATATAAGCGCCAATGAATTTACATACTTCTTACCCTTGTCCCCTTCATAGCAAAAGAAGGCGCAAAAAAAGAGGCCTCTTGTCGCAAGAGAGCCTCTCATTTATGCCAGTGGAAACAAAACGCGGGCTACGTAAATCACGGCAGCCATGGTAACGCAGGACAGGAAGGTGCTCATCATCACCAGATTTGTGGCAAAGTCCTCATGGTTATGGAATTCTACGGCATACAAAACGGAATTGGCCGGCCCCGGCACACTGCACATGATGAGAATTGTCTGACAGGTCACGTTATCAAAGGGATGGCCTGCCAGCTCCCATGCCACGATGAGCACATAGCCCATAACGGGCCCTAAAATGAGCCGCACAAAGCAGCCGAGCCACACATCGAGATCACCGAAACGGATCGTGCTCCGATAGATCTGCATGCCCAGCGCCATCATGACGATGGCCACCAGCGCCATGGCGCAGTTTTCAAGCATTGGCCAGAGGAAGGTAGCCGTCATATCAAAGCCGGACCATTTGATCAAAAACACTGCCGCCAGCGTATAAGGCACCGGCATATGAAATACCTTAGCCAGCGCGTCCTTCGGCGACATGGCGCCCTTGCCTGCCTGATACAGGCCGAGGGTATTCAAAAACATATTCATCTGCACCAGCATCATAGTGGCTGCCGCACTAGCTTCTGCCAGATAAGGGGCACTCCCGTTGATTATGTAGGGGGCGTTGCTGAAAACAAGAGCAATCAGGGCAATGCCGATATTTCCATTATTGGAAAACATGGTTCCATTTTTGAAGGCCTCCACCTTTCCCGCAGGATAGCCGCGGAGCTTCCCGATGATGACGCCGATGATGCCAATCAAAAGCATTTGAAGGATGGACAGGATAAACACGTTCACCAATGACAGGGACAGCTCGGCCACGTAAATGCTGTAAAAAATAAAGCAGGGCAGCACCACGTAAAAGGTCAGCTTCGTCAAGGACTGCACGTCCAGATGAAATTTCCGGTCCAGCCCGTAGCCGATGGCGACAAAAATAAGAAGGGGAAGGATATTGTCGGTGATGATCTGTAAAAATGCCATGGCCCCTCCTATACCGCCGCCGGGAACAGCACCCGGGCGAGATAAATCACGGCGGTCATGGTGACGATCCCAAGCACCGTATTAAACAGCACTGACTGGGTGGCCAGCGAGGGATACACGTCGTAGTCCGACGCATACATCACCAGCGTGATGGACGACGGAATGCCAGACACGATAAAAAATACCTGGGCACTGATCGGATGCATGCCGCCTAAAATGTAAATTACCCAAAGCGCCAGAAGCGGTGACACAATGAGTTTCAGTACTGCCGAGGCCCACATGAAACGGCAGGGACGCACCAGCCTTGACCGATGTAGCTGGACTCCGACGCTGACTGTGACAAGCACCAGAAAAGCGCCGGAGAAATGAAGAAGCACCGGCCAAACAAAGGTCCCTTCCAAATGCAGCCCCACAAGGCGCACAAGAATCGCTGCAGCTGCGGCCCACGCGGCGGGCATGGCGACCATGCTTTTCATAAAGGCGGTCATAGAAAGACCCTTCGTCCCTAAGAGCGCCGCTCCCATTGTATTCACCGCAAGGTTCATCACCAGCATCAGAATGACGATGGCACCCCGGGCATCAGCCAGAAAAGGCGCATCGCTGCCAGACAGAAAGGGCTCATGGGAATACATCATCAAAATCAGGGCGACCCCGATATTTCCCGCGTTACCGAAGGTAGATACCGCCCGGAACAAGCCTTCCTTATCCTCACCCATGCCGAGCGCAACGCCGGTGAAGCGGGAGATCAGATACATGCCCATAAGAAGCACCAGAGACGACGGAATCAAAAGCCAATCCGCCGCAGCAGGCTCGTACAGATAGGCGCTGTAGAAAATAAATCCCGGCAGCACTACCTGCAGCGTGAGCTTGTTGTACGTGAGTATATCAATTTTAAATTTGGAATCAAGGACCCAGCCCATGCCGAAAAACGCAAACAGGGGCAGTATATCGTTCCACAGGATTTGAAACAGAACCATAGGACCATCCTTTGCAGGGAATTATAAGCCGGTGCGGCTCTGCCCGGCCCGATGTCTTTCAGTATATACCACCTGCTTATTTTTTCAACTGAAAGAGCCGCCTGACGGCAGCTCTTCATGCTCCGCGCTTCGGCACGGGTCCGTATTTATTTTTTCGAGGCTCTCCCGGGAAAAAGGCAAGTCCCACGCAGGCTGCCATAAAGAACAGCCCCACAATCCGCGTCGCCATAAGATCACTTCCGAGAAATTTTCCGCCCAGCTGATTGATCGAAAAGAGGAGCGCAAAAAATCCCCAGTAATACAAATGAGAGCAGCCAATATCCGACAGCCTCCGGATGGCAAGGCTGATCATGGCCACTGCCAGAATGGAACCTCCTACAAGGAAGGTCACGATAAAAGGATTCGTATCCCCTACAAACCGCTCAGGATAAATCCATGAAAAGCCGAAGAGGAACGCTGCTGGAATGCCTACGGTAAGCATGCGGATGATGTAGGCTCGCCGATCGATCCGCCCTACCGGATCAATGTAGGCCGACCAAAGACGGCCGAAGCCCCCCTTTTGTTCCTGCTCCTCTTCCCGCTGCGCTTGGGCATGATCCTCCAGCGCTTTCGCAGCGTCCGTGTCCATAATGGCCAGTGAGGACAGACCGTTTCCATCTGCCTTGTCCAGAAAAATAGAGGTCGCCGTGTCAGCCCAGATCAAAAGAGCGCCGCTTTTCACCGGCTCTCCTTCAGTCTCGGTGATGCGCTGAACCAATGCGTCCCGCTCGCTGTGCGACAGCTCCAAATAAAGGGCGCATACCTTTTTCTTTCGCGCCGCGGCGCCGATCAAATGAGGTGCGGCTCCATATATTTCTACATCGCCGCCATCGATGGAATAAAAGGACACCTGCCGGTCCTCGTCCTCTGACACAAGATGGGCGTCATATTTTATTTCCAGCGCTCTAAGAGGAGCTCCCAAGCGGAGATTCCCTGCTCGTCGAGGCTTCTTCATCCGCCCCTTCTCCTGTCTGCGGATCGCTTCTTCCATATCAGGAATCGTAAAATCCATGCTCATGTTCACCTCACGGAAGGCTTCCCTTCCCACGGTCTTCAACAGTTAAAAAATATCATCGCCAGTCATCTGTTTTCTTTGATGCCCCGTATTATTCCTAATTATACTATAGCCCGCATTAAAATCTCTTGCCCGCAAAGGGTCTCTTAAAAAAATTCGGATGCGGCGCAAAAAAGACCTCTCTCACGAGAGGTCTTTTCCTTCTTTTAGTCGACCAGTTCAATAATTGCCTGAGGCGCATTGTCGCCAAGGCGAGCTTCTACCTTCATGATGCGGGTATAGCCGCCGTTGCGGTTATTGAATTTTTTAGCCAGTTCGTCAAAAAGCTTTTTCGTTACAGCCTTGTCCATGATGAAAGCTTCTGCCTGACGGCGCGCATGGAGATCTCCCCGCTTAGCGAGAGAAATCATTTTATCTGCCACGTGGCGGAGCTCCTTTGCTTTTGCTTCTGTGGTCGTGATGCGGCCACGCTGGAACAAGGAGGTAACCAGAGCGCGAAGCAGCGCCTTACGAGGAGCGCTGGTTCTTCTGAGTTTGCTGCGAGACATGTTTTTCCTCCTAATTTATCAATCCTTGGGATTTTTCAGATGAAGCCCGAGGCCGCGGAAGGCCGCCAGCTTCTCTTTGATTTCATCTACCGATTTCTTGCCAAGGTTACGTACACGGGTCAATTCATCCTCTGTCTTTTCTGTCAGCTGATCGAGCATATTGATTTCGGCCCGCTTGAGACAGTTGAATGCGCGGACAGACAGCTCCAATTCTTCAATGGGAATACTGGTAAGATCTAGGGCTCCCGTTTCCGAGGAGCTGCCCTCATCTTCCCGAGCATCCGAAGCAGAATCGCTGCCCAAGTGAGCGGAAAGCTTGCGGAAATTTTCAAAGCATTCGATCAGGATTTCTGCAGCGGTTGCCACGGCATCCTCTGCACTGATCGATCCATCGGTGTCCAATTCCAGCGTCAGCTTGTCATAGTCCATTTCATTGCCTACCCGAGTATCGCTGACAGTGTAGTTGCATTTAATGACAGGAGAATAAATGGAGTCGATGGGAATGACACCAATGGCATCGCTATCCTTTTTATTTTTCGTAAAAGGAACGTAGCCGTGCCCTTTGTCGATGGTAACTTCCATTCCCAGATGGGCATCGGCGTCTAATACGCAAAGTACCAGGTCGGTATTCAGAACCTCAAGCTCCGCAGGAAGTGCAATGTCTCCCGCATGAACCACGCCTTCTTTAGTGATATCCACACGTACCGTTATCGGAAATTCCGCTTCCGGATGTGCCAGAAAACGGATTTTTTTCAAATTCAGTATCATGTCTGTTACATCTTCCTTGACGCCGTCCATGGTGGAAAATTCATGGAGCACTCCATCAATTTTGATAGATGTAATAGCCACACCGTCTAACGATGAGAGCAGCACACGACGCAAGCTGTTTCCAAGAGTGATACCGTAGCCTCTTTCCAGAGGTTCACAGGTAAATACGCCATGCCGTTTGTCGTCGCTCATGGTCACCGTCTTGATCGTGAAGCCTGTATTTTCGATCATCCGAAAGTCCTCCTTCTGCGCTGAACGCGCCAAATTATTACGCAAAGGAATTTATTGTTGTTATACTCTTCTGCGTTTCGGAGGACGGCAACCGTTGTGAGGAATCGGTGTTACGTCCTTAATGCTGCTGACCTCAATGCCTGCTGCTTGCAGCGCGCGAATCGCTGCTTCACGGCCGGCGCCAGGTCCTTTGACGAATACGTCGGCCTGACGCATGCCCTGATCAATCGCGACACGAGCCGCCTGTTCTGCTGCCATCTGCGCCGCAAAAGGGGTACTCTTACGAGAGCCCTTGAATCCGAGCCCGCCTGCGGAAGCCCATGCGATGGTATTTCCGTTGGAGTCGGTAATCGTCACGATCGTATTATTGAAGGTGGAACGAATATGTGCCGCACCGGATTCTACATGTTTTCTTTCTTTTCTCTTACCTTTTGCTTTTACCGTAGCCATTGTATACCTCCTTCAACATTATTTCGTCGCGGTCTTCTTGCCAGCGATGGTTTTTCTCGGGCCTTTGCGGGTCCGAGCATTAGTCTTTGTGCGCTGTCCGCGGGTGGGCAATCCTTCTCTGTGACGGCGGCCTCTGTACGAACCGATTTCCACAAGACGCTTAATGTTGAGGGATTCTTCTCTACGGAGATCGCCTTCTACTTTATAATCAGCAAGGGCATTGCGGATTTTTGCAACATCGTCTTCCGTGAGATCTCTCACGCGGACGTCAGGATCAATTCCTACGTCGCTTAAAATTTTCTTAGAAAGAGTGGGGCCAATTCCATAAATATAAGTCAAGCCGATCTCAACGCGCTTATCTCTTGGTAAGTCTACACCAGCTATACGTGCCATCTACTCTTTTTCCTCCTTTTCTTTTAACCTTGTCTCTGCTTATGCTTCGGATTTTCGCAAATAACCATGACGCGGCCTTTGCGCTTGATGATCTTGCATTTGTCGCACATCTTTTTAACCGACGGTCTGACTTTCATCGTGGTTCCTCCTTACTACTTGTAACGATAGGTTATCCTGCCGTGTTCCAGATCATAGGGGGTTAGTTCAAGGGTTACCTTGTCTCCCGGCAAAATGCGGATATAATTCATGCGCATTTTGCCGGAAATAGTGGCCAGCACAATGTGGCCGCCGTTCTCCAATTTAACTCGGAACATAGCATTGGGAAGCTTTTCAACGACCTTGCCTTCCACCTCAATAACGTCTGCCTTGCTCATGGGAGCCTCCTTTGGCACATCCGCTCAGTCTCTGAGCGTCAAAATCCTAGGACCATCCTTTGTAATGGCAATGGTGTGTTCAAAGTGGCAGGCAGGAAGCCCGTCTGCCGTAACAACGCCCCAGCCGTCACGAAGGGTGATGATCTCGCTTGTCCCCATGGTAATCATGGGTTCAATGCAGATAACCATGCCTTCTTCTAGGCGCGGGCCATGACCCGGCCTTCCATAGTTCGGTATTTCCGGATCCTCGTGCATATCCGTACCAATCCCATGGCCTACGTACTCCCGGAGCACTCCATAGCCGTAGGGTTTCACATAGCTTTCCACCGCATGACCGATGTCTCCAACGGTATGTCCGGCGACAGCCTGTTTAATACCCGCAAAAAGCGCACCTTCCGTCACCTGCAGAAGCTGCGTATTTTTCTTGTTAGTATGCCCTACGGGAACAGTAACACAGGAATCACCCATGTAACCATTTAATTCTACCACAAGATCAATAGAAATAATATCGCCCTTTTTCAAAATCTTTCTGGCTGAGGGGATACCATGAACCACTACTTCGTTGACAGATGTACAGAGGGTTGCCGGATATCCTTCATAGCCCTTGCAACTCGGGATACCGCCTCCGTCCCTGATAAATTTTTCCGCCATCTGATCCAGCTCAAGCGTAGATATACCGGGCTGGACTGCTTTCTCGAGCATAGAGAGTGTGTCCGCGGTCAGCTTCCCTGCGGCCGCAATCTTCTCTATTTCTTCCGCTGTCTTAACAATAATCACTTGGATGCCTTCTCAAGAGCGGCCCTGATATCCTCGTAGACCTTGTCCATGGACTGGTCTCCGTCGATTTCGTAGTAGCAGCCGCTTACCTTGTAGTAATCAATGAGCGGTTTCGTGGATGTTTCATAAACGGAAAGCCGTTCGGCTACCGTTTTTTCGTTGTCGTCAGCCCGCTGATACAGCTCGCCGCCGCAATTATCGCAGACGCCGTCCACCCTGGGCTTTCTGAAAAGCTTATGGAAGGAGGCACCGCAGGATCGACAGACGAGACGTCCGCTGACCCGCTTCACCAAATCCTCTTTGTTCGCGCTGATGGAAACCACCGCAGTAAGAGCGATGCCCATATCATGGAGAATTGCATCCAACGCCGCCGCCTGCGCGGCTGTACGGGGGAATCCATCAAGAATCCACCCCTTTTTGCAGTCCTCCATACCAAGCCGTTCCTTAACAATCCCGACTGTTACGGAATCAGGCACAAGGTTTCCCTTGTCCATGTAGCTTTTGGCTTCCTTCCCAAGGGCCGTTCCGGATTTCACAGCTGCTCGGAACATATCTCCGGTAGAAATCTGAGGGATTCCGTAATCACGAACGAGCCGTTCCGCTTGGGTGCCTTTGCCGGCTCCAGGAGGTCCCATTAATAAGATATACATATCCCTACTCCTTACTTAATAAAGCCTTGGTAATTGCGGGTTACCATGTAGGACTGTGCCTGCCGCATTGTATCCAGCGCGACGCCGACCACGATCAACAGTGATGTGCCGCCGAAGTAGACGCCCTGGATGCCGGTGATATTCCCGATGAAATTCGGGAGTATCGCGATGAGGGCCAGGAAAATCGCACCGGTAAGCGTGATTCTCGTCAGAACCTTGTCAATGAACATCATGGTCGGTTCCCCCGGACGGATTCCCGGAATGAAGCCACCATATTTTTTCATGTTATCTGCCAGATCTTTGATGTTCACCGTGATCGCCGTATAGAAGTAGGTGAAGATGAAAATCAGGATCCCGTAGCAGATCGTATTCGGCCAAGTACCCCATCCAAAGAAGGCTGCTGCCGACTGCACCCAGTCTACATGAATGAACTGGGCCAGCGTAATGGGAAGCATCAAAATGGATGACGCAAAGATGATCGGGATGACCCCTGCCTGGTTGACCTTCAGTGGAAGGTAGGTGGAGTGACCACCATACATCTTGCGGCCAATGACGCGCTTGGCGTACTGGATCGAAATTCGCCGCTGCCCTTCATTGGTTTCGATGACCACGAGAATCATAGCCAAGGCGATGACCACGAATATCAGTAGCTGGAAGGGACTGATGGTCCCTATTTTCAGATAATCAATCACTGTAGATACGCCTTGAGGGAAGCGGGCAACGATACCACAGAAAATGATCAGGGAAATCCCATTCCCGATGCCGTACTCCGTAATTTTCTCGCCGATCCACATCAAAAGGCAGGTGCCTGCAGTGAGAACCACGATGATAAAGAAGAAGAACAGCCAGCTGTTATCCACCAGCGCATCATTGATGCGAAGGGCATAAGTCATGCCAAAAGCTTGAATAACCGCCAGAAAAATCGTGAAGTATCTGGTTGCTTTCTGGATTTTTTTGAACCCTTCCTGCCCATCCTTGCGCCACTCCTCCAGTGTCGGAATGACTGCTGTGAGGAGTTGCATGATAATGGATGAGTTGATGAATGGGGTAATGCTCATAGCAAATATGGAAAACTTGCTGAGCGCTCCGCCGGAGAAGAGGTCTAAGAACCCGAACAGATTGCCCTGGGTAAACAGACTCTCCAGCACGGAGGTATCCACTCCCGGCACCGGAATATGAACACCGAGCCGGAAAATGACAAACATAAAAAATGTGAAAAGGATGCGATCTTTGAGTTCTTTGTTTGCAAAAAGGTTTGCGATAACAGACCCCATATCAGATCACCTCTGCTTTTCCACCTGCTGCTTCAATTTTCTCCTGCGCGGTTTTTGTGAAGCCCTGAGCAACAACGGTCAGCTTCTTTGTGATTTCTCCGTTTCCAAGGACACGCACGCCGTCGTGGACATTTTTCAGAATGCCTGCCTCTACGAGAACCGCCGGATTCACTTCCGTATTATCTTCAAATACGTTTAGTTGTTCTACATTAATGACAGCATACTGCTTAGCCAGTACGTTTTTAAATCCCCGCTTCGGCAGACGACGATACAGAGGCATCTGACCGCCTTCAAAGCCCGGCCGTGTTCCGCCAGAATGACCGGTTCGGGCATGTTGCCCCTTTGCGCCGCGGGTAGCCTGTTTGCCCATGCCGCTTCCGATACCGCGGCCCACACGACGGCGGGCGCGTTTTGAACCTTCTGCAGGTTTCAATTCATGAAGTTCCATTCCTGCACCTCCCTCTTATTCCGCATCTTCCACGCTGACCAGATGACGGACGGCCTGAAGCTGTCCCTTCAGCTGGGGTGTCATCTCTTTCACTACCTGGGACTGCGTCTTTCTCAGTCCCAGTGCTTTAACGGTTGCCACGTGCTCGGGCCTAGAGCCGATCACGCTTTTTTTCAGGGTAATTCTTACTTTACTCATGATCGTCTCTCCTGTTACGCGTTATAAATTTCATCGATGGTCCTGCCGCGAAGCGCTGCCACATCCTTTGCGTTAGCCAGACGGGACAGCCCATCCATGGTAGCCCGGACCATATTGATCGGGTTATTGGAGCCAAGCGACTTGGTAAGGATATTGCGAATCCCTGCCAACGCCAGCACGGAACGGATTGGGCCGCCGGCAATAACGCCGCAGCCTTCTGCCGCCGGTTTCATAAATACACGGCCTGCACCGTATACACCGACGATGTCATGGGGAATGGTCCCGTTCTTCAGAGCAACGGTGATCATATTCTTCTTAGCGTCTTCCACACCCTTGCGGATCGCTTCCGGAACCTCGGCAGCCTTACCCAATCCGGCTCCGACCTTGCCTTTGCCGTCGCCCACAACGACAACAGCCGCAAAGGAGAAACGACGACCGCCTTTTACGACTTTAGCAACGCGGTTAATGAACACGACGTTTTCCTGTAAGTCGGATTCCTTTTTTTCAAATCTTGGCATGTGTGATCTCCTTTACCTTAAAATTTCAAGCCTGCTTCGCGGGCCCCTTCAGCGAGAGCCTTGACTCTGCCGTGGTAAATATAGCCGCCGCGATCAAATACGACTTCGGCAATGCCTTTTTCAAGAGCCCGTTTCGCAACGAGAGCCCCCACTTCCTTAGCAGCCTCCTGATTGCCGCCGTTGCCAGTCTTTTCTTTAATTTCCTTGTCCAGCGTGCTGGCAGCTACCAGTGTCTTGCCCTCTACATCATTAATGACCTGGGCATAGATATTTGACAGCGAACGGAATACGTTCAGCCGCGGGCGCTCAGCAGTACCGGAGATTTTCTGACGAAGGCGCATATGACGGCGAATCACCTGTGCCCTGTTTGCATTTTTACGCATATCTTTTTCCTCCTGTCTTACTTCGTTGCGCCGGTCTTACCAGCCTTGCGGCGTACATGCTCACCGGAATAACGGATTCCCTTGCCCTTATAGGGCTCCGGACGGCGCCATGCTCTGATTTCAGAAGCTACCTGGCCGACCAGATCCTTATCAGCGCCGGAAACGACGATAACTACAGCAGACGGAGTAGAAATAGTAATGCCTTCCGGCGGTTCTACAATAACGGGATGAGAGAAACCAAGAGCCAATTTCAGGTTCTTACCCTGCATCTGCGCATTGTAGCCAACGCCCTGGATTTCCAGTTTCTTTTCAAAGCCTTCGGTCACGCCGGTCACCATGTTTTGGATCAGCGTGCGGTTCAGCCCATGAAGGGAACGGCTTTTGATTTCATCGTCAGACCGGGATACGTTGATAACTCCATCTTCGAGGATGACGGAAATTTCTTTGTTTACTGTGCGGGACAGTGTCCCCTTCGGACCTTTTACAGTCACGGTCTGGCCGTCAATCTTGACTTCCACACCAGCCGGTACCGTAATCGGTTTTTTGCCAATTCTAGACATTTGTTTCCTCCTACGGTTTACCAGATATATGCAAGAACTTCTCCGCCTAGGCCTTCCTTACGGGCTTTCTTGTCGGTCATAATGCCCTTGGATGTGGAAATAATTGCCACGCCCAGCCCGCCAAGAACCTTCGGCAGTTCTTCCTTGTTTGCATAAATACGAAGCCCCGGCTTGGAAATACGCTTCAGGCCTTTAATAACCTTTTCACGGTTCGCGCCGTACTTCAATACCACTCTCAGCTCTTTATGCCCGTTCACCTCTACCGGTTCAACGGCTCTGATGAAGCCTTCATCCTTCAGAATTTGAAGCATGTCGGATTTTACTCTTGACGCAGGCATATCTACCTTTTCGTGATATGCATCGTTCGCGTTGCGAATACGGGTAAGCATATCCGCAATCGGATCGGTTGTTACCATTATTTATCCTCCTCCCGAAATCCTTTACCAGCTTGCTTTCCGGACACCCGGGATTTCACCGAGGTAGGCCAGGTCACGGAACTGATTGCGGCAGATCCCAAACTTACGCATATAGCCGTGGGGACGGCCAGTCAGTTTGCAGCGATTGTGCAGGCGTGTGGGGGATGCGTCCTTGGGAAGGCGGGAAAGACCTTCGTAATCATGGGCTTCTTTTAAGGCTTTGCGCTTTGCTGCATATTTCTGAACGGTGAGAGCTCTTTTCTTCTCACGTTCCAACATAGACTTCTTTGCCATATTATCCTCCAGTTACTTCTTGAACGGCATCCCAAACTGGGTCAGGAGCTCATGGGCTTCTTCATCAGTCTTTGCCGTGGTTACCACAATGATATCCATGCCGCGGATCCGGTCGATCTTGTCGTAATCGATTTCTGGGAAAATCAGCTGTTCCTTTACGCCGAAGGCATAGTTACCGCGGCCGTCAAAGGACTGGTCGCTGATCCCGCGGAAGTCACGTACCCGGGGAAGGGCGATATTGATCAAACGGTCGAGGAATTCATACATTCTCTCGCCCCGGAGGGTTACCTTGACGCCCAGAGGCATTCCTTCGCGGATTTTCCAAGCAGCCAGAGATTTTCTTGCCTTGCAGACAAGCGCCTTCTGGCCGGTAATAGCAGCCAGATCAGATGCGGCTGCATCGATGGCCTTCGCATTCTCCGTCGCTTCCCCTACCCCGATGTTGATAACGATCTTATCCAGCTTCGGGATTTCCATCTCGTTCTTGTAGTTGAACTTTTCCCGCAGGTAATCCTTGACCTGCGTCTTGTATTGATCGTGTAATCTGGACACTTCTTATCCTCCTTCCCCGCTTACTTTTCCTTGTCTAATATAGCGCCGCTCCTTACAGAGGCTCTTACGAAGCTTCCGTCCTTCTGCTGCACCTTTTTAACGCGGGTGGGTTTCTTTGTCTCCGGGTCCAGAATCATGACCTTGGATGCATTGAGAGGAGCTTCCTTCTCAATAATACCGCCCTGCGGGTTGGCCTGGCTCGGCTTTGTGTGCCGCTTGACCATGTTGACGCCTTCCACGATTACGCGGTTTTCCTTCGGCATGGCGGCTTTAATTTTGCCTTCCTTGCCTTTATGTTTGCCGGAAATAACAACAACAGTATCTCCGGTCTTTACATGCATTTTGTGCTTCATTGTATGCCTCCCAAATTAGAGCACTTCCGGAGCCAGGGAGATGATCTTCATGAAATTCTTTTCACGGAGTTCTCTTGCTACCGGTCCAAAAATACGTGTTCCCACCGGGCTCTTGTCGTCTTTAATAATAACAGCCGCATTTTCGTCGAAGCGGATATGCGATCCGTCGCTGCGGGTGACGCCGCTTACGCTGCGTACAATGACAGCTTTAACGACCTGACTCTTCTTAACAACGCCGCCGGGCGATGCATCTTTGACGGTCGCAACCACAACGTCGCCAATGTTTCCGCTTTTGCGGAAAGAACCGCCCAAGACTTTGATGACCAGGATGTTCTTGGCACCGCTATTATCTGCAACGTTGAGTCTGCTTTCCTGCTGAATCATCGTGCGAATCCTCCTATCGTCTTTCTGATATTAATCCTGACGTGCAATGATCTTGGCCACTCTCCAGCGTTTATCCTTGGACAGCGGACGGGTTTCCACGATGCGTACGGTATCTCCCACACGGCATTCATTGTTTTCGTCATGGGCTTTGAATCTTGTAGTAGTGTTGATGGATTTGTGATACATCTTATGGGGCACCTTGTGGGCTACGGCAACAACGACGGTCTTGTCCATTTTGTCGCTCACTACGACCCCCTGACGCACTTTGCGCAGATTTCTTTCTTCTGCCACGTTGATATCCTCCTTGGATTAACTGTTATGCCTTCTGGGCAGCCTTCAATTCTTCTTCACGCTGAACAGTCTTGATCCGCGCGATGGTTTTCTTTACCTCGCGAATACGCATCGGGTTCTCAAGCTGACCTGTAGCGAGCTGAAAACGGAGGTTGAACAGTTCTTCCTTCAAGCCGGCTACCTTTTCATCTCTTTCGGCAGAGCTAAGGTTACGAATTTCATTGACCTTCATCTTATTCACCTGCCACTTCCTGTCCCTTGACTACGAACTTTGTCTTGATAGGCAGCTTGTTTCCGGCCAAACGCATAGCTTCCTTGGCTGCTTCTACCGGAATACCGCCCATTTCGAACATAACTCGTCCCGGCCGTACTACGGCTACCCAGTATTCAACAGAACCCTTGCCGGAGCCCTGACGGGTGCCGATCGGCTTTGCTGTTACCGGCTTGTCCGGGAAAATTTTAATCCATACCTTACCGCCACGTTTTGTGTAGCGGGTCATAGCGATACGGGCCGCTTCGATCTGACGGCTGGTGATCCAGGACGGTTCCATTGCCACCAGACCATATTCACCGTAGGTTACTGTGGTTCCACGATGAGCTCTGCCCTTCATACGACCGCGGAACTGCTTGCGGTACTTTGTACGCTTCGGAATTAACATCAGGAATCACTCCTTTCAGCACTTCTCAGACGGCGATCTCTGCGGTCACCTCTGCGGCCGCCGCGTCGGTTTCCTTCACGGCGATTCCCGCGATCCTTGCCCGACCGGGTATTTTCAGCTTCATCCACCATCTGTCCAGGTGCCAATTCCCCTTTGTAAATCCACACTCTTACGCCGATAGCGCCGTAGGTGGTGTGAGCGGTGGTGACGCCATAATCAATATTGGCTCGTAATGTCTGCAGCGGGATCGAGCCTTCCCGGTAGCTTTCTGTGCGAGCAATTTCAGCACCCCCCAGACGGCCGGATACGGTAACCTTGATCCCCTTTGCGCCCATGCGCATAGTTCTTCCTACAGCCTGCTTGACCGCTCTTCTGAATCCGATACGGCGTTCCAACTGGGAAGCAACATTTTCGGCAACTAAAATGGCGCTCATGTCAATGGATTTGATTTCCATGATGTCAATGTCAGCCTTCTTCTCGCCGATTACGGAAACAAGCGCCTTCTTGATATCCTCAATACCGGTACCGCCGCGGCCGATAACCATGCCGGGCTTTGCAGTGAAAATGGAAATCTTCACTCTGTCTGCTACGCGGCGGATCCCGATTTTGGAGATGCCTGCGGCGAACAGGTGCTTTTTAAGAAAATGGCGAATCTTAGCGTCTTCGACAAGCTGGTCGGCATAATTCTTTTCTGCGAACCACTTGGAATCCCAGTCATTGATGATGCCGACGCGCAGTCCATGCGGATTAACTTTCTGACCCAAAACGTTTCCCTCCTTAGATTAGTTTCTTTCTGAAACTTTCACAGTCAGTGTACTGGTACGTTTCAAAATCCCGAAAGCCTGTCCGCGGGAACGAGGATGCACGCGCTTCATGATGGGGCCTGCATCGACGAAAATTGTAGAAACATACAGATTGTCGATATTCATATCGTTGTTGTTTTCTGCGTTTGCCATAGCGCTTCTCAGTGTCTTTTCAATCACCCGGGAAGCGGCCTTGGGGGTATTGCGTAGAATAGCGATTGCTTCGCCTGCATTCTTGCCGCGGATCAGATCGGCCACGATACGAACCTTGCGGGGAGAAATGCGGACATTTCTTGATATTGCCTTAACTTCCATCTTTATCCTCCCCGTTATTTACCAGCCTTATCGCTCTTGTTGTGACCCTTGAACGTACGGGTAGGAGCGAATTCGCCGAGTTTATGACCAACCATATCTTCTGTGATATATACCGGCACATGCTTTCTTCCATCGTGAACAGCGATTGTATGACCTACAAAGCTCGGCAGGATGGTGGAAGCACGAGACCAGGTTTTGATGATTTTATTTTCCTTGGACTCATTCAGCGCATCGATCTTCTTGAGCAGAGAGAATGCGACAAACGGACCTTTTTTTACAGATCTGGACACTTTTGCTCCTCCTTATATTACTTGCGTCTCTTTACAATCAGCTTCGTGGACGCTTTCTTGTTGTCCCTCGTCTTCACGCCGTAAGCCGGTTTGCCCCAAGGCGTAACCGGCCGCTTGCGTCCAACCGGGGATTTGCCTTCGCCGCCGCCATGCGGATGGTCGTTCGGGTTCATAACAACGCCGCGGTTAGCCGGACGTACGCCGAGCCAGCGGTTTCTGCCGGCTTTGCCGATAGTAATATTTTCATGGTCTTCGTTTCCGATGCTGCCTACGGTTGCCCTGCAACGGATGTGCACCTGGCGAAGCTCGCCGGAAGGAAGACGGAGGAGCGCATGGTCGCCCTCTTTTGCCATTAGCTGTGCGCTGGCACCGGCAGAACGGACCATCTGGCCTCCCTTGCCAATCTTCAGCTCCACGTTGTGCACAATGGTACCGAGAGGAATATTCAGAAGCGGCAGGCAGTTGCCTACTTTAATATCCGACTCGGGACCACTTTCCACCACGTCTCCGACCTTGAGTCCTTTCGGAGCGAGAATGTAGCGCTTTTCCCCATCTGCGTAATGAAGCAGTGCAATGTAGCAGGTTCTGTTCGGATCATATTCGATGGTGGCAACCTTAGCCGGAACATTATCCTTGTTTCTCTTGAAATCAATGATGCGGTACTGACGCTTATGTCCGCCGCCCTGATGACGGACAGTGGTTTTTCCGGAGCCGTTACGACCGCCATGATTATGAACAGGGGCTAGGAGAGATTTCTCCGGTTTGTCTGTCGTAATTTCGTCAAACGTAGCAACGGTCATCTGACGGCGTCCGGGAGTATAGGGTTTAAATGATTTATAAGCCATTTATGTACTCCTCCTTACGCTTCGAAAAGCTCAATCGTTTCTCCCGGCTTCAGGGTGACGATTGCCTTTTTCCAATCACTGCGGCGGCCCTGGGTACGGCCCAGGCGCTTCAGCTTGCCTTCATACCGCATGGTGTTTACAGACTCCACCTTGACCTTGAAAATCTGTTCTACCGCCTGGCGCACTTCAATCTTCGTTGCAGTCAGCGGAACGCGGAATGTATACTTGCCCTCTTCCATGAGAGCGGTTGTTTTTTCTGTAACGATTGGTTGTATGAGAATATCCCGGGATTCCATCAGGCGAGTACCTCCTCAATCTTCTTTACTGCATCGGAGGTCAGGAAGAGCCGTGTGTAATGAACCAAATCATAAATGTTCATCGCTCCCGGCGCATACGCCTTGACTCCCGGAATATTGCGGGCCGACAGAGCCGTGCTTTCCGCCTTGTCACCGCCATCGACCACAAGGGCCTTTCCTTCTACTTTGAAAGCATCCAGAAGGCTGACCATGGACTTTGTCTTCGGCACGTCAAACTGGATGGAATCGATAACGAAAAGCTTCCCTTCCCGGAGCTTTTCACTCAGCGCGGATTTAACCGCCAGCTGACGAGCCTTGCGGGGCATATCCTTCGCATGGCTTCTCGGTATAGGCCCAAATACGGTACCGCCGCCAACCCAGAGCGGGGAACGAATGGATCCGACTCTGGCACGGCCGGTGCCCTTCTGTCTCCAGGGCTTTCTTCCGCCGCCGCGTACGAGCCCCCTTGTTTTTGTGGCGTGGGTGCCAAGACGTTCATTAGCCATCTGGCGAACCACTGCCTGATGAATGACAGCTTCGTTGTATTCAACGCCGAATACGCTATCATTCAGCTCTATTTCGCCGGTTTCCTTGCCGGTTACATCATACAGCTTCACTTTCGGCATTTTGAGATGTTTCCTCCCTTAATCAGAACAATTTTCTGTTGTTCCAGACAATATTATTTTACAGGCTTTACTGTGGCCTGTACCATGACGAGAGCCCCTTTGGCTCCGGGAATCCCGCCTTTGACGAGCATAAGATTACGGGCAGTATCAACTCTTACTACCTGAAGATGCTGGACTGTTACACGGTCGCCACCCAAATGGCCGGGCATCTTCTTTCCTTTAAATACTCTTCCGCCACCACCGGACATACGAGCGCCAAGAGATGCGGTCTGCCGATGGTTCTTGGAACCATGGCTTTCAGGACCACGGCGATGATTCCACCGTTTAATCGTGCCGGCAAAGCCCTTGCCCCGGCTTGTGCCAATTACGTCTACGATCTCGCCATCCGCGAAGATATCAGCAGCCAGAGTTTGGCCTACTGTATACGCCGGCTTGTCAGCCAGTCTGTATTCACGCAGATATTTCACCGGTTCCACGCCAGCCTTCTCAAACTGACCCTTCATCGGCTTGGTCAGATGCTTTTCCTTGACTGCGCCGTAGCCCAGCTGGATCGCATTGTACCCATCAGTTTCTACCGTCTTTACCGCGACAACCACGTTGGGCATCACTTCAATCACAGAAACCGGAATCAGGTCGCCATTGTCAGCGAAGACCTGAGACATTCCTAACTTTGTTCCCAAAATAGCTTTAGACATCTTTGCACCTCCTTTTATACCTTAATATTGATGCTGACACCGGCAGGAAGTTCTAGCCGCATCAGCGCATCGGCTGTTTTCTTGGACGGATCCAGAATATCGATCAGCCGCTTGTGGATACGCATTTCGAACTGCTCCCGGCTGTCCTTGTTGACATGGGGCGAACGAAGAATGGTGTACACATTCCGCTCCGTGGGAAGCGGGATCGGGCCGGATACCCGGGAGCCTGTTCTTCTTGCAGTCTCCGCAATTTTCGCTGCGGACTGATCCACCGCCTTGTGGTCATAGCCCTTCAGCCGAATTCTGATTTTTTCCGTGTTGGACATGAAATAAATACCTCCTACGTTCATTTCTCGAATGAACTCGCTCCGTGGAAATTTCCCTGCCTTGCAGGCCACCTTCCACCTCATAGTTGACTCTGATGCTGAGAAAAACGGCTTGTCAGCACGTTCCACTCCAAGCGTTCAGCCTTTAAATCATACTAAATATCAAGAGCGGATGCAACTATTTTATAAAAAATTTATGTTCTTCTTTTTGACGCTCTTACTACTGATTCAACCTTGTGATTTACCATTTTATTTTCTCGTTATAGTCATTTACACGCATCCTGGTATTTCGTTAATTCACCATGGATTTCTTAAAAAAGCGTCTCTTTGTTTTTACAGACGCAGCTACGTGCAGCGGCTGTACAAAGCAAGTTCACCTTTTATTTTTTCGGAGTGCTCTTCTTTTTTCGGGCGTTCCTTCCTGCGTAAAACTTATTTTTTTGTCGTTGCAGGACTAAAAACCAACCGAAGAATCTGGAGTTTAGTTTTTGCACAGAAAATGGAATACAAATTGGCTGCCTGGCTTCCTAAAGCACTTCTCTATACAAGAGAGCCGCCTCACGCATCAACTTGGCCGCTTAGCGAATGGAGGGAATATACATGTCGCCCTGCTCCTTAAAAGGATTTACCCTATTGTGAAAAAACTGCCTTCCCGAATCGCCTTGACCTGTTAATAGAGCGGCGGGAATGCAAATTGGCCCTTCGTTGCTCAAAAGATTTCCCATCTCTGGAGGATCTACGCCCTCCTGAATTGGTTTGGTCTGCTATTTGAATCCATTGCTTTATGATGAAACGATGCCATTGATTGTTTCATGCTGCTTTTCTTCTCACCTTTTGAGCAATGAAAAAATCCCGCGGAATAATGCGAGATTTTTTTATTGCATCCAGCCGATTATTTTGTAATCTTTGCTACAACGCCGGCGCCTACAGTATGGCCACCTTCACGGATAGCGAACCGCTGCCCTTCTTCCATAGCGATCGGGGTGATCAGTTTGACTGTCATCTCTACGTTGTCCCCGGGCATGCACATCTCGGTGCCTTCCGGCAGGTTGATGTCGCCGGTTACGTCGGTGGTTCTG
>JAXFOE010000004.1:0-19930 GCA_034180505.1 Dialister sp.
TCAGGCGGGCTGAATTCGGATTTTCCTCTCCCCGCGGGTCAGCAAGAAAAAACAGCAAGACAAACAGAAAATGCAGGAATGTCACACCCTTTGCTCGTCAGCATCATCACGTGACTTGACGACAAGATTGAGCAGCTTTACGTGAATTATTTCATAACAAAGCCAGTGCGCAGCGCCTGATTCATCACGCTGGGATTACGGAGACACTGGGACAGGCATTCCTGTATTTGTGTACCAAAAGACTTGCCGGAAGGTATGTACGCCTCCGGCAAGTCCTTTTTATTGATTATTTGCGGAGCGCCGCTGATTGTATCCTGCTCCGGTTTTTGTGCGCCTCTCTAACCGGTTATACAGGATTTTCCGTCCTCTCGATGGCTCCGCTCCATTTTCCTATTTTGCCACGGCAAATACGGTCTTGTCCGATCCACTTCTGTCTTATCACATTACATTCCTATGGACAAGCAGCCCATAAATTACAAACCTCTCCAATGCCAACGCACAAAAAAGAATCAAAACAAGTAAAAAAGCATGGTGCTCTTTGCAATGCTTTTCATTACCAATATGGTGGAGATAAGCGGGATCGAACCGCTTCCGCAGCGAACCCTTTTTGCAGGAGCACAGCGACGCACAAAAAGGAGTGAGTCGCTGATGCGGGAGAACTTTGTGAAGCAAAAGAAAAAGCATTGTGCCTTTTACAATGCTTTTCATTGCCAATATGGTGGAGATAAGCGGGATCGAACCGCTGACCTTCTGAATGCCATTCAGACGCTCTCCCAGCTGAGCTATACCCCCATACGCGCTATATTATATCAGATAACAGACAGTAAAGTAAAGCCCGCCCCCCCAAGCGCAGCGTTTCAAAAATCTGAATGGGTCCCTCGTATGACAGGGATGTTTTTATTTTGGAAGATCCCTGCGATGGCTTTGACTTCCTCGCAAATATCTTTTCCTCTTCCATTGCGCTTGGTGCAGATGCCCAGATGCACCGCATCCGGTGTGACAGAAAGAATGCGCCCGATTTTTTCGTCCAGTCCCGCGTCGTTTCCGGGGAATATCCCGCAGCCGCTGCATTTCATAAAAGCGGCCGTCTCCAGTATTTCCCCCTTGTAGCGGGCAAAAGCATGCGTCCTTCGGTTCATCGCTGCAAAGCAAGCCGCTCCGGTACAGACGGACTCTGCTTTCGGGCAGGTCAGGAATACGATCCTTTTCATAAGGCTCCCTCCTTTTTCCAATGCCGGGGAATATAGACAATGTTCATTCGCCCGTTTTCCCGATATACTTCACTTTCTACGCCGTAAAGTCTTTGTATGAACTCTTCCGTAAGAAGCTGCTCCGGTTTCCCTATGCCGGCGACCTGCCCATTTTTCAAAGCAATCAGCCGGTCGCAGTACATAGCGGCGATATTTAGATCGTGTACCGCTGCCATAATTGTTTTGCCAAGACTTTTCACGATATCCATGATTTCCAGCTGGTACTTGATGTCCAGATGATTGGTCGGCTCGTCCAGCACAAGACATTCTGTCTGCTGCGTCAAGGCTCTCGCCAAAATGACTCGCTGCTGTTCTCCGCCGGATAATGTGGAAAAATTGCGTTCCCCAAAGCCGTCAAGACCTACAACGGACAATGCCTGCCGAGCGATTCCATAATCTCCTTTGCTGTCCCGCTGAAGCAGCTTTTTATGAGGCGAGCGCCCCATGAGCACTACGTCAATGACGGAAAAGTCAAAGCTGTATGCATTATGCTGCGCCACGACCGCCAGCTTCAGCGCCGATTCACGGTAGCTCAGCTCGTCCTGCTTTTTCCCGTCAAAATAAATCGTCCCTGCTGTAGGCTTTTGTACCCGGTAGACGCATTTCAAAAATGTGCTCTTCCCGCTCCCATTCGGGCCTATAATGCCAAGAAATTCTCCCGGTGCAAGGGACAGATCGATGCCTTTTAAAATTTCCTTTTTGCCGATGAAAAGCTTTACCGCTTCTGCTAATATTTCCATGTCACTCACTCCCGCCAAATCCGTAGGTTCGCTTCACCATGAGGTAGATAAAGCAGGGTGCGCCTATCATGGAAATCAAAATCCCGATAGGAAGCTCCGTGTGCGGTATGATGATCCGGCACAGCCCGTCAGCGATCACAAGAAATATGGCACCCACCAGCGCCGACACAGGTATAAGACCGCGGTGATCCGGCCCGATCAGCATGCGCACCACATGGGGAATAATGAGTCCCACAAAGCCTATCATGCCCGCCGAATATACTACAAATCCCACAATGAGGGAGCTGATCAGAAGATAGCCTTCCCGGTAGGCATGAAGGTCTGTCCCCATGGTAATGGCCGACTCATCTCCAAGAAGCATGAGATTTAAAACCCGGCTCTGGGTCCAGAAGAAAAGAATCGATGCGATCACAATCGGCGCGATAACTATAAGCGTATTCCATTTCGCGCCTGCAAGACTGCCCATCATCCAGTAAGTGATCGTCTGTATGCCCTCCTTGTTATTGGCAAAGTACACGATGAAGCTGGAAAATGCGCTGCATACTGCCGAAAGCGCCATGCCCGCCAGAAGCAGCTTCATTGAGCTGGAGCGGCCTCCCAGATTAGAAATAAAGAGCACTCCAAGAGAAATCGCAAAGGCGCCGATGAAGGCGCAAATACCGACCGAATTCTCGCCAAAGGCCATACCCGCGCCAAGCAAAACTGCCGATGTGGCACCAAGAGAGGCACCGGATGAAATTCCCAGAATATACGGGTCTGCCAGCGGATTTTTGACAATGGCCTGCATCACAACGCCGCAAACCGCCAGCCCGCTTCCCACAAGGGCAGCCAGCACAAGCCGAGGCATCCGGAGAAGCCATACGATATCATGCACCGGCCCCCGCCCCGGCGCTTCAATGGGAAGCGGCCCGGCAAGCTGATCCCACACCGCTCCCCAGATGGCAGCAAAGGAAAGCTTCACCGTACCGATGGAAAGCGCCCAGAAAAGGGCCGCTGCCAGAAGCAGCGCCAAAAAAACGAGCAATGCCGCCAATCCCGCTTTTTTCCAAATCGACGTCACAAAGTACCTCCCTATTGCTTATTCCCAATCAGTACCTCACAAGAGCAGCGCCCCGGTCAAGAATTTTCATAAAGTTCCGGGTAGAGTCCCTTGGCCATGCATTGTATCCCGTCCAGTGTCCTCACGCCGGAGCTGTACACCGCATAAAGCGGAACTGCATAGATTCGCCCCTCCTGCACGGCCTTCATCGTGCGGAGCGCTTCGTTATGGTAAAGCCGCCCCAAGATTTCATTTTCACGGCCATAATCCGATTCGATCACGACCACAAATATAGCATCCGGGTCAAGCTCAATCAGCTGCTCAATGCTGATCTGCCTTGCGTCGGGCAGCAGAAGCTTTCCTCCTACCTTACGGAGAATATCTCCGGCCAGCGTTTTCTCCCCATAGACAGTGATCGTGTTTCCCTGCAGCTCGATGATAAGACCTCGCCGATGAAGCTGTGCTGCTTTTGCTCTCTCTGTCACCCTGTGGATTTCCTGCCTCATTTCTCCCACAATGGCATCCGCTTCTTCGGTCTTCCCGACAATCATCCCAAGCTTGCGTATATCCTCGCACTCCAGCTCTACCGTTTTATCAGGAGTCTCGCCAAATGAGGCCGGAGAAATATACGTATGAATACCCCGTTCATGCCAGAAATCGGTGCTCCGAAGAACTTTGGCACTGAATGTAGAGTACCAGCCCACGATCAGATCCGGATGCATCATCATAACCGATTCCACATCCAAATTTTCGAGATTTTTATAAGGGATGCGATCATACATAGCGCGGTATTCCTCTTTGATGCAGTCGCGGCTTGGAACGCCCATGCCTGCCACTATCCGATCGCCCACGCCCAGCGCCAGAAGTGTTTCAATGGAGTTTTGCCATACCGCTACGATCCGCTGCGGCGGCTCCTGAAACGTTTGCTTTTTCAATTCCCCCTTTGACCCGAGAGTCTCAATCGTAACGGGCGAGGAACATGCTACGCTTTTCGCCGGCTCCTGCGGCATCGTTTCCGTATCGAAAACAGCGCAGCCGGAAAGAAGCAGACTCATAAATAAAAGGCCTGCTCCAATTGTTTTCCGAAACGCCTGCTCATGTAAAGTCATCAAAAATACATCTCCGGTATGTATGCAGGGTTTTATACTCCCCCATCCATGCATCATAAGTCTCCGGCATAATCTGCAAATAAGATGCGGCCCATTCCTTCCGGGGTACATCCTGCCCGCGTCCTTCCGGAATCTGATCCATAATACATAACAAAGCGTTCGGGAGGGCCGCCGCTTTTTTCATCTGTTCCCCCTCCTTCCAAAAATAAAGAAAATGCACCTCGCCAAAAGGCGCATTTTCTTTCCTTGCTTAGAATTTATACTTCGTGCCTACCATGACATATCGTCCCGGCATCGCCGAGCTGCCGATACCATTCCACGAATTGAATGATGTTTCATAGGCCTCGTTTGTCAAATTCCCCACCACGCCATACACGGCAAAATCCGGTGTCACCTCATAGTTAATATTCCAGTCCAGCACGAGGAAACGATTGCTGGTGAACGCATACCGGCTGCATCCGGTATACCAGTTCGCCAGAAGGCCTGTATACAGTTTCGCATTCTGATAGGATAGATTCAGTGCATAATGATTCTTGGGCCGAAGGCTGTTTATGGCTGTATTGATATCGCTTGAATTGTATCCGTAATCCGGACTCAGAGTCCACTCATCCTTTGATTTCCATTCGTCGTTCATATGCGAGTAGGAGGCGGACAACGTCACGTGGTTGTTGAATTGGTGATCCAATGTGACATTGAATGACTTTTTGATTTCCTTCGCATTGATCGGGGTTGATTTAAATTTTTCCGATTTGAGATCAAAAACAGGCAGAGTCGCTATGGCATTGCTCATATGGGTGTAGTCGTAGTGCACTGCCAGCGTCGTGGCCTCGCCAAAATCCTTATGAACTCCGATAGTCCAAGCCATCCCCTTTTCATCGCGCAGCGGCCGGTTGAATATACTGTCAACAGTTGTATAGTCTCCCTGACGAAGCGGACGGTATATCTTTGTGAGCCCCATATACATACCAAGGGTGTCGTTAAACATATACTCTGAATTCAGCGCATAAGTGAAGGCATGGGCGCTGCTGTTTCCTACGGAGGCTCCCGTAGACTGCTCAAAGGCGCTGTATTTGGAATACCGGAGAGATGGTGTCAGATCCCACTTGTCATTGATATGGATCTTGTCCTGCAGGTAAGCCAGCCAGGTCTTACGCTGCACATGGGACGATTCCACGCCGGTATCCTTGATCCTGCGGGAATAATTCTTTGACTTATCATAGGTCACATCGGCGATAATATCATGAATGCCGATGCTTTTCGCATATTGCAGCTCCAGCCCCCGGTTATTTTCATCATACCAAGATGTCGGTTCTGCGGCGTATCCGCCGGTGTCCTTGATCCATTCGGCCAGTGCCTTTTTATCACCCGTAAAAGGTGCTAAATTGTCCTTCACCCATTGCTGGATCTGATCGCCGGTGGCGCCGCCCGGATACGCTTTTTTAAATGCTTTTATGGCATCCTTTGTACCACCGTAGCGGTACCATCGGTATGTGTCCCGGTCGGAATACCGGTGGCGCTGATCATAAAACCGGAGGAAGCTGTCCATCCCGTTTTCCTTATTGAAGGTGTACACCACATCCCAATCGTTATGTTTAAAGCGGCTGAAGGAACCATAATTGCCATCCAGAGAATACAGATTGTGATACCCTGGATTTTTTTCGTCGCCCGCAAGCCGATCTCCCAGCTGGTAGAGGCCCCCCGCCTTCAAATCCTGCAGGTTCAAAAGTTTTTTATCCGGGTCTCCGTCAGCATAAAACGCGCCGATGGTGGCCTTGGAAATAATATTTGCCCAATCGGTAGGATTCATGTACTTCTGGTTAGGCACCGCGATGGGATAGCCATCCTTGCCCTGACGGAAATTGTACCAGATTTTTAAATTCTGCCGCTCATTGAAATCCTTATCGATCCGGAAATTGACACCGTCTTCTTTCCAGCGGGAGCCTTCGAGCCTGCCGTTGCTGTCCGTGAAAGCATCCTTATACTTGGTATCGCCGGACATATCCCGGTTGGCGGAAAGAAAATAATGCCAGGATTTATCGTTGCCTGCCGCGCCGGAATAGCTGATCGCATAGTGATGCTTGTTCCACGAGCCTGTGGCCAGATCAATATTTCCTACATTCGTATTTCCGCCCTTTCGGGTAATGATATTAATGACCCCGCCAGTGGCATCGGCACCGTACACCGATGCCCCCGGTCCCTTGATAACCTCGATCTTATCCACGTTTTCCATATTCGTGACCTGATCAAGATTCACGCCGGTGGATTTGGATCCGCGCTTGCTGCTGCCGGCGATACGGGTGCTTGCCGCATTATCTACCCGCCTGCCGTCTACCAGCACAATCACCCGGGTATCCCCGTTGATGGATACCCCGTTATTATAAAATTGATAGCCGTATTCGCCGCCGCGGTATCCCGGATTCTGGAATGTTACACCCGGTATGCGCTTGATTGCTTCCGTTATGTCCGAGTAATGGCGCTTCTCAATTTCCTCGCGGGTGATGACCTTTACGTCACCGCCGGTCCGGTAATAGGACTGCTCGGTAATGGTGTCTCCAAATTTATTTTTCGTTTTATACGCTTCCACAACAACTGCGTTTAGTGTATACACATGGAGGTTTTCGTCATAAGCCGCACGAACGTTTCCCCCCACGCACGATAAAGCCATAGCGCAGAGCAGTGCTACGCAGATTTCCCTTCTCCTCATAAATAATCTCCTTTGCTAAAATAACGTTTTACCAGCGGGAGCCTCCGATATACGTAAACACGCAAGTTGAACTGACGACCCAGCGTTCCCATTCCCCATCAAAGGGCCCCAGGTTCAAAGTGACCTTCTTCCTCCCGTTGGCGGGAAGTCTTAAAAGAGGATAGCGGACGGGCTTCCGTTCTATTTCATACTGGCGTCCATCCTTTCCGGTGAACAGGATTGTCACGGTCATATCATCCAGCTTCGTGACGGTAAGATCGCCCCGTTTATTACAAAACGTTCCCCGAATACACAGATCTCCCTTATTCACCCACACTTTTTCTGCCGTGAAGTCGAGAATCATCCGGTCATCCGACTGATTTGCCGCTACCCCCTGCATCGGAATAAACAGCCCGGCCAAAAGAATAAACCAGCATAATATCCTTCTCATATCTCCCTCCTCTCATAGCCTCTCCCAATCTCCTCTCACACAATGAGGACAATCCATGAAAAGCCTTTACTACCCCGCCTCCCTTCATTTCCGCCATGCCTTCCGTCGCAAGCCGCTATGAAAGGCAAACCAAAATCATAAACTATGGCTTCTTTTATAAAAACAATTTGCCGCAGTTTATTCCTATTCTTATGTATTATAAATCATTTCCTTATGGTATTCTACTTTTATGATAAGGATATATCGCATTTTATTTCATTTTTTATCTCTAAAATGCAATTTCCTTTTTCCACCACACAAAAAAGCGGATATAGGAGTCAATCTCATTATCCGCTTTGACGATATCTTACCATCCAATCGTACCAACGCTCAAATAAACAAAAAGGATGTACCCTTCATAAATTTCTAAAAGGCACATCCCTTATCATTACTGCAATTCGTAGTTGAAATCTTCTCTTAAAATCAGGACGGCTCCCTGATCGCCGGCCATGGCGGCTTTAATCAGCCATGACATGGCTTCGGTCTTATTCTTTCGGACTCCTTGCCCCATAGCAAGGGCATAGCCGTAGTGAGCCATGCCGAAGGGATCTGCTGCCTCCGCTGCTTTTTTGTAGTATTTGGCTGCCGCTTTCGGATCTGCTTCTGTGCCGAGTCCCGCATCATAGCAAAGTCCCAGTGCAGACCAGGCTGCGGGGATTTTCTTTCGTGCCGCTTTTTTGAAGCAGAGGAATGCTTTTTCCGCATGGAGATTTGTCTGGGGACATTCCTGATAGGCTTTGCCCAGCCGAAAAAATGCGTCCCGATCTCCCAACTTATCTGCTTCCTCTGCCATGGCCCATGCTTTATCATGATCGATACGTCCTATGCTTCCATTGATATAATCCGCGGATGCAATGGATAAAAACCTGCGCAGCGTATTTTTCCCGTCCGGATCCCCAAGACTGACACTTTTTCGTATCCAGTATTCTGCCTTTTCTAGATTTTTTGGCACTGTTGTGCCTTCGGCATAAAAAAGGCCCATCATAATCATAGACGATGTATCGCCCCGTTCCGCCGCGAGAAGGTAATACGTAAAAGCTTTACTGGGCAGAACACGCCCCATCAGTCCCTCGTCGTATATTCTTGCTAAAAGTATAGTAGCTTCCAGACTCCCTGCGTCAGATGCTCTCTCAAGGGCTCGCCTTGCCTTCCGCGGGTTCGGCGGGTTTCCGTTTATTCCGCGAACATACAGCTTCCCTAAAAGAAGATTGGCCTCCACAGTGCCAAAATCCGCGCTGAGCCGGTAATACTGGCAGGCTTTTCCCTCGTCCTTTTCCGTACCATCTCCCGTTTCCAGGCGATGGGCAATGACACAGATCTCGTGGGCCGCTTCATGAGCGCCCAGATTGGCAGCCTTTCTGAAATAGGCCACTGCCTCGTCAAGATCCCCCCGATGAAGCGCGTCCTGCCCCATCTGGTAGTAATATTCCATCATTCTGTCAGATGCCATACTTTCACCTGCTTTTTTTATGACTACGGACTGATCCACAAATACGGTTTCCTGACAATCCGTATCTCCTTTCGTCTCGTTTTAGCGGAATTCGCGGCAAAGCTCTGTAAAGAGCTCATCAGTCGGTTTCTCCACATGGTCTATCAGCGACACGTCAGCGGACGGAACAATGTCCCCGAAAGGAGTTGCTCCCTCTTCCTCATAGAGGATGCCTGTTACAAGGCCCTCGGTTTCTGCCAAAAGGGACAGGGCCGCTGCCTTGCTGGTACAATCATAGGATTCTCGTATATCTTCTAATTTCTTCAGGTGCTCATTGTACCACTTAAACGTATTAAAATGGTTAAATGTTACGCAAGGGGTAAAAATATTTACATAAGAAAATCCCCGATGCAGCATGGCAGTCTTTATAATTTCTGTCATAGTCTTCATGTCCACAGCGTAGGCCTGCGCCACAAAGGTCGCTCCCGCGGCAATAGCCATGGACGGTGCATCAAGAGGTGTCAGCGGATTTCCGTCAGGCGTCGTTTTTGTGACAAATCCCTTAGAGGATGCCGGCGAAGTCTGCCCCTTAGTAAGACCGTATACTTGATTGTCAAAAACAAGATAGGTAATGTCCATATTCCGCTTCATGGCATGCATGGCATGACCCAGTCCGATGGCATAGGAGTCACCGTCGCCGGAGCAGACGATCATATGGGTATCTTTATTAGCGCATTTGATGCCCTGCGCAAAGGGCAGCGCCCGTCCATGTGTCGTGTGAGCACCGTAGCAATACTGGTACCCGCCGATACGGGACGAGCAGCCAATGCCGGAAATGAGAGTGATGTCCTCATTGGCCCAGCCCATCTGGGCACATACGGCAGAAATCGCATTCTGAATGCCGTAGTCACCGCAGCCGGGGCACCAGTTCGGAACGATTGTATTTTTATAATCTCTCGGTGTGCCCATGATTACAGGACCTCCTTGGCTTTATTGATGATTTTGGACGATACAAAGGGCGTGCCGTCATACTGCAGAAGCGACAGAAGCTTGTCGTGGCAGGAAAAATGAATCGCAAACAGCTCCCGCAGCTGGGCAGTGATATTTTCTTCCACGACGAGCACTTTTTTTGCGCCCTCGATATACGGCCGGAGCGCCTCCTCCGGGAAGGGGGACAGCAGCCTCAGCTGAAGATGATTGACTTTTTTCCCTTCTGCCTTCAGCGCTTCCGTGGCTTCATCCAGAGCCCCGTTAGTTGATGTGATGCCTACAAGCAAAAGATCGGTTTCCGTGTCGGCATCGGTCACGGTGAAGGGTTGAATCGCCTGCGGGACAGTTTTTAATTTCCTGTGTCGTTTTTCCATACCCATCACACGGTCCGCCTGTCCTTCCGCCGGTTTTCCAAACACATTGTGCTCCAGCCCGGTAGAAAGGAACATGCCATTCTTAACGCCCGGGATCGTTCTCGGTGAAATCCCGTCCTCCACGTCCTCAAAGCGGTGGAAATACTCTTTTTTGCTTCTGTCCAGCTCGGGAAGCCCGCCTTTGACCAGCTTGCCTCGCCGTATGGCGATACGCTCCTTATCGAAGGCCGGCACGGACTGCTTGCACATGCCAAACTGCAAATCAGAAAGAACGATGACCGGTGTCTGGTATTCCTCTGCCAGATTAAACGCTTCCTGTACGATGTAGTAGCAGTCCTCAATAGACGACGGGGCAATAACGATTTTTTCCGCGTCCCCGTGGCCGGAGCCGATGGCGAAGCGGATATCGCTCTGCTCTACCTTGGTCGCCATGCCCGTAGACGGGCCGGCACGCATAACGTCGATGATGACCACCGGAATTTCTGCCATAGCTGCCATGGAAATCGACTCCGCCATAAGAGAAAGCCCGGGACCTGACGTAGCTGTAAATGCGCGCACCCCTGCATACCCTGCGCCCATAGCCATCATGACCGATGAAAGCTCGTCTTCGGTCTGCACCACGGTGCCGTGAATTTTTTTCACCACCTTGATCATGTATTCCATGATCTCCGAGGCCGGAGTGATCGGGTAGGATGCCATAAAACGGGAGCCTGCGGAAATAGCTCCCAGCGCTGCCGCTTCATTGCCCAGCAGATAGAGCTGATCCTTCTTTTCCGGCTCCGCAAGACGCCCCAGCTTCTCGCCCTTCATTGCTTCGATGGCGACGGTGTAGCCTTCCCTGAAAATGTCCTTGTTTTTCCCGATAATTTCATCGCCCTTCTTGGCAAAGCGGTCTGCAATAAACCGGTAGAACGGTGTTTCCGGGAATCCCAAAAGGCCGGCGCTCATGCCGAGAGCCGCAATATTTTTCATCTGCAGGCTTCCGTATTTTTTTGCCATCTCCGTAATGGGAAGAGGCAAAAAGATCCGTCCCGTATGGGGCTCCCAGATGGGATGAAACGCAGCGTCCGCAATAATTACGCCGCCCTCGCGCACTTCCTTCCCGTGCAGATCGATGGTCTCCTGATCCAGCGCGACAAGACAATCTACAAATTCGCCGATGGTCGCTATTTCTCTGGTGGCGATGCGAAGAGCGATGGTTGTGTGGCCGCCCTTAATGCGGGAAGCAAACAGGCGCTGACTGAAAAGAGAATATCCCTCCTGGGCCAGCACACGCCCGAGGATTTCCCCGCAGGACTCCACCCCTTGCCCCTGCTGTCCTCCCATCTTCCATATAAAATCACGTTTTGTTTCCACTCCATCTGCCTCCTTGGTGATGAAACAGTAAAAAGCAGGCGCCATAAAACCGACCGCGCGGCAAAGTCCGTCCGGCCCATGCCTGTTCACACTCCAAAATACGCTTTCATTATACCATAGCCCCTATTCCTTCATCCTATAAAACCACAGGGAACAATAAAATTTTAAAAGCAGGCGGCCCTCTAGAAAAAAACCTTTAAAAAGGTAACCGCGGCAACCAAAACAAGCCTCACTCATGCTTTTGCTCCATTCATTTTTTATTTCCTTTTTCACTAAGCACACAAAAAAAGCATTTGCCAGGACAAGCCTTTGGCAAATGCTTTTTTATAGATATCAGTCCGATTTTTTTTCGGCTCTCTTTTTACGCATATACTGGAATACAGCCACTGCGAGAAGAATGGAGACCCCTACCGCATCGGTGACCAGACTTGGATCGATCAGGCTCAGGCCGCCCCCAAGAAGAAGGAGACGCTCCAGTACCGATGCCTTGGTCACGAACTGGCCAATCATGGCACCGGAGATCCCAGTCATGCCAATCAGTGCAGTAATGGTCGTCATGGTCACCCCAAGAGCGGTGGCATTAATCCCGAGCAACTGCGGCGACAATACAAAGACATAAGGAATAATAAATGCGGCAATCCCCAGTTTCGATGCATTGACTCCTGTCTTCAAAGGGTCCCCGCCGGAAATGGCGCTGCCTGCATAGGCGGCAAGAGCTACCGGCGGCGTGATGTCCGCAATAATCCCGAAATAAAATACAAACATATGGGCCGCCAGAATCGGTACCCCCAGCTGGATCAGCGCCGGAGCGGCGATGGTGGAGGTGATGACATAGTTAGCCGTAGTAGGTACCCCCATGCCGAGCACAAGAGAGGTGAGCATGGTGCAGAACAGAAGCAGCATGAAATTGCCTGCGGCCACATCCACAAGAGCCGATGCCAGCTTGAGCCCGACTCCCGTTTTTGTGACAATGCCGATGATGATGCCTGCTGAGGCACAGGCAATAAGAACACCCAGCGCGCCTCGGGCACCCTTGATCAGCCCGTCAATGATGTCGCTCAGGCTCATGCGGGTATTTGCCCTGAGCATAGCGGTAGCGATGGAAATAAAAATCCCTGCCAGCGCCGCCTTCATAGGAGTGTATCCCGATGCAAGAAGTCCGATGATCGCAATCAAAGGAATGGCCAGATGGCCTTCCTCCTTCATAATTTTTCCCCATGCCGGCAGCTCGCTTCTCGGCGTACCTTGCAGGTCATTCTTTTTTGCTTCAAAGTGAACCCCGAGGAACACGCCGATGAAATAGAGAATCGCCGGAACAACCGCCGCCTTCACGACCTCCATGTAAGGAATACCGACAAATTCCGCCATAAGGAACGCGGCTGCGCCCATGATAGGAGGCATGAGCTGGCCCCCGGTGGATGCGGCTGCCTCAACGGCGCCCGCAAAATTTCTGTGGTATCCCAGCTTCTTCATCATAGGAATGGTGAATGAACCGGAGCCCACCACATTTGCTACGGAGGATCCTGAAATTGTTCCCTGCAGGGCGGAAGAAATTACTGCTACCTTGGCAGGCCCGCCGGAAGCCCAGCCGGCAATGGCATTGGCTATATCGATGAAAAATTTCCCAAGCCCTGTCTTTTCAAGATACGCCCCGAAAAGAATAAACAGGAAAATAAAGGTAGACGATACGCCCATAGGGATCCCGAAAACGCCTTCAGTGGTGAAGAACAGGTGTCCTACGGCCTGATTAATTGTCAGCCCCCGATGGGCCAAAGGCCCCGGCATATAGGGGCCGAAGAACCCATATGCCAAGAAGCAGAGCACCACGATGACAATGGGAAGCCCTACGATGCGCCGGGCCGCCTCGATAACCATGACGATCCCCAGCACGCCGATAAAAGCGTCGACAGGAGTCACGGTACCTGCCCGAAGGATCAGCTGTTGGTAATTGATGAGTATGTATATCGGCGGAATGGCTGCAATCACCGCCAGCGCCACATCAAGAGGATGAAAGCACCCGCCTCTTATCCAAGCTTTTTTTGTAGGGCAGAGAAGGTAGACCAGCGAAATGCCAAAGGTCAGATGGACGCAGCGCTGTAGCATCGCGTCCAATGTTCCAAAAATACCGGTGTAGATCTGAAACAGAGAAAAGCAGATGCACAGGATGGCTATAATCTTGGCGCAAAGGCCTTGATATTCCATCGTATTGGACTCTTTGTCCAGCTCTTGTAATTTTTTTCGGAGCTCATGGCTCATATCACCGGGAGCAGGGACTGCTCCCGGCAGGACTTTCTTTTCATTTTCGTCTCCCACGTATGTCAACTCCTGATTTCTTTTTTCAAATAAAATGATTTGTACAACGGTGCCACATAGAGGTAAAGCTCCTTGCCCAGCGGTACCACATCGGATAATGCGTAATCGGTATCGCCGATGGTAATATGGCCTTCATTCGTCACCCCGTTCCGGATAGAAAGGGTCGGATAGGGTTTGTTAATGTCATCAATGATGAACCATTCGCCTTCTCTCCTAAGCGTCCCGCTTTCCGGAGTAAAGGGAAGCCCCGCCCCAAGGGACTGGTATTTCGTGGATTTTAATATAAATCCATCCTCCAACCGATTGACTTCCAGATATTCGTAAACCATGGTTTTCTGCACCGAATGGTGGTAGGCCAGCGTCACCGGTGTGCCTGCATTGACCCGCTGACGGATAATGAAACCGTCCTTTGTTTCGCCAAAGAGGTAGGTCTGGCGAATCATATAGCCCCCTACGGTGCAAATCAGGCAGACGATGACCCCGATCACGATCATCACGTTCTCAAGCCTTGTGTTTTTTCTTCGCTTCATACGGTGAAAGCGGGCTTTCCGGCAAGAAACCCGATCTTCCGGAGAACCCGCTTCCCCTCCCTTCACAGCTCCGTTTTATGAAACGCAGCTTATTTCTGTTTCAAATATTCTTCGGCACCGGCATTCATAGGAATGGACATGCCTTCCAAGGCGGTATCCTTGGTAATGTACTTGCCCACAGCGTGAGCCGCCTTCATGCGATCCAGGTGCTCATAAATGCTCTTTACGATCTCGCCGCCCAGCGTATCGTTGATCTTGTCTGTGCCCACGATGATGCACTTCACGGCTACTGTATTTACGTCCGTGTCCTGTCCGGGATACGTGCCGGCAGGAATGACCATTTTTGTATAGTAGGGATATTTCTTAATGAGATTATCCATGACGGCATCATCCAGCGGGATGATTTTCGCAGATCGGTTGGCTGCCAGATCCTGAATGGCTGCGGTGGGGAAACCTGCTACGACGACGCCCACATTCACGTTGCCGTCCTTCAGCGCATCCGATGCTTCGCCGAAGGAGAGATACTGCTCATCGATGTCATCATAGGTGATGCCGCAGGATTCCAAAATCTGGCGGGCATTGGCTTCCGCGCCGGAGCCGGATGCGCCGACGGCGACCTTTTTGCCCTTCAGATCCATAATAGAATTGATTCCTTGATCTGTCGTGGTGACGAATTGGATCGTTTCAGGATAGAGCGCGGCGATGCCTCTGAGATTGCCCACCTTGTTATCCTTGAACATTTCCTTGCCTTCCGAGGCATAATACGCAATATCGTTCTGAATGAATGCGATATCTACGGAGCCGTCCTTCAGCATGTTCACGTTAGCCACCGACGCACCGGTGGACTGGGCCGATGCATTCATGTTTTTAATATTCTGATTCAAAAGCTCCGCCAAAGCGCCGCCCAAAGGATAGTAAGTACCTGCGGTGCCACCAGTAGCAATATTTAAAAATTGCTTCCCGCCGCTGGATGCGCCGCCGCAGCCAGCTATAAGGCTTACGCCAAGGACAGCTGAAATTCCCGCGATAAGTATTTTTTTGCTTGCTTTCATGATCATCGACCTCCTGATGCCTTCCCCTCTTCCGGCGTGCCGCCGTCGGCAGGGAAACAAAAAATGCAGCAGACCCATGGACATGCCATGCATCGGCTGCAAGCTTCTTCGCTTTCTTACTATGAATCTAGGTTTATCATACTACGTTTCAAAATCCTTGTAAAGAAGGCTGGCCTGAATTCCTGTATTATTTTGGTACTTTCCGCTGGCGTAGGTATCCGCCTCACCAAGGATCGTATGGAAATAAATCTGACAGATCTGGACACCCGCATAGATGCGGATCGGCTGGACGCAAAACATTTCCAGCGTCCAATACCCCGAAAAGCCCACATCCCCAAAGCCGGCAGTAACGTGAATAAAAAGCCCCAGCCGCCCGATAGAGGAACGGCCCTCCAGCATGGGCACAAAGCAGCGGGTCTTCGTGTATTCCTGAGTGCGCCCCAGATACAGACGGTTCGGCTCCAGCACATATCCCTCATCGGGAATTTTCAGAAGCCGCCCTTCGTTCTTTTTCTTCATGTCCAGCTCGTGGGTATTGTACACCATGAGCTCATCTGACAGTGTCAGGTTGTAGCTATTGGGATTAAGATTTTCCTTATGAAACGGCTCGATAATAATTTCCTCACCCATGTGCCGGGCGATTTCTTTTCCCGATAGTATCATCCGTTCTTTTCCTCCTCATCAAATATACGCCGGTGATCTGCCATGCGGCGTCTGGAAAAAGGTGCCTTGGCTGCCATTCCCTTTACAATCCCCAACGCCCTTGTGTCAGCCTCTGAAATAAACGGCGACAAAAGAAGCTTTCCCCGGTCGCTGAAGGAGATCAAATGGGCCGCGAAAAGCACGCCATGGGTTGGACAAAAAAGGAGTCCCTTTTGGCGGCAGCCCTTTTCTCCGTACGGAATGGCCCGAAGGAGAGACACCCGCCGGCACCCGCACACGACGCAGCGGGGCCCGCCCTTAAGAGATAGCCTGAAGAACCGGAGCCGCTCCAGAATGGCCGCTCTCATGGACTGCACCGTGTCCTCTGCAGTTTTGGCAAACAGATTGCCTGCAGCGCCGAAGGAGGAGACGTCCTTTGATAAAATCTCTGTCATCACAGGCACCATGGAAATATCCGCTTCCAAAAGCTCCCGGAAAGCGGTCACGCAAGCGGGCTTCATGATCCACAGGTATACACCGTTTTCATCCTCCTCGCCGTTGAATACATATTCCCACGGCGCCGGTGCGCCGGAGCTGTCCTTGTCATCAGCTGCTTGGGCCGCGGGAGGCAGCGTTTCTGAAAGAGTCAGCATCCCGCCAAAAGCGGCATCCTTAATTTTATTTCCCGCCCAGCCCACCGCGGCATTCAGGGCTCGGTACTCCATGTGAAGCTTGTCAGCTATGGCCTTCCCGTTACTGGTATGGTCCGGCGCATCATAAAGCATGGCAAAAATATCCATCATAAGATCGGTAATGATCCCTGAATTCCCAAAGAGAGACAGCCACCCTTCCCGGGTGATCCCATCCCAGTGCTTTGGTCCTCTGCGCCTTGCCATGACTGCCTCCTTCCAAATCAGCCTGCTGTTCTTTTATGTCCCCATTATACCATTTACGCATACCATTTACGCCTCTGTTCTATAAGATAAATCATCTCTTTTTTGCCGGCCTCGCTTGCATACACGCCGCCTTCCTCGTGGAGGGAATTCACCCGCTTTGCAAAGCGGGCAGAGCGGCATCCCTCAGGCAGATCGCAATAGGAGACAATGATTCAACAGGATCCTTATTTTTATTACAGCCCCATCATGAATGCGGCGCCTGCCGCCTTTTTTAGTGGGTGCCAATCAAAAATTGCCTGGCTTGCAATAAGAAATCGCATCGCTTATAGATATGGGGACTGCAAGATTTTTCTTTCACGCAAAAATGCTCCTCTCGGGAGCATTTTTTGACTGCTCTTTGTTTTTTATCTATGCAGTTTATTCCTCTCCGAATACGCCGGATTCCTCCAAAAGGCGTATGTCGATGGGCGAATAGGTATCCGGATGATTTCGCAAATAAAACTGCTCCTCCTGGGGAGCCTCATAAAAGTTTTCCAGCCGTCTGCATTCGGTCCGCACCGGAAGCCTTGCACGCTGCTCGCCCTCAAACTCGTTAAAAACAAAGCTGGCCTCAGTCATCTGTCGTGGATTTCCTCGATTGGCCATGTAGGACATGTAATACCCCAGCTGCATAGAATCCTCGCCGGAGGTGAAATATATCCCTGTCCGGTAGTGCGGCCCCTCGCACTTGCCCTGTATCCCGTCAGTGTAAGGATTGATGACGGTGAAAAAAATAGAAAGAAGAGCACCGATATCAATTTTTTTGGGATTATACACCACCTTGACGCACTCCACCGCTTGAGCCCGTCCCGATACCACATCATCCTTTGTCGGATTATCAATGATACTGTTTGCAAAGCCTGCTCGCGCGTCGATGACCCCCTTCACACGGGAAAAAACTTCCTGAATCCCATAATAGGGTCCTCCTGCCAAATAAAGCTCTTTCATAGCTCCCTCCTGCTCCTCTTCCATTCTTCATAAAGGAGTATCACCCGAATCCCCTTCCATGATCATAGACCCCTGCACCTCTGTACAGGATTAAGATATAAATGTTATGCTGCCATTAATTATACATCATCTGCGCTTTATCAATAGCGCGCTTGTAATTCATGGAATAATAATATTTTCGTTTGTAAGCAATGATAGAGATCCGGCACAGCCATAGACTCCGTTCCGCTGCAGCTCTTTCTATACACAAAGGAATGTTCCTATGTCTTTTTTCGTCCCTCGTTCCATTTAATTTTTCACTTTTTAGAATAACTTTGGCTTCGTTCTCGAGGGATCATTTTTTATGATCCTTTTATTCCCCACAGACCCGAAACCCTTTCCCCTGACGCCGGCCTACGCTGATTCTATGGAACAATCTATGCGTAAGGTATGAACCGGGAGTGGTAATTATAAGCCATGAGTTGTATAGTATTACTGTAGTGCGTTATGAAATAAGCTGCGCTATAAGATAATTCGTTTGATTTATTGTGAGTAAAGAAGGTATGAACCATGTTGAGAAAAAAGCTTCGTTCCGCAAAAGCATCGGCCGCTCTCTTGGTGAGCGCCGGTTTTTTGCATTCCCTCTTTTGGTGCAAGCATCCGGCAGTCAGGGGCTGGCAGGTTCCTACATCGGCATCGGGAGTGCTCCGAAGGCTGAGGATGTGACCAAAAAAGGAGAGGCTATCGTTTTAGACACCAAGAGTCTTGTCGATTATCGCGCACAGGTAGATGCCGGTAACAAAACAAACGCCAATGGGGAAGGCGTCACCTGGAGAATTGACAATAACGGCCTTTTTGCCGGCGGATACGGCGCCTACGCGGTTCAGGGGTATAGTACCGCCCTCGGGACATATTCCGGAGCAGTCTCTGACGGGACGGCCCTAGGCGCCGGTGCATTTGCCAGAGATAACAGCCTTGCTGCAGGGAAAAACGTCTATGCTTGGAATAAGGCCGTCGCCGCCGGTGTCGGGGCAAAAGCCGATTTGGGTGTCGCTATCGGGTATGGCGCGACAGCGGGTCGGTTCTACAAATATGTCCAAGGTACCGGTTATCAAGATTTTGAGACGATTGACAGTAGCGTTGCCATCGGACTTAATGCCACCGCAGAGGGCGGCGTTGCCTTGGGTGCGAAAACGAAGTCCGGAAGTCTCTACGGCACAGCCGTCGGAAATAAAGCCTCCGTCGTATATAGCGGCGTTGCTTTAGGCAACTCGGCATCCGTCACAGTTGATACAGGCGTTGCCCTGGGTATCGACGCTGTCGCGGACCGAAAAAACGGAATCTACGGATATGTGCCTTTTGCCGATGATACAAAAAAAGATATCACACCGACCAGCGATGCCTCGCTGGCATCGGCAATCAGTGCAAAAGACAGTGTCAAAAATTTTCGCACCACCTATGCCAACGAAATTTCAGAATACAACAAACTGAATCAGGCCTATTATGCAGCCCACCAAAATGCTGAAAAGCAGAAGAAAATCATGCTAGCCACAACTGGCAGTGCCGACCCTGCGGAACAGAAGCAGGCTGCCGCCGCAGAAAAAGCCTATAACCAATATAATAAGGAAGCGGCCGCTTTGACCCAAGAAAGAAGTAAGTGGACTGCCGCCCATCCCGATTTTATGAACGCTTTACGTACACAATCCACTTCGCTCCGTACCTTTAAATCCACCGAAGGCGCCCTCAGTGTCGGCGTAACGGGATTGCAAACGCGGCAAATCATCAACGTGGCTGCAGGAACTGAGGACACCGATGCGGTGAACGTGGCTCAATTAAAGCGGGTGGCCAAGGAAACTGAAAATAAGGCCAACCTGAATGCCGGCAATTTAACCGACGGCGATGTATCGAACTGGCAAAAGAAGCTCGGAAGCGGGACGGTGGCCAAGGATAACACCGGCCTGGTAACCGGCGGTACGGTTCATTCCGCCTTGGAAGAAAAGGCCGATAAGAGTCTGGGTAATATCACTGGCGAAGGCAAGACGGTTATTTCCAATATTGCCAAGGACAGCGT
>JAXFOE010000021.1:0-65326 GCA_034180505.1 Dialister sp.
GGGGAGAGGAAAATCCGAATTCAGCCCGCCTGAGGGATTTTCTTTGCGCCGGCGCCGTATCATGACGCGAAAGAAGCCGTTTCAGGTTTTTGCTTCCGGAGGATTTTTACCTCTCAACAATAAAGTCGTCAAGGGAAATCAAAATCACAACCCCGCGCAAAAATATTTCTAAAAAGTTTTTCGTTATCGTCAAGATAACTGCCTTGAGGGAATCAACGTATACAGGAGAATAGCATTAATCAGCCTGCTTTTTCATGCTTCACCGGTTGTTTGATTGCCATGCGGTACGAGCCGATGAGGCAGAAAACGAGAGCCGAAGAAGTGCGGTAAGGAATTTCGCTATTACATGAGCAGCGTAATTTGTGCTACTATTAAACAGTTAAATTGTTCCAAGGTTGTGAGTGCGGGGGAAATTGGATGATTGCGGGAAGCACAAAACTGTTAGACTCCTATAAAAGGCAGCTGCCTGATGTGGTATATGAGGCCCTTTCGAAAATGGTGGGGTTTGATTTCGAAGCCCATCCTGATGGAAAATATGATATTAACGGATATGTGATGTCTGTAGAGACCGGCATGACGGAGGCGCGAGAGGTCCGGAAGCTGGAGGGTCACAGGAGATGTATCGACTTGGTGTATGAAATTGATGTTCCCTGCGAGCAGATCGGGATTGTATCATCCTATCTTGCCGGTGATCCGGATGAATTTTATCCGGATCGGGATCTTTATTTTTATCGATACCGGGACGAAAGGAAGGAAAGCCGTCTTTTGCTTTCTACAGGAGATTTTGCGGTATGCTTTCCCGAGGATTTACATCGGCCGCTTTGCGCAGACACGAGAGGACCCATGAAAATCCGCAAGGCTGTTTTGAAAATTCCTATCGGGGATGTATAAGCATCCGGAACCCCTTAAAAGTTTTAAAGTTTGAAGGGAAAATTACTTGACTGCAAGTCAATGAATTGGTATTATAGGTGAGAAATGCACTTGGTATGCGGGGTGATGGGGGTATGCCGACCTGATATGACCGTTTTTGGCCGGCTTTGACCTTGTAACCCTGCTTTTGCGATTAGAATCAGCGGGAAGGGAAAAGAGCCCTTTTCCCGGCCATGCTTTTTGAAGGGGGCAAACTATGAAAAGTAGAAAAATATTGGCGGCTGTGATGGCGGCCGGTCTTTTGTTGTCATCGGGGGTATTGGCCGGGTGCGGAACGTCTACTCAGCAGACGCAGTCGCAGCAGGCTATGAAGGTAAATACGTTTAAGCCTTTTACATCAGATACGCCGGTCATGCGGGAATATAGCGGCACGATTATGGCGCTGCAGGAGGTGCCGGTACGCTCCAAGGTGTCCGGAACCGTTGTAGAAAAATATATTACCGGCGGGCAGCATGTGACAGAAGGGCAGCCTCTCTACAAGATCGATGCGCGTACCTATTCGTCATCTCTGGCGTCTGCGCAGGCTAATACGGCGCAGGCAAGAGCTAATCTGGCAAATGCAAGAAAAGATCTTGCCAGGTACTCTGAGCTGATTAAAGAAGGCGCCATTTCCCAGCAGGCCTACGATAATCAGTTAACTGCCGTACAGCAGCTGGAGGCATCGGTTGCGGCGCAGGAAGCCCAGACGCAGATCGCTTCCAACAATCTTGGGGATACCGTCGTTACGGCTCCTTTTACGGGGACATTGTCCATGGATGACGTCAATATTGGAACATTTGCAGCGGCCGGGACAACCGGTCTTGTTACGATTTCCTCGTCAGACCCGCTTTATGTGCAGTTTGATATGTCGGAAAATGAATATCTTCAGCTTACCAAAAGCACAAATGGTCTTGAGACACTTGGAAAAAATCTCAAGCTCAAATTGGCGGACGGTTCAATTTATGAGGAAACCGGAAATATTGTTCAGGTTAATCCGGGGCTTACCGGCGGGCAGCTGTCATTGAAGGCGGCTTTTCCGAACTCGGAAGGGAAATTGGTTCCCGGTATGTTTGCGCAGGTGGTTTCCGATGCGGAAATCGCTAAGGGAAGTACCCTTATTCCTACCAAGGCGCTGATTCAGCTTCTTAACAAGGATATGGTTGACGTGGTAGTCGATGGCAAGGTGCAGCAGAAAGCGGTGAAATTAGGCGGAACCTATGGCATATATACGATTGTTTTAAGCGGAATTGATGTGAATGATGAAATTATTATCGAGGGTCAGAATAAAGTGCAAATTGGACAGGCTGTTGATCCGACAGAAGTGACAAAAGAGTCCCTGGAAGAGGCCGCGACAAGCCAGGTGGCCGGTCAGCATGGGACTGCTGACAGCGGAAAGTAAGGAGGGACTATGGCACATTTTTTCATAAAGCGGCCTATATTTGCAGTCGTTGTAGCACTGGTCATTTCAATTGCGGGGGCGCTTTGTATCTTTGCGCTTCCTGTTGACCGTTATCCGAAGATCACGCCGCCTCAGGTGTCCGTCAGAGCTACTTATCCGGGGGCTGATTCGGAGGTTGTGGCACAGACGGTGGCAGAAGTTATTGAAAAGAAAGTTGTCGGAGTAGAAGGCTTTGACAGTATGAGTTCGACCAGTAACTCTAATGGGAGCTATTCACTGACAGTACAGTTTCTTACGGGCACCGACTCTGATATGGCGACGGTTCGCGTACAGAACGGCGTTACCGCATCTGAAGCGGGTCTTCCCGATACGGTTCGATCTATCGGCGTCACCACGAAAAAGTCTTCCGGGGACATGGCACTGGTTATCAGTCTTACTTCGCCTAACGGGACATATGATGATACATTCTTGAAAAACTATTTTAGTATGAATTATCTGGATGAACTAAAATCGATTCCCGGTGTTGGTACGGTGCAGGAGTTCGGTTCTGATTTTGCTATGCGTATCTGGCTGGATCCAAGCAAGATGGCGCAGAATAATGTGACTGCCTCCGAGGTAGTGGCTGCGGTTGCATCCCAGAACCAGCAGGTGGCTGCCGGCAATGTGGGAACGGCGCCGGTTAGCAGAGATCAGTCGTTCCAGTATGTAGTTACCGTGCAGGGACGCCTGGTTACGGAAGATGAGTTCGGGGACATCGCTCTCCGTACGAACAGTGACGGCAGTGTCCTTAGGCTGAAAGACGTGGCACGTATCGAGCTGGATGCCAAGAACTATGACTTTATTTCGCGCGCCGGGGACCATGAAGCGGCGGTAATTGCTTTTTCCCTCACTGATGATGCGAATGCCGTTGATACTATTGGGAAAATCAAAGCGAAGCTGGCAGAGGATGCCAAAACGTTCCCTGATGATATGACATATATTATTTCCACAGACAACACTGATTTTATTTATGCATCCATCGGCGAAGTACTTCATACCTTTGTGGAAGCGCTTCTTATCGTGGCGATTATCGTATATATTTTCCTGCAAAATTGGCGTTCTACGGTTATACCGATGATCGCTGTCCCGGTATCGCTTTTGGGAACATTTGCATCATTTGAAGTGCTCGGATTTACCATCAATACGCTGACGCTTTTTGCCATGGTTCTGGCGATCGGGCTTGTGGTTGACGATGCTATCGTCGTTATCGAAGCGGTTGAGTACGAAATGCGCTACAATAACCTAGATCCGAGGGCCGCCACAGTAGAAGCCATGCACAAGGTGCAGAGCCCGGTTATCGGTGTTGCCGTCGTATTGGCCGCCGTATTTGTGCCGGTGGCTTTCTTGGGCGGCATCATGGGTATACTCTATAAGCAGTTTGCCCTGACGATTGCCATATCTGTTTTGTTTTCTGCCTTCGTAGCGCTTTCACTCACGCCGGCTCTTTGTGCAGGGCTTCTTAAACCGTCCATACGTAAGGCTGACAAAAATCGTATGGAACGATTCTGGGACTCTTTCAATGATTGGTTTGACCGCATGGTCAGTCTGTACGGGTCCGCTTTAGAGAAAATGGGACATGCTATTGCTATGCCGATTATCGCACTTGTTATACTAACCGGCGTGGCGGGTATTTTGTTCGTTAAACTTCCGACTGCGTTCCTTCCGCAGGAAGATAACGGGTACTTCCTCAATTCTATCAGCCTTCCTGAAGGTTCCGTGAATGTACGAACAAGTAAAGCGCTCCAGGAATATCTCAAATATATCGGGGAGGATCCGGCGGTTGCGGAAACACAGGGAGTTGTTGGTTTTGATATTCTTTCGTCAGGACAGAAGCCAAACGCTGGGCTGTCCTTTATAAAGATGAAGCCCTGGAATGAACGTAGAATGCCCTCTGAGCAGCTGGATGCGGTCATGGGCAAGGCCTTTGCGTACAATGCCATGCATCCGGAATTGACGCTGATGGCACTGAACCCATCCCCGATTCCCGGACTGGGCGCTTCCGGTGGGTTCTCCATGTATATCCAGAATAAGACCGGCGATTCCAATGAAAATATGCAGAAGATCATCAATGAATTCTTAGCTGCGGCCAATCAGCGGCCTGAAATTCAAATGGCATATACTACCTTCCGTATGGATACACCGTCTTACAATTTTGATGTAGACAGGGACAAAGCGGAGAGAAATGGCGTAAACGTGGGCGATATCTTTACAGCCCTGCAGGTATACTACGGTTCTGTACAAATTAACGACTTTACGACTTATGGGCGTAACTTCAAGGTTGTAGCCCAGGCGGATACGGACTACCGCATGAGTCCGGATGCAAATCGTTTTCTGACCGTACGTGACTCAAGTGGAAATATGGTTCCTATCAGCACATTCATTACGCCAAAGAGATCCAATGCAATTTCCGTTATTACGAGGTATGACAATTTCCCCGCTGTAAAGATCGGCGGGAATCAAGCTGACGGATACTCCTCGGGGCAGGCGCTGGATGCACTGGAGGAGGTTGCGAAAGAAGTACTGCCAAACGGGTATGGGTATGTCTTTGCTGAGTCTTCTGCGCAGGAACGAGAAGCCAGCGGCAAGGCGGTGTATGCGCTTGCCTTAGGTATGCTCTTTGTATTCCTGTCTTTGGCCGCTTTATATGAAAGCTGGAAAATCCCGTTCACCGTTATTTTTGGGATTCCGACCGGACTTTTTGGCGCTGCTGCTGCGGCGTGGATATTCAATGTTTACAATGATATTTACTTCCAAATCGGTCTCCTGACGATCATCGGTCTTGCCGCAAAGAATGCAATTCTGATCGTAGAATATGCCAAGGTTCGTGTCGATCACGGGATGGATATCCTGAAGGCCGCTGTGGAAGCCTCAAAAATTCGTCTCAGGCCGATCCTTATGACATCCTTGGCCTTTATGCTTGGAAACGTGCCGCTGGCACTTTCTACGGGAGCCGGCGCCAATTCCCGCTCGGAAATGGGGATTACCGTTGTGTTTGGCGTATTGTCGGCGACATTTTTCCAGATCTTTATCGTACCTATGCTGTTCGTAGTTATTGAAAAGCTTCACTTCGGACGTGGAAAGAAATCTGTTGCTGCTGAAGACTGACAAAGAGGTGTGAGTCTGTAAAAAACATCCGGATGCGTAGCATATCCGGGTGTTTTTATAATGAGAAATTTGGAAGGAACGGGTCATGTGGATGAAATTAAATCGGCGAGAATAGGGCAACCTATGGTATGATGGTGGGGAAACTGATTGAAGCATTTATTTGCTATGTTTTTAGTGAGGTCATGCCTTTTCGTCCGGGAGTCTTTATGGATACAAAACATACACGAAATTTTTCCATTATTGCTCATATTGATCATGGGAAATCAACGCTTGCCGACCGTCTCATCGAAATTACCGGCACTGTGCAGAAACGGGATATGGAGGCGCAGCTTTTAGATCGGATGGATCTGGAGCGGGAGCGGGGCATTACTATCAAAGAACAGTCAGTCCGGTTGAAATATACCTACAGCGACGGTGAAGCATATGAATTGAATCTGATTGATACGCCGGGCCATGTCGATTTTAATTATGAGGTTTCCCGGAGCCTTTCGGCTTGTGAAGGGGCGATTCTTATTGTTGATGCGACGCAGGGGGTTCAGGCGCAAACACTGGCAAATGTGTATTTAGCGCTGGATCATAATCTTGAGATTATACCGGTGATTAATAAAATAGACCTCCCAAGCGCGGATCCGGAGCGGGTAAAAAAAGAAGTCGAAAACGTCATCGGCCTTGACATGTCTGATGCGATTCTTATCAGCGCCAAAACCGGGGAAGGGGTCGATAAAGTGCTGGAACGTATCGTTGAGATGATTCCGCCGCCGGAGGACCACGGAAAAAATCCGCTGCGCTGTCTCATTTTTGACTCTATTTTTGATTCCTATAAGGGGGCTATTGCCTATGTCCGTGTCATGGACGGGAGCGTGCGCCCCGGCATGAATATCCGCATGATGGCATCCGGCAAAGTCTATACGGTAACGGAGGTGGGGTATTTTTCACCTGTTCCCAAAAGCTGCGAAGAACTTAGCTGCGGATCCGTGGGCTATGTGGCGGCCAGCATTAAAAATGTACAGGATTGTGAAGTGGGCGATACCATTACGACTGAAGAGAATGGGGCGACCAAGGCGCTTCCCGGTTATCGCAAGGCGCTGCCTATGGTTTTTTGCGGTCTGTACCCTGTAGACAGCCGGGATTACAATGCGCTGAAGGAAGCCCTTGAGAAACTTGTGCTTAATGACGCGGCCCTTGAATATGTCCCTGAAACATCAAAGGCATTGGGATTCGGTTTTCGGTGCGGATTTTTGGGGCTTCTCCATATGGACGTGGTGCAGGAAAGACTGGAACGGGAATACCGTTTAAAATTAATCACTACGGCACCATCAGTTATTTACCATGTCTATAAGACTGATGGAACTATGGCGGCCGTAGACAATCCGTCGGAGCTTCCGGAAACCACCAAAATCGATCATATTGAAGAACCGATTGCTAAGGTGGAAATTCTTGTACCATCCGATATGGTCGGAAATGTGATGGAGCTTGTGCAAAACAGGCGTGGCGCTTTCCAGACTATGACCTATTTGGACGAAACCAGGGTGGACCTGTCTTATAAAATTCCGCTGGCAGAGATTATCTTTGATTTTTTCGATAAATTAAAATCCTGCACAAAAGGATATGCGTCCCTTGATTATCAAGTGACAGGCTACCAAGAAACGGATGCGGTCAAATTGGATATCCTTCTTAATGGCGAATTGGTGGATGCGTTATCTATCATCGTGCATAGATCCAATGCGCCGGCAAGGGGAAGAGCCTTGGCCTTGAAGCTAAAGAATATTATCCCCCGGCAGCAGTTTGAAATCCCGGTACAGGCGGCGATAGGAAGCAAAATTATTGCCCGGGAAACGATAAAAGCGTATAAAAAGGATGTTCTGGCCAAATGCTACGGCGGTGATGTGACCCGTAAGAAAAAGCTTCTGGAAAAGCAGAAGGAAGGGAAAAAGCGGATGAAGCAGGTAGGCAGCGTTGAAATTCCGCAGGAGGCCTTTATGGCGGTATTGTCTGATGACTGACGATGCCGGGGTATATATCCATATCCCTTTTTGTCGAAGCCGATGCGCCTATTGCGGTTTCTATTCGATCGGACAAAGGCCGACAGATCGGTTTATCGATGCCCTTCATAGGGAAATGGAAAGTTATGCGAAGCAATTTCACAATACCCGGTTTGATACGGTATATTTAGGAGGCGGGACGCCTTCTGTATTATCACCGAAACAACTGACTCGAATTATGTCCGGGCTGCGGCAATATTTCAATATTTCTCGTGATGCGGAGATCACTATGGAAATGAATCCCTCCGACATGAGTGAGGAATACCTGATGGCCGCGAAGGCGGAAGGAATTAATCGCATTTCAATCGGGGTTCAAACGCCGGACAACCGCTTATTGAAGAAGCTGGGACGGGATCATACCGGGGCAGAAGCAAAAGAGAGGATACGGCTGGCGCACAAACTTGGGTTCAAAAATATCAGCATAGACCTGATGTATGAGCTTCCCGGACAAAGTGCCCTTGATTTTCATAAGAGCTTGCTGTGGGCCGTGCATCTTCCAGTGAATCATGTCTCTGTGTACAGTCTGATATTGGAAGAGGGAACCCGGTTTTATCAGATGAATGAACGGCATATTCTGGCAAGGCCGACGGAGGAAGAAAGCTGGTCTATGTATCAGGATATGATACGGGTTCTTGCGCACTATGGTTTTGAGCGATATGAAATCTCCAGCTTTGCCCGGAAGGGATATCGCTCGAGGCACAACAGAAAATACTGGAAACTGGGAACGTATCTTGGCCTCGGCCCGGCGGCGTGCTCGCGGATCGGGCATAGACGGCTTGAAAATCATCCCGGGGTAAGAAGCTATGAAAACACACTCCTGTCCAACGGAAAGCTGCCGGTACAAGCAATTGACCTTTCGCAGGAGGAGGAAATCGAAGAATATTGTTTTCTTCATCTTCGTATGAGAGAGGGAATCCGTATATGTGAATTTGAGCATAGGTACAAAAGCACATTGGCGCATTGGTACGGAGATAAAATACACGCACTTATCCGTCGCGGGCTGCTTTGCAGACACGGGGGATATCTTTCGTTAACCTACAAGGGCGCAGCTTTGGGAAATTATGTTTTCGGAGAGTTTTTGATGGAGCATTAACAGCAATAGCTCCCTTATGCAGGAAGTACTTTTTGCGTAAGGATGACGCCCAGGAAAGAATATTTGAAACGGAAATAGGATCATAGGAAAGAGGTTTTTTAATTGCCAGTATCAACCATACAGATCGATTTACAGGCAATCCGGCATAATCTTCAGGCTATCCGTCGTCATGTACCCGAGCCTATCGGATGCATGGCGGTCATAAAGGCAGACGCTTATGGACATGGAGCGGCAGAGGTTTTGCAGGTGGCGCTGCAGGAAGGATTTGATTCGGCAGCCGTTGCCCGGGTACAGGAAGGAATATACCTGCGAGACAAGGGCTTTACCTGTCCGATATACGTATTGGGCGATGCGATCCTTGAAGAGGTTGAGCTGGCGGTGGCCAATGAACTGATCGTACCGCTGGATACAGCTTTTGAGTTGCAGCTCCTTGAGCAAGCGGCCCGGCGGGTACAGAAAACGGCGGAAATTATGATTGCCGTTGATACCGGAATGAATCGGATTGGTATCCATATAGAGGCGCTGCCCCGGCTTTTGGAGGCGCTTGCGGGATATCCTCATATCCACGTGCGCGGTTTATTTACCCATCTTGCTACGGCAGATGCTCTGGACAAAACACAGACTGAGGAACAGCTGGCGGTATTTGATCAAACGGTTTCATTAATGAGAAAATACAGGGAACCTCTCATTATTTCCGCCGCTAACAGCGCTGGCGTAATAGATATGCCTAAGTCCTGGTACAATACAATCAGACCGGGCATCATTATTTACGGCTGCCGTCCATCTGACGCGGTGGGACATACGCTTGATTTGATTCCCGCCTTATCCTTGGCCAGTCATATTACGCACACGCAAAGAATGAAAGAGGGAGAATCTCTTGGTTATGGGGCGACCTTTGTAGCGCCTCGTGATATGTGGACTGCCACCATTCCGATAGGGTATGCGGATGGCTTTCCGCGAAGCCTGTCAAATCAGGGTGCTGTTCTTGTTGGCGGGAAACGCAGAAAAATTATCGGAAGAATTTGCATGGATCAGCTTATGATTGAAGGGGATGCCGGTATACGGGCTGGCGATGAGGTGATACTCATAGGAAAGCAGGGCGATGAAGCAATTGCGATCGAAGAGGTGGCCCTGTTGGCGGGCACCATCCCTTATGAAATCATGTGCGGCCTGAAACGAATTCCCCGTATATTTATCAATGAATAATAACTATTGACATTGCCGGCTTTATAGTGCATGATAGCCACGGATTATCACTTTTAACTCCGGAAACTCCATCCGCTTGTATATGAACAGGAGAATAGGCGATGCTTCTCGCATTTGATGTTGGAAATACAAATATTGTCTCGGGCATTTATAATGGTGACGAACTGGTACACCATTGGCGCTTTGCTACAGATACCCTTCAGACTGCGGACGGGTATGCGGCCATTTTGGGCCAGCTGTTTCAGCTGAACGGAATGCGCTTTTCTGATGTAGAGGATGTTATTATTTCTACTGTCGTGCCTCCGATTATCCCGATTCTGGAATCCTTATGCCTAAGGTATTTTCATACAAAGCCTATTATGGTGGGGCCCGGAATCAAGACTGGGATGAATATACTCTACGATAACCCAAAGGAGCTGGGCGCAGACCGCATTGTCAATGCGGTGGCGGCTATCGCCGAGTATCCCTGTCCTTTAATTGTCATTGACATGGGAACCGCGTCCACGTACTGCGTAATTGACGCCAAGGGGAATTATCTTGGCGGTGCGGTTGCGCCGGGTATCGGGATTTCTATGGAAGCCTTGTTTCAGCGGGCCTCCAAGCTTCCCCGCATAGAGCTAGTAAAAACAAAATCCGTTATTTGCAGAAATACCGTATCCGCCATGCAGGCCGGGATATATTATGGGTTTGTCGGTCAAATTGAGGAGATTGTAAGGCGGATCAAAGCGGAGCTTAACGAGAAGGATGTGAAGGTCATTGCTACAGGGGGACTGGCGTCTTTGCTGGCCCAGACTTCAACAGAAATAGAGGTAGTCGACCCGATGCTTACACTGAAGGGACTTCGCATTTTATACGAGAAAAATAAGAATGAAAAAAGGTAAGCAGGTGCTTGCTATTTTAATACTTGGCGGTTATAATAAGTACCACATGGCCGGTTAGTCAAACGGTTAAGACGCTGCGTTCTCAGCGCAGAGAGTATGGGTTCGAATCCCATACCGGTCACCATGGAGCTGGGGGATACCCGGCTCTTTTTATTGTTTGCCAATTAAACTGTGATAGAATAGAAAAAACATCTGAACCGGGGGCACTGTCATGACGAGCAAAGAGGAAAAGTTTTTTGGTCAATTACGAGGGTTTGTGAGCTTTTGCGAACAGGCCGGGAAAATTCAGGCTGATGTATTTAAGGGTAACGTGGTTCCTGAGGAAGGGTATGCTGCCATGCGGGACATAAAACGCCGCAGCCGAGAAGCGTTAGGAAAGCTTTGGGAACGCATGTATCGAGCCTATACCAAGCCATCGGAGGTGGATATGGCCCGCGAGCTGGTCACCCGTTTTTATCAAATTATTGATATGAACGGGACAAGCATCGGAAATCTTGTTATATTTCGTGAAAATGAGTGTCCTTCCGGAATGGTGGAGATGTCCGATTTGATAGCCCATTCATTGGAAGAAATAAAAAAGACGATGGATTATACAGTGGATATTGAAAGCAACTATATGAAAATGGAAGCCCGCTGTAAAAAAATATATTCTTTTGAAGAACGGGGCGATCAGGTCTTTAGGGAATCCATGCGCTGTCTGTTTAAACCCGCTACGGATCCGCTGTATGTGATCCGATGGAAGGATGCCCTTCAGAACGCGGAACAAATCTTGGATACAACCGCCGGGGCTGTACCGATTTTACAAAAAATCATTACCCGGTATTAATTCTCTTCACCTGCCTGCTGGACAAAGTATTTATTTTTAGTATAATAAAGACACATGGAGGAAATGCCATGCTGGTGGATACGCATTCACCAAGCCGGATTGATGATTATTTCCCTGATTATTAATCTGGTTGCGGATTAGTCATACTCCTCAATGGCAATCTTGCGCAAAAAAGACGGTCTGGTACCGTCTTTTTTGTTTCGCAGTCTGTCTCAGGCATTGTGGTATAATGTATGTCGAATTTTAAAAACGATCAAATCGTATTGACCGTGACTAGGGTTTTCAGATAGGAGGGATACGTATGGAAAGAATATATTCATGGCCTAAAACAGGGTCACTGGTTGTAGGAAAAAGCACGGTGGTTATGGGCGTGCTGAACGTTACGCCGGACTCTTTTTCTGACGGCGGTAAGTGGAATGTGCCGGACAAAGCGATGGCCCATGTGAGAGATATGATACAGGCGGGAGCGCATATTATTGATGTAGGGGCGGAATCTACCAGACCCGGAAGTACACCTCTGACGCCGGAGGAAGAATGCCGCCGGCTCCTTGCTTTTTTACCGCAAGTCATCCAAATCTGTTCAGTTCCCGTATCGGTCGACACCTATCATTGGCAGACTGCGGAAGCTGCTGTAAAGGCGGGCGTTCATATATTGAATGATGTATGGGGACTTCAGTATGATCATGGGGAAATGGCAGAGGTTGCGGCAGCATCCAGTTTGCCTTTGATTGTCATGCATAATCACGCAGATGAACAGTATAGCGGCGATATAATTGACGAAATAAAAAAATTTCTTTCCCGTAGTATAGAAATCGCACTGTCAAAGGGAGTCAAGTATGAGAATATCATTCTTGATCCGGGAATCGGCTTTGCGAAAGATGCGCGGCAGAATATCGAAGTGATACAAAGGCTGGGAGAGCTCACAGAGTTCTTTCCTGATCTTCCCTGGCTTCTTGGTGTCAGCCGCAAGCGTTTTATCGGCGAGATTCTTCAGGTTCCCTTTGAGGAACGGGACGAAGGGACCGGTGCTGCCAGCCTCTACGGAGTGGCGAAGGGAATGCATATTGTAAGGGTTCATAATGTGCCCACTATGGTGAAGATGGCTAAGGTATGGGATGTATTGGCTGGAAAAGCAGATTTGCCCTGATGCGTCGGAGGTGCTTATATGGATCAGATTGCATTGAAAGGGATGGCTTTTTTTGGGTATCATGGAGATGAGCCGGAGGAAACCCGTCTTGGCCAGCGTTTTTATATCGATGTGCTGCTGGGAGTGGATCTGTCCACCGTGGCAGAGACAGATCAGCTGGAGGATTCTGTTAATTACGTGGAAGTGTATACGATGGTGAAACGCATAGCCGAAGGCGATCCCTGCCGTCTCCTCGAACGTATTGCCGGTAAAATTAATGATGAGGTTTTGGCATCTTTTCCTCAGGTTCAAACGGTGGAGACTGTGGTTCACAAGCCGGGAGCTCCCATACCCGGGGTTTTGAATGACGTATCCGTTCGTATTGCAAAGCATAGAAATGAATGAATATATCATTTCCCTCGGATCCAATAAAGGGGAATCCGTAACTATCCTATTGCGGGCTATAGAGACGCTGAACCGGCGCGGGGTGTCCGTCAAAAAACGCTCCAGCCTGTATCGAACAAAACCTTGGGGGAAAACAGATCAGGCCGATTTTATTAACGCCGTTATTTCCGCAAACTGGGAAGGCACGCCAGAGGCGCTTCTGCAGGTTGTACAGGATATAGAGCGCCAGTTTCATCGGGAACGGAGCGTTCATTGGGGGCCGCGGACGCTGGATCTTGATTTAATTTACAGTGAAAGCGTATCCTGCTTGTCAGATATATTAAAAATACCGCATCCATATTTTTGGCAGCGGCTTTTTGTGTTGGTTCCACTGGAAGAGATCTGGCCGAATTTCACATATCAGGGAATGCGGATTCACGAGCAGATCCTAAAGCTTGGCGGATATGATGATGTGCAAAAAATAGACGAGGGGAAGTATTCATGAGCAGGCCCGTAGAATTTTCATTACATTCAAATTATCCAAGGCAGCAGAATTCTGAATTTCACATGGATACACATGCCGGGCCGTCTATTGTTTCCTCTCTGCATTCCTTGCCAGCATGGAAGGAATGGGATGTGTTTTTAAGAAAACAGAGTACTGCATACATAAGCGGGGCGGAAGGAGCGCAAAAAGCATTGCTTTCTTCTTTGGCTTTGGAGAATAAGAAGCCGGCGCTGCTTATCGTTCCCACTGTAGCCGATATGCACAGGTGGGAAGAGGATTTACAGTTTTTTCTTCCCGATGCGGCTGTTTTGTCATTTCCCATAGTCGAGGAATCGGCGTTCAAAGTAACCTTTTCATCCTCTGAGCGCCTTCGGGATCGCATGCAGGCTCTTAGCGCCATATTATCGTGCAAGAAAATGATCGTCCTTGCCAGCGCTGTGGAGGCTGCCCAAAAGCTTCCGGCTTTGAAGTTATTTAAGGAGCAGGAATTTACCCTGTTTGCGGGGGAAGAGCTTTCTCATGATGATTTGCTGGAAACACTAATGTCCTTGGGATATGAACGGGTGGATCAGGTGGAGCGATGCGGTCATTTTTCCGTGCGCGGCGACATAGTGGATATTTTTGCCATCAATGAAAGGCACCCGTTCCGGCTTGAGTTTTGGGGAGATGAAATCGACACGATCCGCCTCTTTGATGCGGATACACAGCGATCGCTGCGAGGGATTGAGGATATGACCGTATATCCCATGACTGTAGCAGGGGAAAGGACCTCCTGTCTGACTGAGTTTCTTTCTGACGGAGTCATTATTTATGACGAACCTCACAGATGCGCTGAAGAGGTAAAAAAATATTTTCAAGAAGAGCGTATAAATACAGAAAAAGCATTCCCATTTTCTGAAGTCATACGTGCCGGACAGGGCAATCAAAACCGAGTCTGCATCTTTACACTTCTCAAAAGAAAGCTGGAGGGATTTCCCCACGCAGTATCTATGGTATGGTCGGGGCAGACTGCCACAAATTACCAGAGACAGATTTCCCTGTTTATGGCAGACCTCAAGCGCTTGCTGGATAAAGGCTGGAAAGCATTTATCGTTACGCCCCGCCAGTCTGAACGAAGAGAGATCGAATCGTTTTGCAAGGAATACGGAATATTTCCCGCCTATGAAACAGAGAAATCGGTTTCCATTGTTAATGGCGTTCTTTCCGGCGGATTTGAGATGCCTGAATGGAAGCTGGCTGTCTTTACGGCGGGGGATATACTGGGTCGGCAAAAAACTCGGCGCTATCGCAAGGGGGCCAGCGGAAAAAAGATCCGGTATTTTTCTGATTTAACGCCCGGCGACTATGTCGTTCAGGACGTGCATGGCATAGGAAGGTACCTTGGCATAAAAACCATTGCCATAGATGACATACACAAGGATTATGTAGCGATCCAATATGCAGGCAGTGATAAGCTGTATCTCCCCATGGATCAAATCGGGACACTGGAAAAATACATCGGCGGCGAAGGCACTGTTCCAAGATTGCAGGAAATGGGCGGTGCCCAGTGGGAAAAAGCAAAGGCGAAGGCCGAAAAATCTGTGGAAGAGCTGGCAGAACGGCTGCTTGATGTATATGCAAAGCGGGAGATTACACAGGGAATCGCATTTGAACCGGACGGGCCGGAGCAGATTGAATTTGAAGATCGGTTCCCCTATGTAGAGACACCAGACCAGATGAGCGCCATTGAACAGGTCAAATCGGCCATGGAACGACCAGTGCCCATGGATATGCTCGTGTGCGGCGATGTTGGCTTTGGGAAGACGGAAGTGGCCATGCGTGCTGTTTTTAAGTGCGTCATGAGCGGGTATCAGGCCATGGTTTTATGCCCTACGACTGTTCTGTCTGAACAGCACTACAAAAATTTTAGAGACCGGATGGAACCATTTGGCGTTGAAACCGTTGTTTTGAACCGATTTGTTTCGGTCAAGGAGCGAAAGGATATTCTTGCCCGGCTTGCTTCCGGGGAAATCGATGTAATCATCGGGACACATGCACTGCTGTCAAAAAGTATTTCCTTTCAAAAATTAGGGCTTCTTGTGGTTGATGAGGAGCAGCGTTTTGGGGTGCTGCAAAAGGAAAAATGGAAATCTATGATCCATGGGGTTGATGTGCTGACCCTGTCTGCTACACCGATACCAAGGACATTACATATGAGTCTGACCGGCGTGAGAGATATGGCAACCATTACAACACCGCCAGAAAACAGGCATGCCATACAGACCTTTGTTGCTGAATATGATGACCGCATTGTCCGTGAGGCCGTTATGCGGGAAAAGGAAAGAGGCGGGCAGATCTATTTCGTGTATAACCGAATTGAGACGATTCAGGCATTTAAGGAGCACCTGAAAGCGATTTTGCCTGATGATGTAACGATTGAAGTGGCCTACGGAAGAATGGACGGCCGGGCGCTGGAAGAGATCATGACCGATTTTTATGAGGAGCGGTTTGATATTCTCCTTTGCACATCGCTGATCGAGAACGGTCTAGATCATCCGAATGCGAACACCATGCTTGTATATGATGCGGATCGGATGGGACTTTCCCAGATATATCAGATGAGAGGACGGGTGGGACGTTCAGAAAAAATCGCGCTGGCCTATTTCTTTTATCGTCGAGGGAAAGTGTTATCCGAGGCAGCTGAAAAACGGCTGGAAACGATCCGTGAATTTACCGAGCTAGGGAGCGGATTTAAGGTGGCTATGCGGGATCTTGAGATACGCGGCGCCGGAAATCTTCTTGGAGAGGCGCAGCACGGGAATATTGTCAGTGTCGGATTTGCTGCTTACTGCAGCATGCTTGAAAACGCTGTTGCCCGAATTTTGGCAGAACGCAAGCAAAGGCCAATGCCAAGGAAAACGGTCAATACCCAGATTGGGATTCCGGTAGATGCCTATTTAGATACCGCTTACATTGAAAGCGCCGAAGCTAAGATGGAAATTTATAGAAGGATGGCGCAGGTTACGCAAGAAGCAGAACTAAACGATCTGATTGATGAAATCATCGACCGATTCGGCACGCCGACGAAACCGGCAGAACGACTCTTTATGATTGGCCGCATGCGTGTGAAGGCGATGTCGCTTGGCATCGGCAGCATTGTGGACGAACGGGATGCGTATCTTATTACCTGGGCCGATGAAACACCGATGAGGAAATGGAATATGCATGTTTTTCCGGAAGCGTTTATGGCACATCTGCGCTTTTTGCCATCATCTCCTGCCCGTGTTAGAATTAACAAAAATACCATCCCCGGTAATCATATACGCTGGCTGTATGAGCTGATTGGCGAATGGTACAAGGAAGTCATCGGCTGACGCAGTCTTTGTGATAGATAAGGAAATGTTTCATCCTTTGCATACGGCTTTTTATATGTAAAGGAAGGCTTTAGGAGAATACATGCGTAGAAATTCATTTATTCAGGGCGCGTTGATCCTGACCGTGGCAGGGATCATAGTCAAGTTTATTGGCGCGTTCTCGAGGATATATTTGTCCCGCCTTCTCGGAGGCGAGGGCATCGGCCTGTACCAAATGGCATATCCGATTTATCTGCTTTGCCTGTCGGTTTCATCGGCGGGTCTCCCTGTGGCGATTTCCATCATGGTGGCAGAGCGAAATGCAGTCAATGATTATCGGGGCGGTCAAAAGGTATTCCACATATCGATGGTGGCTCTTACCATCACAGGCGTTTTCTTTTCGGCGCTCCTGTTTTTTGGTGCTCACTGGCTGGTTGATTCCGGCTTGGTGCGCGATCCGCGGGCATATTGGTCATTGCTCGCATTATCCCCGGCCATTTTATGCGCTACCCTTCTAGCTACGCTTCGAGGATATTTCCAAGGCCTTCAACTTATGACGCCGACAGGTGTTTCACAGATTGTGGAGCAGATTGTCCGGGTGGTTACAATGATTGCGCTGGCTGTTTTTATGATGCAATACGGTCTCGAGTACGGAGCCGCAGGGGCCACGTTTGGCGCCGCGCCGGGCGCAGTTTTTGGGATACTGGTTCTTATTGTATTTTTCTTTTTAACAAGAAGCTGGCGCAAGGAACTGGCCGCACAACAGGATCCCGGCATTCCACCGCAAAGTGCCTCGCACATTATTAAAAAGCTTTTGTATTTGGCCATCCCTGTCTCGCTAGCCAATATCATGCTTCCTATCACGTCTAATATTGATTTATTTATTGTCCCTAAACGGCTTGAAGTGGCGGGGTTCAGCGTGGAAGAGGCAACGACCTTTTTTGGGTATTTGACCGGCATGGCAACGTCTCTTGTCAATATGCCCACCATTGTCACTGCCTCGCTTGCGGCGTCCCTTGTCCCCGCTATTTCTGAAGCAGTAGCGAAAAATAACAGAGATGTAATATTTAAACGTACTGATACCGCCATGCGTTTGGCCAATATATTGACGATCCCTTCCTTTATCGGGATGTGCGTCATAGCTACACCCATTTCTGCCATGCTGTATGCCATACCCGATGCGGGACCCTGTATCGCGGTCATGTCATTTGGCGTTTTCTTACTCGGTGTACAGCAGGTGACGACCGGTGTTTTGCAGGGAATGGGGAAAACGGCAATCCCATTTATCAATATGGTCATCAGCGCGCTGGTAAAAATTGTTTTGTCATGGAATCTTACATCTATACCCTCGCTGGGTATTCTTGGCGCTGCATGGGCGACCAATGCGGATTTTGGCGTCGCAGCGGTATTGAATCTTTATTTCTTGTGGAAGCATGAAAAATATATGATGGATATAGTCCATACGATCAAGCTCTTTATTGCTGCCGGATGTATGGGGGCTGCCGTGCTTGGGGTGTATCAGTTTACGATTCAATGGACGCATAGCAATACGCTGACCACACTTATTGCGATTATTGCAGGCAGTACTATTTATGGAGTAGCTATTATTCTGCTGCGGTGTGTCCGTCCGGAGGATGTGCGGAGTATACCGAAAATCGGCGGGGCGCTGGAACGGGCAGTTATTCGGTTCGGAATAAAAAAGTAATTAAGCAGCCGGGGGTTTCCCGCTGCTTTTTTCATATCCGGTATGGACGGGACAGGAGAAGAACGTGGATCAGACAGAGTGGATTAAACTAATGCTTCAAGCAGGCTTTCTGGAGGAAGGGAAGGAATGGCGGATTTTTTCAGAATCATCTCTGAAAAATGACACTGTTGTTTTTGAGGGGATAGGAATTGCTTCTATATCGTCAAGAGCCATGGGCAGGAGACTATTCGAAAAGCTGGGAGAAGAATTTGCCAGCGCATCTGATGTACTCATGGTAAAGAAGGATGGAAGTAAGGTCCAGGTACCCTTGAAAGAGCTTATGGACGCTATGGGCGACGATCCTGTTTTGGTGGCGTGGTATCCGGATAGGATGATAAGGAAGCGAAAAAAGCTGGCTTCCACGGACGACTTTTTGAACACGATGAGAGCTCTTCGAGAAGAGGGCGGCTGTCCTTGGGATCGCATGCAGAATCATGCAACGCTCCGTACCTTTTTTATCCAAGAGGTATATGAGGTCATTGATGCGATAGATAACGGAGATTATGAAAACCTGAAGGAAGAGCTGGGGGATGTGCTGTATCAGATTGCCTTTCATGCTCGTATAGAGGAAGAAAAGGGAAAGTTCACGTTTCAGGATGTGGTTGACGGCATCAACAATAAAATGCGACGTCGGCACCCGTTTGTATTTAAGAAAAAGGAACCAAAGGCAGGGAAAACGGCGGAAGAAAGCTGGGAAAATAGGAAAAAGTTCGAAAAAAACCGCAAATATCTGCTTGATGGAGTGCCAAAAAGCTTGCCAAGTCTGCTTTTAGCGTGTATAATTCAGAAGAAAGTGAGTTCTACCACGGTCAAATTGCCGATGGAGTCTTGCTTTTCTGTAGATGAAACCTGGAGGAATACCATAAAAGTGGTAGAGACAGGGGACAGGACAGAGAAGGAAGAAAAATGCGGCGCATTCCTGTTCGAGTTGGTCCGTGTCCTGCGCGAAGCTGGAATTGACCCGGAGTTGTCCTTGCACCGATTCTGCATTGGCTATATGCGGAAGTTCAATACGCTGGAAGACACATTGCGGTAATGTCAACAGGTACTGAATCAGCAGGGGAAATACCGAGATGTGCATCTCGGTAAAGGTTGGGTAAATCTCTGATCCGGTAGAACCATAGTGGCGATTTCCACAATTTAAAGGAGGATGTTTAGTTATGAACAAGACCGAACTCATCACATCTGTAGCTCAGGAAGCTGAAATCACAAAGAAAGACGCTGAAAAGGCTGTCAAAGCAGTTCTGAACGTAATCTCTCAGGCACTCATCAAGGGAGACAAGGTTCAGCTCATCGGATTTGGCACTTTCGAAGTTCGTCAGCGTAAAGCCCGCATCGGACATAATCCGTCCACGCAGAAGGAAATCAAGATTCCCGCATCTAAGACTCCGGCGTTCCGCGTATCTAAACAGCTGAAGGAAAAAGTTAACGAAAAGAAAGCAAAAAAGGCTAAGAAATAAGCATGATTGAAAACTGTGAAGGAGGGAATCCTCTTTCACAGTTTTTTGTTGCCTGCTTATGCCCACGCTTCAATAGTTTTTCATAGAAACTCTTTTGCTTATCCATGGATGATGGGGTAAAATAAATAGCACATACTACAGAAAGTACGCATGCCTGACGGCGTATGCAGGAGGAAACTATGCACGAAATTTTTGATTGGATGTATTCTATCGTAGTAGCGCTGTTTCTTGCGATGGCAATACATATATTTCTTTTTGTTCCTACCCGGGTTTCCGGGCAGTCCATGTACCCGACATTAAATGATGGGGAATACCTTGTTGTTTCTAAAATTGGTCATGTGCTGAGATCTGTTCCCGATTATGGAGACGTTGTCATCATTGACAGCCGTACAAGGCGGCCGCGAAGCTGGGCAGATGATCTGACTGAACCGTTAAAAAATTATATAGCGATTTTTGATAAATCGAGCCAGGGACATAACGTCTGGGTAAAGCGGGTCATTGCAAAAGGAGGAGACGTGCTGGCATTCAAAGACGGCCATGTCGTCCGCAATGGCTCCGTTCTTGATGAGCCCTATATCAACGAGCCCATGGTCTTTTCTATGGATGGAACCTATATGGTTCCGGAAGGAACGGTCTTTGTTATGGGGGATAATAGAAACCATTCCAGCGACAGCCGGTTTATTGGACCGGTGCCAATCGATCATGTCCTTGGGCGTGTCGTGCTTGAGCTCTGATGCTGCAGCATTTTAAAAACCGAGGAAATCACTTTCAATCAAGAATCCAAGCATCGTGTGTATCCAAAGAAATAGAGGGAATGCAAATGGCGCATTGCAATGAAAACTATTTACAGCTTCAGGGAGCGTACCTGTTTGCAGAAATAAAAAAGCGGCAGGAAGCGTATATGAATCTTCATCCGAAAGCCAGAATTATTTCTCTGGGAATTGGAGATGTCACGCAACCGCTGGTGCCGGCAGTCGTTGATGCGATGACAGAAGCAGCGCAAGAAATGGGATATATTGAGACGTTTCACGGATATGGCCCGGAACAGGGGTATTTATTCCTTCGGGAAGCCATAGCAAAGCACGATTTCGCATCCCGAGGGGTAGTCCTTGAGCCGTCGGAAATTTTTGTGTCTGATGGATCAAAATGCGACATTGGGAACATGCAAGAAATTTTTTCAGGAAAAGAAATTGTGGCCGTTACAGATCCGGTTTATCCGGTATACGTGGACAGCAATGTAATGGCCGGCAGGGCGGGCCGTTTTGTGGACGGCAGCTATAGCAGGATAGAATATCTTCCCTGTTATAGGGAATGCGGCTTTAAGGCCAATCTGCCTGCTCACGATCCGATGATTTTGTATATCTGCTCTCCTAATAATCCGACGGGAGTCGCCTTGTCCAAGTCTGAGCTTTCCACGTGGGTCAAGTATGCCAAGCAAACAGGAGCAGTTATCTTTTTTGATGCCGCATATGAGGCTTTTATATCTGACGATACTATTCCGCACAGCATATATGAAATCCCGGGAGCCAAGGAGGTGGCGATTGAGTTCCGCTCTTATTCTAAGACAGCAGGCTTTACAGGACTGCGGTGTGGGTATTGTGTCGTCCCGAAAGAGCTTTTGCTGGAGACTAAAGACGGAGAAAAAATAAGCGCAAATATGCTGTGGAACCGTCGGCAATGCACGAAATTTAATGGAGCCTCCTATGTTGTGCAGCGCGCGGCAGAAGCGATATATACGCCGGAGGGGCAAAAACAAATTCGTGCCGTGATAGATGTTTACCGTAACAATGCTACGCGTATTCTTTTGGGCATGCAGGAAGCTGGACTTTCAGCTACAGGCGGTGTAAACAGCCCTTATATCTGGGCGGCAGTTCCTGAAGGAATGTCAAGCTGGGATTTTTTTGACTTTCTTTTGGAGAAAGCGCAAATTATATGCACGCCCGGTGTGGGATTTGGACCCTGTGGAGAAGGTTACGTGAGACTGACCGCTTTCAATACACCGGAATTAACTGCAGAAGCTATTGAACGGATTAAAAATGCCTTGAGGGGCCAGGGTAGAGGAGAGTGCTGATGAGTACAAATTTACAGATAGGTATCGTGGGGCTGCCAAATGTCGGAAAAAGTACTTTATTCAATGCGATAACAAAGGCGGGAGCAGAAGCCGCTAATTTTCCTTTCTGTACGATTGAACCGAATGTGGGTGTTGTAGAGGTACCGGATACCAGAATTTATGAATTATCCCATTTGTTTAAACCGAAAAAGACAACCCCTGCCTTTACCCGCTTTGTGGATATTGCGGGACTTGTAGCGGGCGCGTCTAAGGGGGAAGGATTGGGGAACCAGTTTTTGTCCCATATCAGGGAAACCGACGCCATAGCCCATGTGGTACGCTGCTTTGAAAATGGAAATATCACCCATGTGGAAGGATCGGTGGATCCGGTTCGAGATATGGATATTATCAATACAGAATTATGCTTGGCCGATTTGGAAAGCTTAGAGAAAAAACGTGCGAAGACAGCAAAGCTGGTGCAGGCAGGCATAAAGGAAGCAAAGACTGAGTTATCTGCGCTTGATAAGGTTTACAAGGCATTGTCCGATGGCATTCCGGCGCGCCGGGTAAAGCTCACAGAAGAGGATTTGGATATACTCAAGGAACTGAATCTTTTGACATTAAAACCGGTTCTTTATGTACTGAATATTGCAGAGGATGATATAGCAGCGCCTTTAGATAATCCCTTCGCCAAGGCAGCGGCAGACAAGGCGGAAGCGGAGGGGGCTCGCTGGGTACCGATTTCCGCTGAAATTGAGGAGGAAGTATCCGAGCTTAGTGAAGAAGAGGCGAAGCTGTTTTTAGCGGATTTGGGAGAAGAGGAGTCCGGCCTGAACCGTCTGATCCGCGGGGCGTATTCTTTATTGGGGCTCATCAATTTCTTTACCGTCGGGGAGGATGAATGCCGTTCATGGACGGTTCGTTCTGGAACAAAAGCGCCCAAGGCGGCGGGAAAAATTCATTCCGATATAGAGCGGGGATTTATCCGGGCGGAAATTATAACCTATGACGACCTTATGAAATGCGGATCCTTTGCGGCTGCACGAGATAAGGGGCTGATTCGGATCGAAGGAAAAGACTATATTATTCAGGATGGAGACATAGCCTATTTCCGGTTTAACGTATAGCTTTTTCTATATAGGAGGGATAAAACCGCATGGGTTATAGGCTCACGCGGTTTTATTTATGCAGACGAATGACAAAAATTAAATTATATGACAAGCTTTTAAAAGGAACCTATATTGACAGGCCGAACCGGTTTGTGGTTCATGCCATGGTGAATGGAGAGCCCGTTTTATGTCATATGCCCAATCCCGGAAGGATGCGGGAGCTTCTTTTCCCCGGAGCTGTTATGTATGTCATTCCATCTTCCCATCCAGAAGGGAAAACAAAGTATAAGGTTGTCGGCATTGAAAAAGCAGGAATGCCGATTCTTTTGGACACTTCCAGGTGTAACGAGGTGGCGTCGTTTTTGATTGACCACAAAAAAATACTCGGGTGGGAATCTTTCCACGTGGCGCGCCGGGAGGTCACCATGGGGGACAGCCGATTTGATTTATTGCTGGAGCATGACCAAAGAGGAGAGTCCTTTCCGGTAGAGGTTAAATCCTGCACGCTGTTCGGCAGGCATGGGGCTATGTTTCCTGATGCGCCCACTGTAAGGGGAGTCAAGCATGTGAGGCATCTCACTCAAATTGGGGCATCCGGTGGCAGAGCAGGGCTTCTTGTGCTGGCCCATTCAGGGAAGAGTCGGTGGTTTTTGCCGGATTTTCATACTGATCCTGTTTTTGCGGAAGCCTTTAGGCAGGCTATCGGGAACGTGGACTGGAAAGTGGCGGCTATTACGTGGGATTCCTCCTTTTCCATGCCTGACAAGGTGCGTCTCCTCCCCACGTCGAAGGAATTGATTTCTAGAGAAGGCGGGAATCATGGAGATTATCTGCTGGTTTTGTATCTTGATAAGGGGCAGAAGATACAGGTCGGCGAAAAAGGAGATGTATATTTTGAGAAGGGCTATTACGTGTACGTTGGTTCTGCTAAGCGTAATTTAGAGCAGCGTCTTGCCAGACATCAGCGGCTCAGAAAGAAAATGCACTGGCATATAGATTACATACGTCAAAAGTGCCAATACGTATATAGTATTCCAATTCGGACATCCACCGATCTGGAGCATGAATTGGCCGCCGCAGTTGATATGATTTCGGATTGGAAAATCTCCGGCATCGGCGCTACAGATTGTCATTGTGACAGTCACATATTCGGGTTCACTTCCAATCCCATCCATTTGCCTGAATTTATCAAAATCGAGGAAAATTTCAAAATCAACCGATACGATGATTACTTCATTGAGAAGGAGCAGAAGCAGAGGTAAAACAAAAAGCGGTGAGCAAACCAACTGAATGCTCACTGTTTTTTGTTGCAAAGAAAAATTAATTTGTTACATTATCTGTTTTGTGGTTTAGATAAAAATACAAGAAGGCTGCAAGAGCTAAGGAAAACGCCACAAGACTGGTGAGCTGGGCGCTCTTCAAACCGAATGCGAGCATACCGTAGTCTCCGCGGAAGAATTCAAGGAAAAACCGGAGCAGAGAATACAGCATGATATACAGGCAAAAGGTGGTTCCCTTCGGGTGAGAAAAACAGGAATACCATATAAGGAGGCCAAAAATAATCATATCTCCCTGGCATTCCCATACCTCCGCAGGCCATAGCGGGGTATTTCCGTATACGTGGTAGGCCAGCGTGGTGCTTGGGTACAACAGGCCAAATGCTTGTCCTGTCGGGTGGCCGAAAGCGTCTCCGTTCATAAAGTTAGCGATACGGCCGATGGCTTGACCGAAAATAATTGCCGGAGCTGCTGTGTCAGCAAAGGGAAGCACCGGTATTTTTCTTTTTTTTAGGAAAAAGAAGGCGGCCACGCAGGCAAATATCACGCCGCCCTGAATAGCCATACCACCCTGCCAGACAAAGGGAATTTCAAGAAGGTGATCCTGATAATAATCCCAATCGAAGAAGAATACGTCCCACAAACGTCCGCCCACTATACCGGTGGCAGCAATGACAAGTCCCAGGTCGAAGATCTGCTCATGCCACTGATGGCCTTCTTTTTTCAATAGAAAGTAGGCCATGATGCAGCCCATAATGATGCCAAGAGAAAAAAATATTCCATACAGCCGGATAGGAAAGCCGAAGATGAATGTCAGATACTGATGCATAGCGATCCCCTTTTGATATAATGTTATACTACATATATTATACAATAGCTCGAAAGTCTGTTTAATCGCTTGCTTGAGATGGCCCGTTATTTATTGGCAGGGGAGATGGAGCATGTCCAAAATACTTATGGGTATATTCGCTGCGTTGCTGCTGATGTGGCATTCTCCCGTCATGGCGGAGAACGTTATGCTAAAGGTGAAGGCGCCGGGGAAACACAAACCGATTGTGGTTGAAGAGAATGGTTATTTGTACGCCACGCCGAATATACTTAAGATTGGCGCGAAATGGGATGTACAAGTGAATGGGGCGAGGGTCTTTGCCATTGTACCAGTTGATAAGAGACAGGAATCTGTAAAGGTTCCTCTTGCGGTTACCCTCGTAAATGGCAAACCTTTTATTGATGTTTCTTTTTATGCGGAACAAGCTGGTCTTTCTTATACACTTAACGAAAAGAAACGATCCATTGACATAAAAAAGAAAAAAGAAAAGGCGCCCAAAAAGGGAAAAGAGGAAATTGGCAAAACAAGACAGCCGCCGGTGCTGATGATGTGGGATCCGGATTTGCGCTTTGAGGAGAATGCGCCGTTTTTTACTGATTCATCAGTTAGGCGGATTTTGTGTCCCACCTGGGGAAGCTATCATTTTTTTGATTCCGGTGAAAACCTGCCAGACCTGGAGTATTTGAATACAGCAAGGCGGAAGGGCATTGAAGTTATGCCGCTGATTCACAATGATTTTGATTTGCCTGCCACATTGAAGCTGATGCATGATCGGAAAGCGCAGGCTGAATTGCAAAGGAAAATGACCGCTTACAGTGAGGTTTACGGCTTATCCGGCTATAGTATCGACTTTGAGAACATGGAGGCAGCCGATAAATTCCGGTTTTCTGATTTTATTTCAGGTTTGTCAGGCTACATGCATCCTCTGGATAAGCAGGTAAGCGTGGATATTACGGTGTATATCGAAACAAGCCCTACTTGGAGTATGTGCTATGACAGGGAAAGCCTGGCAAGGGCTGCCGACTATGAAGTGGTGATGGGCTATGATCAGACGCCCGCCGGGAGCAACTTGCCCGGGCCCAATTCGTCTTGGGATTGGCTGGATCGCCATATTCAAATCTTGCTTCGGCAAATTCCTCCGGACAAATTAGTTTTAGGCCTTCCGCTGTATACAAGAATATGGGAAACTGGCGAGGGAAAAACGAGGGCAAAAACATTATCCATGCGGTTTACGCCGAAAATGCTCAAAACAAAGGGAATCCGTGTCACCTGGAGCGGCAGGGACAAGCAATATATTGCAAACTGGAAATCCGGCAGCAAGGCGTATCAGATCTGGGTAGAGGATGCAATTTCCCTGAAGGAGAAGGCAAGGCTTATGGAGGCATATAATTTGGCAGGGCTAGCATTTTGGCGATATGGGTTTGAAATGCCAGGAATGTATGGCCAGATTGAGGCGGTGCTTTCTGATAAGAATGCCGGTGACTTTGTAAGTACTTTGCGTAGAAAAGAGAAGGATGATGGTAAAAAAGGAATGAGCATGTAATCGGCCGTGGAGTAGTATGCGGCGGGACATCGCAGATTGACGGAGCGCATAGCAGCCTATATAATTGAAAAAATGCGTACTCTGTCTGTTAATTTATGGAAGGTGAAAGCATGAATGACAAGTATATACCCCAGCAGATTGAAAAAAAGTGGCAAAAACGCTGGGAAGACGAAAAAACGTTCGAAACTCATTCAGATCCTGCAAAGAAAAAGTATTATGTACTGGAAATGTTCCCTTATCCATCGGGGAACCTTCACATGGGCCATGTAAGAAACTACTCCATTGGAGATGTAGTGGCTCGCTTCAAAACGATGCAGGGATATAATGTGATTCACCCCATGGGATATGATGCGTTTGGCATGCCTGCAGAAAATGCTGCTATACAGCATGGCATCGCGCCTGCAAAATGGACATATTCCAATATCGACAATATGACACGACAGCAAAAGGAGCTGGGGCTTTCCTATGACTGGGATCGGGAGGTGCTGACCTGCCGGGAGGATTATTACAAGCATACGCAAAAGCTTTTTGAAATTTTTTACCGCCGGGGACTCGCTTACAAAAAAGAAGCAAAGGTAAACTGGTGCGATCATTGTCATACTGTTTTGGCCAATGAGCAGGTGGAAGAGGGGAAATGCTGGCGCTGCAAAAATCCTGTGGTCAAGAAGGATCTGTCCCAGTGGTTCTTTAAAATTACGGCCTATGCGGAGCGATTGCTGGCAGATTTAGATCATATGCCCGGATGGCCGGAACGAGTTAAAACAATGCAGCGCAATTGGATTGGTCGTTCTACGGGGACAGAATTTTCCTTTGCTGTAGAAGGTATGGATGAGACCATTCCGGTGTATACCACCCGAGTGGATACCGTTTATGGGGTCACCTATATGGTTCTGGCGCCGGAGCATCCCCTTGTGGAAAAACTGATTGCATCCAATCCAAAGGCAGAGGAAATAAAGAAGTTTATCTCCAGGGTCAGAAACGAAAGTGATATTGACAGAACCTCAGAGGAGGCGCCCAAGCTTGGTATGGCCACCGGAAGCTATGCGATTCATCCGCTTACGGGAGAGCGTATACCGATCTGGATCGCGAATTATGTATTGTATGAATACGGCACCGGTGCAGTGATGGCTGTCTCCGAAGGGGATCAGCGGGATTTTGAATTTGCCCGGAAATATGATTTGCCGGTGAAGCTTGTCATTCAAAATGAGGAATGTTCCCTTGTACAGGAAGAACTGACCGCTGCGTATACAGATGATGGCTATCTGGTAAATTCCGCCGAGTTTTCAGGCCTTTCCTCGGAAAAAGCTAGAGCGGAAATTACAAAAAAAATGGAGCAGATGGGAATCGGCAGGGAGAAGGTGAATTACCGGCTTCGGGATTGGCTGATTTCCAGGCAAAGATACTGGGGCTGCCCGATTCCGGTTATCTACTGTCCTCATTGCGGAACGGTGCTTGTGCCGGAAGAGGAGCTGCCGGTACGCCTTCCCGAGGATGTAGATTTTGTGGCGGGAGCTACATCGCCTCTTGAAACAAGTAAAACTTTTCTAAAGTGCAAATGCCCGAAATGCGGTGCTGATGCGACCCGTGAAACGGACACCATGGATACGTTTATTGATTCATCGTGGTATTTTCTCAGGTATTGTGATCCCCACAATGAAGAAAAGCCTTTTGACACAGACAAGGCAAACTACTGGATGCCGGTGGATCAGTATATCGGTGGTATTGAGCACGCGATTCTTCACCTGCTCTATTCCCGCTTTTTCCAGAAGGTGCTTTTGGACGAAGGTCTTGTTTCATATCCGGAGCCGTTCAAAAATCTTCTCTGCCAGGGCATGGTGCTAAAAGATGGCGGCAAGATGAGTAAGTCAGTGGGCAATGTGGTGTCGCCAGAAGAAATTGTAAGCAAATACGGTGCTGACACGGCAAGGCTCTTTATACTGTTTGCCGCACCGCCGGAGAAGGATCTGGAATGGTCCGATCAGGGCGTGGAAGGGTCGTATCGGTTTTTAAAACGCGTATGGGCTATTGTGGGCCGATACCTTGCTGTGGCCAAGACCGACGAAAAAAGCTTGACCTCCGAAGAGACGGCACTTCGCCGAAAGCTGCACCAGACGATCGTAAAGGTTACGGAAGACCTTGATTGCCGCTTTGCTTTTAATACGGCTATCGCATCGGTGATGGAATTGGTCAACGCCATGTATCACTATGAAGACGCAAATGATCGGATTGATAAGGGACTTGCAAAGGAACTCCTCAGAAACCTGCTGATCCTTTTATCGCCGTTTGTTCCTCACATTACCGAGGAGCTTTGGCAGACGATCGGAGAAGCAGAGGACAGCGTCCACAGCGCGGCTTGGCCGAAGGTGGATCCTTCTGCCCTTGTAGTGGATTCCTATGAGATGGCTGTACAAATCAACGGCAAGGTCAGGGCATCTTTAACCGTACCGGCATCTATGGACAAGGACGCTATTGCGGAGCAGGCGAAGACGCTTCCGGAGCTGGCCAAGTATCTCCATGAAAAAACGGTAGTGAAGACGATTGTGATACCGAAGCGAATTATCAATTTGGTGGTCCGTTAATCTATTTAGGGAAAAAAGAGTCTCTGCAAGAGCAATATTTTTGCAGAGACTCTTTTTTATGGTACTCTTTAACTAGTGAAATAAAGGTATGGTATCCTATCACATAGGAAGGGGGGCTTACATGAAAATAACCTGTGAAGGAAAGGTATATGAACTTTTTGATGGTGCGACGCCGCAAACACTATGGAATATGGTATGCAGCGGGCGTGATAAAAATGAGGCCGTTCTTGCCGAAATTGGCGGGGGCATTATCGATTTTCAAACTCCCTTTTCCGCAGATGGGGATGTCCGATGGATTTCCGCAGATTCGCCTAAAGCGAGGAGAGCCTATCAAAGAACGCTTATTATGCTTCTGGTGTGCGGTGTTCATGAAGTGTATGGCAAGGGTGTGGACGTACTTATCCGTCATTCTTTGGGAAAATCGCTATACTGCGAGTTCAGTGACAAGCATATCCCTCTTCAGCGGGAGCTGAATGTACTCGAAAAAACAATGAACGACATTGTGGCGGAAAAACGGGACATCACACAGATAGCGGTTGGAAAGAACAGAGCGATCGCTTTTTTGCGTATGAATGGCCGCAGGGATGATGCGGCGCTGCTAAGCCAGATGACGACGCTTAACGATCTTCGAGTGAATCAATGCGGTCCGGTTGTTGATTACTATCTAGGGCCCCTCTTTCCGGACATGGGGTATGTCGGTGAATTCAGGCTCCGCTCTTATGCGCCGGGATTTTTAATTCAAATCGCAGATCCCGGCGAGGCCGTCACGGGGATGGAAAAGGAAGATCCGCTATTTGCAAGGGTATTTCTTGAATCCCAGCATTGGAGCGAGCTTATCGGCTGCCGAACCCTTTCAGAACTAAATGAAGCGATTGACGATGGAAGGATTGATCGGCTTGTAGCGGTGGCAGAAGCGCTGCATGAAAAGAAGCTGTCAGAATTAGCGGATGCCATATGCTATCAGGATTTTCCTACTCGTCTGGTCTGTATTGCTGGGCCCTCTTCATCCGGGAAAACCACATTTATGAGACGACTGATCGTTCATCTTTGGGTACATGGCGTAAAGCCGGTCATGCTTTCTCTAGATGATTATTTTAAGAACCGGGATGAAATGGAGCAGAACAATTGGGAAAATCTGGATGCCATTGATCTGCCTCTCTTTGAATCTGCGGTTACCGATCTGCTTAATGGGAAGGAAGTGTATTTGCCGTCCTTTAATTTCATGACCGGAAAGAAGGAATGGAGTGATACGCCGGTTACATTGGGAGACAGTCAGCCGATTCTTGTAGAAGGTCTTCATGCGCTTAACCCGGAGCTGACCTATTTTGTGCCGGGGTATCAGTGCATGCACGTGTATTTGTCCGCATTGACCCAGATCGGGATCAATAATCACAACAGGATTTCCACGTCCGATACAAGACTTCTCAGGCGCTTGGTAAGAGACGCACGCTTCCGCGGCAATGGAGCTAAGCACACGCTTTCGGTGTGGGGCAATGTTAGGAGGGGAGAAGAACGGAACATATTCCATTTTCAGGATCGGGCAGAGGTTATATTTAATTCCGCCCTTTTGTATGAAATACCAGTATTAAAAAGTATTGCGCTCCCCTTGCTTGGTGAGCTGACGCCGGACGATCCGGAATATTCCGAGGCACAAAGACTGATCCATTTTTTGGAACCCTTCCGCGCTCTTTCCACAGATGCGGTTCCGGATAATTCACTGCTCCGGGAATTTATCGGCCCAAGGCGTAAAACTCCGGCCGAATAACAGAAGCGCAGGCTTTTGCGTGGGGATTGATTTCCAGTGATATTGATCGGGAGTTCTCAAAAAGGAAACCCCATTGTATAATATAGATAAAATACGATATAGCTTGTGTGAGGTGAATGGTATGAAGCTTTTTGATGTTTTGATTATTGGCGGCGGCCCGGCCGGCTTAAACGCTGCCCTTTACGCCGTGCGCAAAGAATTATCCGTGACTCTTGTCTCTCCTGATATAGGGGGGCAGATGCTGCTTACGAATGAGATCGAAAACTATTTGGGGATTCAATCTATTTCCGGATTTGAATTGACCGATGCCATGGAAGCGCAGGTAAGAAGCTATCCGGTGGATTTTGTCGCAGCAGGCGTCAAGCAGCTGTCCCGTAATGAGGAGGGAAATTTTATTGCTGCCTTGGACGATGGAGCTAGGGTATCAGGAAAAACCTGTATCGTTGCTTCCGGGAAGAGGAGCCGTCTTCTTGATATTCCCGGAGAAAAGGAATATGCCGCGCGGGGAGTCAGCTATTGCGCGACCTGTGACGGCCCCTTCTATCGGGGGAAAACGGTAGCCGTCGTCGGCGGAGGCGACAGCGCGGTGCAGGCGGCGATCGAATTGGCCGCTTTATGCCCGGAGGTATTCCTCGTGGTTCGCAGCCGTATCCGGGCACAGGAAATTCTTGTGCGCCGCATGAACGGGATTCCGAAAATTAAAGTGCTTATGAAATATAAACCGGTAAAGGTGGAGGGCGAAAACAAGGTTACTGGCCTTCAGATAAAAAATACGGACACTGACGAGGAAAAAACAATCGCAGTGGAAGGAGTCTTTGTTGAAATCGGTGGAGTACCCAATAACGGATTCCTGCCACAGGAGGTTGAGATCAATGATTTGGGTGAATTGATTACGGACAGGGAGGGGAGAACCAATATCCCCGGACTGTTTGGCGCGGGAGACGGGACCAACTCAAAAAACAAGCAGATTATCATTGCTGCCGGAGAAGGCGCTGCTGCTGCATTGGCTGCTCATAACTATCTTTTGAGAAGTGAATCATGAGAGTAACCAAGGTCATTAAGCAGGAACAGCTGAAACGGCTGGCACAGATGTATAAAACCGACGGAACCATGCTTCATTTCACGAGTCCGTTCACGTTGCTTGTGGCGGTGATTTTGTCTGCTCAGTGTACGGATAAACGGGTGAATATCATAACAGGAAGAATTTTTCCCAGATTGGACAGCCCCGAGAAAATGATACGCCTGTCCCAACCTGAGATGGAGAGGGAAATTCACGACTGCGGTTTGTACAAAGCAAAAGCGAAGAATCTTCTTGGTATGTGCCATATGCTTTTACAGGATTATGGCGGCGAAGTGCCGAGGTCCTATGAGGACTTGATCCGCCTGCCCGGGGTTGGGAGAAAAACCGCAAATGTTGTAATGAGCGTAGCCTTCGGAGAAGCGGCCATTGCTGTAGACACCCATGTATTCCGGGTGGCAAACCGGCTTCATTTGGCGGTGGGGAGTTCGCCATTAGCGGTAGAAAAGGGATTGCAGAAAGCGATTCCCAAGGAGGACTGGTCTGCGGCGCATCATTGGCTGATCTGGCATGGGCGAAGAGTTTGCCATGCCAGAAATCCCCAGTGTGCCACCTGTCAATTGAATGATCTCTGTCCCTCCTCTCTTGTAAAGGTAGCGCCTTGGAAAGCAGGCCAGTGATTTATTTGCACCCTTGATGGCAGGCGCGGGTTTATAGAAAGCGGGCAATCACTGTGAGGCTGTGATATCATAAAGAATATGAATGACATGATGTTGTTCATAGGAAGGATTAGATCATATAAGGCAGACACTTCGATTTATCGTATTGCCGCATCGAAGGCTGAAAGAGGGAATGTCCATGAAAATCAAGCGAGCCATGCTTATTCTGACTGCAGTACTTGCCCTTGGGATTTTATCCCCGGCAGAAGCGGCGAAGTACACCGTTGGCGATCAAGGAGTGCAGGTGGCTGACGCCCAGCGTAAATTGCGCCAGTATGGGTATAACCTGGCAGTGAACGGGAAATACAGCAAGGCCACTGCAAAAGCGGTGCGAGAGTTTCAGAAGAAAAATAAGCTTGCGGTGGACGGAATTCTGGGACCGGATACGTATTTTGCCTTGACTGGAGTAAAAATGAAGTCGAGCAGGGAAACGCCGAGGCCTATCGGGAAAAAGTCAGGGACACCAAGGAAAACGGCCGGGGCGCTGAAAATGGGCATTGATGACTATACGGTGAAATGGCAAAAGCCGGGCAAGCTCACAGGGAAAGTAAGGAAGCTTATCGATACGTCTCAGAAATATATTGGCGTGCCCTACCGATTTGGCGGGACAACACCAAAAGGCTTTGACTGCTCCGGGTATATGCAATATATCTTCAATAAAAATGGGGTCCTGCTTCCTCGGTCCGCTGATGATCAGTATTTGGGCGGGAAGCCTGTTTCCGTGAATGCATTGAGGCCGGGGGATTTAGTTTTTTTCAATACCTATGATAAAGGAATTTCCCATTCCGGGCTGTATTTGGGAGACGGGTATTTTATCAGTGCCACCAGCAGCCGCGGCGTGGCAGTGGCTACCATGAAAAGCGGGTACTGGCATGACCGGTACATGGGAGCCAGCCGAGTCTTGTAAATAATGGAAGTGCAGTCATGAGAATTGGCCTGATCCAAATGGATGTATCCACAGGGGATAAGGAAAGAAATATAGAGCATGCCTTTGGATTATTAGATCAAGCGTCCCGCAGAGCAGAAGTGCTGGTTATGCCTGAGCTCTGGACTATCGGATATGATTTCCGAAATCTGGAAAACCGGGTGACTACCTATGGGGACAGGCTTTTTAGCCGATTATCCGCTTTTGCCGCAGGCAATCATATAACACTGGAAGCGGGGACTCTTCCAATAAAAAAGGATGGGGTCATACGAAATACGGCTCTTATTTTTGGCCCTGACGGCAGGTTAATTGCTTCCTACAGTAAACGCCATTTGTTTTATGGGTATCTGGAAGCAGAACTCATGAAGCCGGGGAAAGAGCTTTTGCAAATGAATTTGCAAGGCGTTACAACCGGGATGGCTGTTTGCTACGAGTTTTATTATCCCCGGATGTGGCGCAGGATGGCTAAGGCAGGGACAACGCTGGTGCTGTCCTGCGCCTCTTGGCCGCTTGTTCATTTGAGTCGGTGGGATGTTCTGACCAGAGCAAGAGCGATTGAGAATGGGATCTGCATTGCAGCCTGCAATATGTCCGGCTGCTATCATGGACTAAAGCTGGGCGGCCACTCGCGGTTTATCGATCCTGTGGGACAGGTAACAAGCGAAGCGGGAACAGGGGAAGAAATTATATACGCCGATTACGATAAAGAAAAATATAAAGATCTTGCCAAAATGATGGCAGTGATACAATTAGAAAAGCAGCGGAGGCAGCTGGGGGAATAAAAGACTCTATCAGTAAACGGGGTCTTTATTTATTTGCGCCTTTCGGCCCATGTTTGCACGACCTGTCAAAGTCAGATATAATTAACAGATACTGAAAAGTCATGCACATGGGAGCCGCAGGATGGGAAATCAAGACATTTCTTGCGCATGAAAAAATCCGAAGTATTTGACCGCAATACACATGATATAAGGGGGATTACTATGAAAGGCAATGACATTCGCGAGCAGTATCTGTCTTTCTTTGAATCAAAAGAGCATCTCAGGCTGAAAAGCTTTCCGCTTATTCCGAAGGATGATCCGTCGCTGCTGCTGATCGGGGCAGGCATGGCTCCTTTGAAGCCTTTTTTTACGGGGAAGGTGGAACCGCCCTGTCATAGAATCACCACAGCGCAGAAATGCATTCGCACCGGCGATATTGAAAATGTAGGAAGAACAGCTAGGCATCATACGTTTTTTGAAATGATGGGAAACTTTTCTTTTGGCGATTATTTCAAAAAAGAAGCAATCAGCTGGGCTTGGGAATTTTTAACCGAAGTACTTCGCTTGGATAAAGAAAAATTGTATGTCACCGTGTATCCCAAGGATAGCGAGGCCTATGACTACTGGCACAAAATGATCGGCATAGCCGAGGAGCGTATCTATCCGATGGAGGATAATTTCTGGAAAATTGGACGGGGGCCCTGCGGTCCGGATTCTGAAATTTTTTATGACCAAGGCGAGGAATTTGGAACAGATCCGAAAAATCAGATGGGCGGGGACGGCGATCGGTTTCTGGAAATCTGGAACCTTGTATTTACGCAGTACGATGAGAAGGAGGATGGCAGCTTCCTTCCTTTGGCAAAGAAGAATATAGATACCGGACTGGGACTCGAGCGGGCTGCTGCTGTTTTACAGCACAAGAAGAACAATTTCGAATCGGACCTTTTCTTTCCTATTATTGAGAAGGCTTCTGCGCTTTCCGGCGTCGCCTACGGCGCGGGCTTGGAAAGCGATGTGGCGCTGAAGGTGATTTCTGACCATGCCCGGGCCATTACAAATATGATTGCTGATGGTATTCTTCCATCCAATGAAGGACGAGGCTACGTGCTTCGCCGCGTGTTGAGACGAGCCGTTCGCTATGGGAAGCTGATCGGGATTGAAGGCGATTTCATGCCCGATATGATTGATGTGGTCGTGGGCATGATGAAACCTGCTTATCCGGAGCTTTTAGAGAAACAGGCTTTTATCAAGAAAATTGCCCAAGTAGAGGAAAGCCGATTTAATTCTACCCTTACTGCGGGAACAGACAGGCTGGCAGAGATCATGGAAGATCTGTCAAAAAAAGGCGCCCAGATGCTTCCCGGAGATGAGGTTTTCAAATTATATGATACCTATGGGTTCCCTTGGGAATTGACCGAAGAAATTGCAGCAGAAAAAAATATAACCATCGACAAAAAAGGATTTGAAGCCTGCATGGAGGTGCAGAAGCAAAGAGCCCGAGAGGCGCGGGTAAAAGAATCAGCTACCGTAGCAACGCCTGATACGACTGGTCTTGATTTGGATGCGCTTACTACGGGGGACACCGATGGCGACACGACACTTCTGCTCCTCGGCATCGACGGAAAAGCGGTTTCCTCTGCGGCCGACGGATCCCGGGTTACGGCTATTCTGCAAAATAATCCGTTTCATGCAGAAGGCGGTGGGCAGCTCGGAGACAGCGGAAATGTTTTCGGAGCGGCAGGCACGCTAAGTGTAGAAACAGCGAAAAAACTGCCCAATGGGACAGTGTATCTTATCGGCACGGTTACAGAGGGAATCATTTCGCAGGGGGAAACGGTGCGGGTCGAGGTAGATAGACAGCGCCGTGAGGATCTTGCGAGAAACCATACAGGCACGCATCTTCTGCAGGCTGCGCTGCGGCAGGTGCTGGGGAAGATAGTGACTCAGGCAGGATCTCTGGTCACTCCAGACAGGCTCCGCTTTGATTTCACCTATCCGGAGCCCCTTACCGCTGATCAGCTGGCTCGTGTAGAAAGATTGATCAATGAGCAGATCTGGAAGGGAATTTCGCTAAGCATCAAGGAAATGCCGCTGGATGAAGCGAGAAGTATGGGAGCCATGGCTCTATTTGGGGAAAAATACGGGGATATAGCCCGGGTTGTGCAGATAGCTGATTTTTCCATGGAGCTTTGCGGCGGTTCTCATGTCAAAAATACGGGTGAGCTTGGGATGCTGCGCATTCTTGCAGAAAGCGGCATCGGGTCGGGCATTCGTCGTATAGAGGCGGTAACCGGCAAAGCTGCTTACGATCTTTCCACAAAAGATCGTAAGCAGCTTGAGCAGGCGGCGGCTCTTCTTAAAACGAAAAATAGCGGTGTCATTGATAAAATTGAAAAGGTTCTTCTCCATACAAAAGAACTGGAAAGAGAACTGGAAAAGAGAAAGCGCGCGCAGGCAGAGAGTGAACTGTCCGGACTTTTGGCCGGAGCGGTTCAAGTGGACGGCATTTCTCTTCTTGGAACGGTTGTGCAGGTGGACTCCATGGAGGAGCTGCGCAAAATGGCGGATCTGCTTAAGGGCAAACTGCCTGACGGGGCATGCATTCTTGGTGCCGCAGTCAATGGAAAGGTCAATCTATTCGGTATGGCCGCTGATAAGGCTGTCAACGCGGGCATTCATATGGGCAAGGTAATTTCAAGAGCCGCTAAAATCTGCGGCGGTGGCGGCGGCGGAAAACCGTCTACCGCGCAGGCCGGCGGAAAGGATGTGTCCAAGCTGAATGATGCAATTGAGGAAGGTCTGACGGCCATGCGGGACATGCTTGAAAGGTGATACAATCAAGGCAATACAGAATTTGTTTCTTGGTGATAGGAGGTGCTTTTGATGTCTGTATCGGATGAAACAATTTTATTTAATAAGAATGCGGAACCCGGTGAAAATACCAAAGCCTCGCTGACTCTCAGGGAAGTATATGCCGCGCTTAAGGAGGCGGGGCATAATCCCACCGCGCAGCTCGTGGGGTATCTGGTTTCCGGGGAACCTACCTACATTACCAGCCGGCACGAAGCAAGAAAATTGATTAGCGGTATCGAGAGAGATGAACTGGTAGAAGAGCTGGTTCGCTTCTATGTAAAGCACAAAGGTCTTTGATATGCGTGTCATGGCGCTTGATGTAGGCTCAAAAACGATAGGGGTTGCGGTGAGCGATCCCTTCGGCTGGACCGCGCAGGGACTGGAAACAATTTTTCATACTACCCGGGAAAAGGATTTCGCCCAGCTTAGAAAGCTGGTTGATGAGTATGGAGTGGAAGAATTTGTTCTTGGAAAACCGCTAAATATGGACGGCAGCAGTGGTATTCGGGTAGAGCGGACCATGGATTTTGCAAAAGAGCTGGCAGAAGCATTTCCTCAAATTCCACAGCAGTTTTGGGATGAACGGCTTACTACGGTCATAGCGGAAAAGCAACTGATTGCCGCAGACGTGAGCCGAAGGAAACGAAAAAAGGTAATTGATAAAATGGCTGCCGTCGTTATTCTTGAAGGGTATTTGCGTCACTTAGCTCTTCAAAGCAATACAGGAGGGAAAGCGTAGAATGGATTCGCAGGCAATTGTAGCGGTGACCGATCCCGATGGAAAAACGCGGGACTACGTGGAGGACGTCCGAATTCCCTTCGCAGGCAATGAATATGCTGTACTGGTCTCCATTCCTGAGGATATGGCTGATGAAGAGGAGCCGGAGATTATTTTGGCCAAAATTGTCACTGGTGATGACGGAGAGGTCGAATACATTCCCCCCAGTGATGATGAATATGACGCAGTGGCTTCTCTGTATGAATCAATGTGAGAACACGGGGGAATGATTGCAGTATAATGCTTAGTACTATGGACTAGGCTGCCAACAGGAAAAACTTAAAGATAGCCGGGAATAAAAATTTCTCGGCTGTCTTTTTTCGCGGCATTTCGGAGAAATGTAGTACAATGTAAGACAGAATCGGAGGAATATTCAGGAGGAGATATGGCAGAACGCTTTTCTTTTATCCATTGCGCCGACTTGCATCTTGGCGAACCCTTTTCAGGGATTTCAGTCGGTATGACAGGGAATTGGGATGCGGCGATCAATAAAGCGACCTTTCGATCCTTTGAGACGATTGTTGATACCGCTATTGAGCACAGGGTGGACGCGCTGCTCATTTCCGGTGACGTATACAATTCTGACCATCACAGTCTTGCGGCACAGATGGCATTTGCCCGGGAATTATACCGGGCCGCAGAATATGGCATCGAATCATTTATTGTCCATGGCAATCATGATCCCATTGAAGATTGGCAGGCAGAAATCCCGCTTCCGCCGCAGGCGCATGTGTTTGGGGCTGGCGAGGTAGCATGCGTCCCGATCAAGCGGAACGGGAAAAAAGTGGCCAATGTGTATGGGATATCCTACAGAACGACTCATGTTCATGAAAATCTGGCGGCTCAGTTCAAGCGATCTGAGGACGTATTTTCTATCGGTATGCTTCATACGGAGGTGGGAAATAAAAATTCCCCCTACGCACCATGCTCCCTAGACGATCTGGTCCATGCCGGTATGGATTACTGGGCGCTGGGGCATGTCCACACCCGAAGCATTCTGTCCAAGTCACCATACGTTGTCTATCCGGGAAATATTCAAGGACGAAATGTAACGGAATCAGGGCCTAAGGGCTGTTATCTGGTGGAAGTGGGGCAGTATGGCACGATTTCAACAAAATTTATTGAAACTAACAGTATCCGATGGATGGATATGGAGGTGGATATCTCCGGCGTTGATCAAATTGAGGCATTGATTCGGAAAATTCGGGCGGAAAGGCTGACCCTCCGAAAGGCTGTCGGGAAACCGGTTATTCTGCGGCTGATATTTACAGGTGCAGGAAAGCTTCATGCCAGCATTGCCAGCAAGGAAGGGCAGGAATACATTCTTCAGGTGCTGAATGAAAAAGAAAAGCTCCGCCATGTATTTGCCTGCTTTGCTATGATTGAGGATCATACGGCATTGGAAATAGATCTTCAGGAGCGGCGCCAGCTTCCAGACGGTCTGGGGAAATATTTATCCGTGTATGACTCGATTGCTGCGCTGAAGGATAGTGAACAATGGGATCTCCTCTATCACATAGCGGCAAATCGGCCGGAGCTTACGAAAAACAATCTGGCTCAGCAATTTCTGACGAAGGATATGATATGGGACGCGCTTAAAAAAGCGGAAATATATGGCGCATTATTGCTGCAGGAAGGAGAAGGGAATGAAAATAACTGAACTGCAGCTGGTGCAGTATGGGATCTATAAAAATGCTGCATGGCGGCCGTCGCTGGACTCGCTGAATATCGTGATGGGGCCCAATGAAAGCGGAAAAACCACAATGCTCCGATTCATCAGGGACATGCTTTTCGGATATCCAAGAGGAAAATGGCAGGGCCGAAAAGGGAATATGACTATTCTTCGTTCTGACGGGGAACGGTATCGCATTTTCAGGGAGGAGAAAAAAAGCTGGATCGTTGACGGGAATCACGAAACCTTCAAGGAGGAGTTACCCCAAATCTGGTGGCATGGTCTTGACAGGAAAATATATGAAGAAATCTTTGCGGTAGGTCTTGAGGACTTGCAGGGGCTTTCCTTCATGAGCCGGGATACTGTGCGGAGCCGTTTTTTTATGATGCAGGGCGCGGAGCATCTTGCCAAGGCCAGGGATATAGCGCAAAAGGAAATGGGAGAGCTTTTGGTAGCATCGCCTACAGGCAAGCGGAAGATAAACCGGCTTGTTTCGGAACTGAAAGAAATCAACGAAACCTTGGATTCGCTCAGTGCTCAGGAAAAGGATTTTGCTCAGCTTCAGAAAAAGCAAGAGCAATTAAAGAAGGAGCTATCAGCCCTGTCGGACAAGCTGGAGCATGAGCGGCAGCGGGATCGGTTTTTAGAAAAGAATCTCGGCGCCTGGGAGTATTATCAGCAGGCAAAGTCTATAAAAAAACAGCTGGATTTATCGGAGGGCGTGAAGGTATTTCCCACCGGAGGCAGAGAACACTGGAACAAGCTCATGCAGCGCATGAAGGTCATTCATGACCAGAAAGAGTCGGTGCAGGAAAAAATAGGAGACTACCGCCCGAAAACAAAGCAGGATATGATACCTTGGGCCTCGGTTGAATCGGAACTGGACGCTCTTTATATCGAGCTTGGCCAGTGGCGGGATACGATTCACGAGGCGGAAGCCATAGAGGAAGCGAGAGCAGCATGGCAGTCCGATTTTGAGGCGCTGGGCTATACACTGTCCTTTTGGAAGCGGTCTCTTTCGCCGGATGAGCCTTGGGGCGCTATCGATTGGGAAGCGGGCTACTCTCTTGCACGAACAGTGCTGCTTCGCAAAAATGAAATACATTTTTGGAAACAGCGGGAGCCGGAGGTGGAATCAGCAGAGGAGATACAAGAGGAAGAAAGCGGCGATACGTCAGAAAAAGAATTCCGTTCCTTAGAAGAAAGCGCAAGCCTCATACAAAGCCTGCTCCGAAGAGAAAAGGATATACGGGGACAGATGGAGCTTATATCGGCTGCCCATGACAGGCATCGTACTCTCCTCATGGGCGGGTTTATCTCTCTTGCGGCGTCCCTTATTTGCGCATTTCTTTTCTATACGGCCAGAGCGGGATATCTTTCGCTGTATGGGCTGGCATTTTTTGCGGTCCTGTCGCTCCTGTTTTTTGTCATCCGGCACTACAGGAAGGGGAGCCGTCTGAAAAAGCTGCAAGACCTCCGGCAGGATTTGGAAGATATAGAAAAAGAAAAAAACCGCATAGCCCCTGCTTTTGGAGGGAATATTCCCCATACAGAGGCGGAGATGCCCGCATTTGAAGCGATGATGCAGGAGAAGCGAGCCACCTTTTATCAGCTGCAGGCAAAACGGCAGGCGGATTCATGGAAAAACGAGAGCATAAAGAAGCAGAGACTGATTCACAAGGACTGGGCTGAGGAAGGGAAGAATCTGACCGAAAAGCTGCAGGATGCGGAGACAATGTGGAACCGTTGGCTTGAAACAAATCACTTGCCCTGGGCGGATTCTGAAAGCATAGCTATTCTTCAGGAGCAATGGCAAGGGATTTATGCCGAACTGGGTAAGGGAAAAATCCTTGATGTCCGCTTGGGCCAGATGAAAGCAAAGCTTGCGGGATATGAACAGCGGGCAAAGGAAATTCGCGAGGCGGCGGGCATTGCTTATGCGCCAACACCAGAGGGGATGGCATCTCTGTATGAAGAAACCCGAAGCAGGAATATGGAATGGCAGACCATTGCAGAAAGAAACCGCCAGTATGAAGCGTACATGAATGAAATGCGTGGGCTTCAGGATAAGTGGGGCTCCTGCAATCGTGAAATGAAAACGCTGCTTGATATGGTGGGAGCCAAGGACGCGGAGGAATTTGCCCGAAAGGTTGAGGCCTACGAAAACCATGATGCGCTTCTCAAGGAATGGGAACGGGTCAAGAGAGATCTTCGTCTTTATGCGGGAAGCGATCAGTCCTTTGAATTGCTGTGGAAATCTTTGGAAAGCGGGCAATATGACGAATGGATGAATGAGCATCATACGATTACCGCCCGGATTGAGCAGGATCAAGAGAAGCAGGGACTTTTACAAAAGGAGCTGGGCGGAGTGGATAATGAAATTTTCCACTTGGCCAGTGATGACACCATTACGAAGACTTTACAGCGCAAAGCGGGGATAGAGACAGAAATTAAATTGGCTCTCAGTGAATGGCTTACAAGGCTTTATACTGACCGCATGCTGGAAAAAACGCAAGCCTTATACGAGTCGGGCAGCCAGCCGAGAGTGGTGGCGAAGGCAAATGAATTTCTTCAATCCATGACACAGGGGAAGTATTCGCTCTCTGTATCGCCGGACGGGAAGGATGTGGTCATTGAGGATGCGGCGCACCGTGTCAAAGAAGCGGGGATTTGGTCCTCCGGCACCGGTGATCAGGTATATTTGGCTATTCGCTTGGCGATGGCGCTTTCCTTCGGAAAGCAGGTGGAGCGTCTGCCCATCATATTGGACGATATTTTTGTCCGTTTTGACGAAATCCGGCAGCGGGAAACACTGAAATTCTTGATGGAGCTTGGAAAAACACAGCAGGTATTCCTTTTTACCTGCCACGAAAGAACCATGAAAATCGCTCGGGAGGTAGGAAAGGAGGCGGCTAGCGGCTCTTTCACCCGTCTGGAAAACGGAATGATTTGTGAAATGAATTAAAAAAGCTGCGGAAGGTTATCTGCCGCAGCTTTTTCGCGTCCGGATTCCATTGTCCGTCAAATCAAATTTCTAAAAAAAGAGATTCGTTTAACGACGCTTGTGAGAACAAGCCCAAGAAGAAAAGCGAGGCTGATCCAGATCACCGCGTCGATAAAGGGGATGCGTGGGAAAAAGGAAAGAAGAATCCGCGAAAAGAATGGGCGGGTGCAGCTTCTTGTGATTTCCTCGAAAAGCATGACCCCGAAGGACAAACTTCCCAGCGTGATAAGGCAGCGTCTTGCCCAATCGCTGGTTTTATGGTGAAGAAACCAGTATTTTGAAAGTAAAAAAACAAACGAGGCGTTTAATAGAAGGAATGAATCGTAAAACCGCTCTGAGTTCTGCTCCGTCAGGCCTCCGGTGACCACGCCATGGTAATAGGTCATATAACTGGACAGAGCAGTGCCCAGCGCGGCACAGAGGCCGAGGATGGCCAGATGCTTCGGGGTAATCCATTTTTCCGGCAGCATATGCTCTATGCTATAGCCTATGAGAAAATAAAACGTAGGCTCGCTGACAGCAAGGAGAGGATTGAGGAAATAGTTGAGCTCTGCGGAGCCCTTAAATATCGCAAAAGAGAGTATCGGTATACATCCCACAAAGAACAGATTGAGCCCTGCCAGATACAGGTAAAGCTTCAGGGTCATCATTTTTGTCAGTGCCCGCCACAGGGGAAGCATTAGCAGGAAGGACAGGTAAATATACAGGAAGTAGTAGGCTGTGGCAAGGTTGGACGAATAGAGCAGAGTGAAAAACTTACGAACATGCCCCGCAAAGGAAAGCGGCAGCCCATGATAAAAATACACATAATTAATTAGTGAAAAGATGATCAGTATTTTTACAAACCGGTACACCCGTTTTTTGAATATGACGGACAGCGGTTCATCCTTGCCAAGAAGAAGAGCGCCGGAAATCATAAAAAATATGGGCACCGCAGTTTTTACCCAAAACGGAACAGCCAGATACAGGGGAAAGAACAATGATTCCGGCCGGACAAGGTATAGGGAAAAGCCTGCGGTCGACGTGTGGGTAAACATAACGAGCCAGATGCATAGAACACGCAGAAATTCAATATGCAGAAGCTTTGGTGCCTGACTGGTGCCGATGGTATGATTCATAGAAGTCTCCTTATTATCGTATTCTATCATGGCAGGACCTGTAACGATAGGATAAAAAGTTGCCCCTTTGAAGGGTGAGGCCGATTTCTTGCAAGTGAGAAGAATGAAGAAAACGACCATTTTGCCACCTGTGATGGCGCATGGTAAAATACAGAGTAAGACTTCATGCTATCAGTCAGTATGATGACAGGGGAGCAAGAATAGTGGCACAGTTTCTTCCCCATTTATTTGGGCAGCATACAATAAAAAATGAGCTACAGAAATCGCTGGAGAAAAACCGTATTCCCCACACAATGATTTTTTATGGGGACGAGGGTTTGGGAAAAACTACGGCGGCACTGGATCTGGCATCGGTTATGCTGGGCGAGCCAAATGATATATGGGCCAGCTTTCATGACTGGATGGGAGATCCTTCCTTTTCAAAACTTCCTGTTTTGACGGCAGCTGATGATCGCCTGTGGTATCTTCGTCCCACCGGGATGGAGCTTAAAATCGAGCAGTTTCTTTTTTTTCTGGAAGCGATGGCAGCCTTTGACAGTCAACCCCATGTATGTATTATTGATGAGGCGCAGACTATGGGGCGGCCTGTGGCCAACTCGATGCTCAAGACGCTGGAAGAACCGCCGGCTGCGGTGTATTTTATCCTGATTACTCACGATATTGACGCATTGCTTCCGACCATTGTGTCCCGGGCGGAGAAATTTGCTTTTTTCCCATTGAGCGAAGCGGATTTTCAGGATTTTTGCCAAAGGACAGATCAAAGCATGGATCAGGAAGGCATGGACCTGATGTACCAGCTGACCGAAGGCAATCCGGGAATTTTGATTAAGCTTGCGGACGCAAAAGGAGACAATCAGCCGGAAGCAGCTATGGATTTCTGGGAAATGATTATCTCCGGAGAAGCTCCGTTTTCTGAAGGGACAAGGGAATGGAAGAGCAGAGATGATTTTCTTATCATGCTTCGGTGGGTCACTATGGTGGGCAGAGATATTTTGCTTGAGTCGGGGGCGCCGGGTTCCGGTTTTGGCCGATGCAAATCGATTTCTGATCGGGTAAGACAGGCAGCGCTTCACTGGGACGAGGAAAAGATGGAGCAGGCGATAGGCGTGCTGACTACTGCCCAGCAGGCAGCACGAAGGTATATTTCCCCGAAAACGATATGGGATATGATTATATTGCGGTTATGCCGTATTAGGAAAGGCACGATCTGATGACGAGGATAATTGGTGTCCGGTTTAAGCCGGCTGGAAAGATATATTATTTTGACAGAGGCACCCTGGAAATACAGGTGGATGACGGCGTCATCGTAGAAACGGCGAGAGGGCTGGAATATGGGAATGTGGTCAGCATTCCTGAGCTAGAGGAGCTGCCGGGAGACGGGCCGATCAAGCCGGTGGTACGAAAAGCAACGATTCGGGATATGGTGCAGCTGGAACGAAATAAGGAGCGGGAAAAATCGGCCTTTGATATTTGTCTCAAAAAGATAGAAAAATACAAATGCGATATGAAGCTTCTTCGGGCAGAGTACACCTTTGACAGAAATAAAATTGTTTTTTTCTTTACCGCCGAGGGAAGGGTGGATTTTCGGGAACTGGTCAAGGAGCTGGCTTCCGTGTTTCATACAAGAATTGAGCTGCGGCAGGTGGGGGTTCGGGACAAAGCAAAACAGGTTTCTGGCATCGGTCCCTGCGGCAGACCCTTATGCTGCGCCACATTTTTGGCAGAGTTTGCGCCTGTATCTATTAAGATGGCCAAAAATCAGGGCTTATCCCTAAATCCTACAAAAATTTCCGGCGCCTGCGGGCGTCTGATGTGCTGTCTGCGCTATGAAAATGATCAGTACAGCGGGAACAGGAATCGAAAAAATAACAAGCCCGCACCGAACAGGAATGTATTCCGCATCGGTATGAAGGTGGTCACCGATGACGGAGCGGGGCAGATCGTATATGTCAATGCCCAGAAGCATACCGTAAAGGTGCAGCTGAAAGGGGAGGGGCATAAAATACTCTCTTGGGATGCGGTGGAATTGGAAGAGAATGACTGATTGGCTGCTGCGTGAGGGGGAGCGGCTGGATGATCTGGTACGGGACGGCATGCGGATTATTCAGCGGGAGGATGAATTCTGCTTTTCCATTGATTCGGTTCTTTTAGCTCACTATACGGTCATCCGGAAGCAGGACATCATTGCCGATCTTGGTACTGGAACCGGCGTCATTCCGCTGCTTTTAACGTCCCGAGAGGCTGTGAATATCACCGCTTTTGAGATCAATCCGGTCATGGCAGATATTGCGAGACGAAATGTGGAAGGAAATCACCGGGGCGAATTGATCCACGTGATAGAAGGAGATTACCGAAATGCGCCGCTCACCTTTGGATCCGGCGCATTTTCGTCCCTTGTGGTAAATCCGCCCTATCGAGAGGCGGGAAGCGGAAGAATGAGTCCCATCAGGGGTGTTGCCAGCGCGAGCTATGAGCTGGATGCGTCGCTGGAGGATGTTTTTAAGGTGGCCTCTAAAATTTTGAAATATGGCGGCCGGATAACTATGGTACATCGAGCGGATCGTCTGGCCGACCTGATCACCTATGGAAGAGCCTATCGAATGGAAGTGAAACGAATGCGTTTCGTGTATGCGAGAAAAGGGCATACTGCGGTCCGTATTCTTATGGAATTCAGATACGGCGGGCATCCGGAGGCGCAGGTCGACCCTCCGTTGCTTCTTCATAAAAGCGATGGAACCTATACGGACGAGGTGCTTTGTATGTTTGGAAAGGACAGGCAATGAATGAAATAATCCCGGGCACTCTCTATCTGGTTCCGACACCTATCGGAAATATATCGGATATGACCGAGCGGGCGATGCATATTCTTCAGCAGGCGGACGTGGTGGCCTGCGAGGATACGAGGCACACCGGGCTGCTGCTGCATCATTTGGGGGTCCGCAGCCGGCTTTTGTCCTACCATGAGCATAATAAGCACGAAGCGGGACCGCGGATCATTCAGCTTTTGGAAGAAGGAAGCACCGTCGCGCTGTGCAGCGATGCAGGGATGCCGGTCATATCCGATCCCGGCGCAGAGCTTGTGCGTTTGGCGATTGATGCGGGCATTTCAGTAGTGCCCCTGCCGGGTCCCAATGCGGCATTGACTGCGCTTATTGCGTCCGGGCTGGACAGCCGACAGTTTTTATTTGTCGGTTTTCTTCCAAAGACAAACGGAAAAAAAGAAAGAATGCTAGCGGAAATTAAAACGTTGAGGGTAACCCTTATTTTTTACGAGGCGCCGCACCGCATAAAAAGAACGATGCGCTTTCTGCTGGATCGGCTGGGCAACCGGCCGGCCGTGCTGGCCCGGGAGCTTACGAAAAAATTTGAAACCTTTCAAAGGGGAACTCTTGAAGAGCTGACCAAGCATTTAGAAATGGAATTGCCTCGGGGAGAATATGTCATCCTTGTAGCAGGGACGGGCGAGGATACCGAAGCTGATTTGCCAAAGGACAAGGGCTCTTGGCAGGAAGAGGCAGTTACACTGGCGGAGTCGCATTCCGTCAAGGAAGTATCCAGGCTGGTAGCCGCCAAGTGGGATTGTTCACGCCGGGAGGTATATCAGTTCCTTTTGCGGGAAGGGAAATAGCGGTATAATTGAGAGAAATGATAAAACATGGGGGTACTCGTATGTCTGACAAAAAAAGCTATTATATCACCACTCCGATCTACTATCCCAGCGCGAAGCTGCATATTGGCCATACCTATTGCACGACCATTGCGGATTGCATGGCCCGGTTCAAGCGTCTTGACGGCTATGACGTATTTTTCCTGTCCGGCTCCGACGAGCATGGCCAAAAAATCGAAATGAAAGCGAAAGAAGCAGGAGTGACGCCGATGCAATACGTGGATCGCATCGTGGCTCTGTTTCAACAGCTGTGGAAAGAGCTGAATATTTCCAATGACGATTTTATTCGTACTACGGAGGAACGGCACCGGAAGGTGGTGCAGGCATTATTTCAGAAGGCCTATGACAACGGGGATATTTATCTGGGCAAATATGAAGGCTGGTACTGCATTCCCGATGAAACCTTCTGGCCTGAAAACAAATTAACTGAGGATCATATTTGTCCCGACTGTGGCCGCCCGCTTCAGCGGATCAGCGAGGAAGCCTATTTCTTTAAGATGTCAAAATATGCTGACCGGTGGATGAGGTTTATTGAAGAAAATCCGAAATTTATTGAACCGGAATCAAGAAGAAACGAAATGATTCAGTTCGTGAAAAGCGGCCTTGAGGATCTCTGCGTATCAAGAACAAGCTTCACCTGGGGCATCCCCGTTCCTTTTGACAAAAAGCATGTGGTATATGTTTGGTTTGACGCGCTGGTCAACTATTTGACGGCTGCCGGCATTGAGGACAATCCGGATAGATTCAAAAAATTCTGGCCTGCTGACGTGCATCTGGTGGGGAAAGAAATTGTCCGCTTCCATAGCATTATCTGGCCGATTATGCTGATGAGTCTTGGCATTGAGCTCCCAAAACAGATCTACGGCCATGGATGGCTTATTGTGGATGGAGAAAAAATGTCAAAATCTCGGGGTAATGTAGTCGATCCGATGCCCCTGCTGAAGGAATTTGGCTCCGACGCGATCCGGTATTATTTGCTCAATGATATTCAACTGGGGCAGGACGGGAATTTTAGCAGAGAGCGGCTGATTAACCGGATAAACTCGGATCTGTCCAATGATCTGGGAAATTTGCTGTACCGCACACTTTCCATGATTGAAAAATACCGGAAGGGGATTCTCTATGTCGGGGATGCATCGGGGTGTCCGGAGGTAAGCCGCGCGGCAGAAGAGGTGGAGAAGCGGACTCTCGAGACTGTTTCCGCCTATAAATCGGGCATGGAAAATTGGAAAATCAATGATGCGCTGCGCGCTCTCTGGACCTTTGTCCGGTCGCTCAATAAATTTATTGATGTGACTGCCCCTTGGGTATTGGTGAAGGATGAATCCAAGGCAGCGGTGCTGGACTCCGTGCTATACCATCTCTGCGAGGGAATGCGTTTTGTTTCCATAATGGCAGAACCGGTCATTCCTTTGGCATCAGAAAAAATATGGAATCAGCTGGGGCTATCTGATTTCAAGTCTGCGTCCTTTGCGGATTTGACCTGGGGCGGAATTAAAAACGGGACGGTCATCCACAAGGAGGATCCCATATTCCCAAGAATTGAAACAGAGAAGGAAGCTCTAGGGGAGGCTACCAAGCCGCCAGTAAAGGAGCCGAAGCAGCCAGATATTTCCATCGATGATTTTTTCAAAACCGACCTGAGGGTAGCCGAAGTTCTTACCGCTGAGAGGGTTAAAAAATCCGAGAAGTTGCTCAAAATGACCGTGTCTCTTGGCGGCGATGACGTGCGTACCGTAGTGAGCGGCATCGCGAAATTCTATACCCCGGAGGAAATGGTCGGGAAGCATATCCTGTTTGTGGCGAATTTGAAGCCGGCAAAGCTGATGGGCATCGAATCGCAGGGCATGATTCTTGCCGCGTCGAAGGGAGAGACCCTTGTGGTACCCGAGGTAGATATGCCTGCGGGAAGCAAAGTAAAATGACCCGCTTTTTCGATTCCCATGCGCATGTTTATGACAGAGCCTATGACGGGACGCGGGAGCAGATGCTGAGAGACGTCTTGCAATCCATCGATTATCTCGTTTGTCCCTCGGAGGATCTGGAGACCAGCAAACGGTCTGTTTCTTTGGCAGAGGCGTATCCCGGTATTTATGCAGCCGTGGGGTTTCATCCTCATCGCGCCTCTATGATGACAGAGGAGGCTTTGAAAGATATTGAGGCGATGGCAGTGAATAGTCCCAAGGTTGTCGCTATTGGCGAGATCGGACTCGACTATTTTCGTCTCAGAAGTGAAAAAGCGGATCAGCTTCGCTGCTTTGTAGGGCAGCTTGAGCTTGGGAAGCAATTGAATCTGCCTGTCATTATTCATGCGCGGGATTCCTTCGGCGATACCCTCGCGGTTCTCAAGGAGCACAAGTCGCCCTGCTTAAGAGGAGTAATTCATTGCTTTAGCGGGAGCTATGAAACGGCGAAGGAGCTGATGAAGCTTGGCTTTTATATTTCCTTTGCGGGACCGGTTGTATTTCCGGGCAGTGTCAAGCTGAAGTCGGTGGCAAGGCAAATTCCCCTGGAACGGCTTTTGATAGAAACGGACAGCCCTTATCTGACACCGCCGCCCTTCCGGGGCAGCATAAATACGCCGGCCAATGTGGTGCTGGTGGCAGAAGAATTGGCGCGGCTGAAGGAATGCAGCGTGGAAGCTATCGCAAAAGCAACCTATGACAATGCTTGCGCGCTGTTTCAGATCGGAAATTGAACAGAAAAAGAGAGTCCTGCGTTAGCAGGGCTTTTTTTAGAGCTTTTTCGATGCTTCTGAAATAGGGTATCCTGATTTGTTATAATTCAGACAGAGTGTTTTTGTCCTGCATTGCGTAACGGAGCGAGATATGTGGAAAACGGGAGATGTGTTTTTAAAGGAACAGGTAGATAACCTTCATATCGCGGTTATCGGGGATATGATGGTGGATCAGTACATATCGGGAGAGGTGAGCCGGATTTCACCGGAGGCGCCGGTTCCGGTAAATAAGGTTTGTTCGAATCGGTCAATTTTGGGCGGAGCCGCCAATACAGCCGCAAATCTTAAAACGCTGGGCTGTCATGTATACGTGGCCGGTGCCTATGGCGATGATATTAACGGCAGAGAGCTAATTAAACTCCTTGGCGACAGCGGGATCGAGTATGCAGGTATGCAGCGAGTCAAGGGGTTTCGAACCACTACAAAAGTTCGGATTCTTGGGGCAAGGCAGCAGATGCTCCGCCTTGATTTTGAAGAGCCGCTTCCTGCTGCAGAGCTGGATGGGCCGATAATGAAATGGCTTGACGGATTGGCGTCAAAAAAACTTGACTGTATCGTGATATCTGATTACGGAAAAGGGATCGCAGTTCCGTCGCTATGCCAAAAGCTGATTCAGAAAGGAGCCGCTTTAGGGATTCCCGTGATGATTGATCCCAAGGGCGCTGATTGGGACAAGTACAGAGGAGCCTATGGGATTACGCCCAATCTTAAAGAGCTGAGCGAATGCTGTCATGAAATCGTTCCTAATGAAGATGACCTGGTGGAAAAGGCGGCGCGGCAAATATTGGCTGCTTATGATATCCGCTGCCTTTTTGTGACCCGTTCCGAAAAGGGGATAACCGCGGTGACAAAGGATTCCTGTATCCACCGTGCGTCAGCAGCGCAGGATGTATTTGATGTGTCCGGCGCCGGTGATACAGCCATGTCCGTGCTGGCAGCGGCCTCGGCGGTTCATATGGATACAGTCACGAAGCTGGAGCTTGCCAATATGGCCTCCGGTATCGCCGTATCCAAGGTAGGAACCTATCAGGTCAAGAAAGATGAGCTGCAGGCGGCTTGGAACCAGGCGGGGCATAACCGGTCAGCCGTGAAAACATGCTCATTAGGGCAGTTGCTTGCCCAAATTGCGCTATGGAGACAGCGCAAGGAAACTATCGTATTTACAAACGGGTGCTTTGATATCCTGCACAGAGGGCATGTGACCTATTTGCGGCAGGCGGCATCACTGGGCGCTCATTTAATTATAGGTCTTAATTCTGATGAGTCTGTCAAGCGACTGAAAGGAGAGGAGCGGCCCATTCTTTCGGAAAGGGATCGCGCCTTTATGCTAGAGGCCCTCGCCTTTGTGGATGGCGTCATTATTTTTTCTGAGGACACGCCGGAAAAAATACTCTCCCGTATCCGGCCGGACGTGCTGGTCAAGGGCGGGGATTATAAAAAAGAGGATGTGGCAGGAAGGGAATATGCGGGAAGGGTAGAGATCCTTCCCCTTGTGAAAGGATATTCCACCACAAATATAATAGAAAAAATAAAGAAGCTTACATAGCCGCTGCGGTACAACCGTTGGAGGAAGCATGAGTATGGCAAATATACGAAAATGGTATGCTGTCAAGGCAGGACGCAAAACAGGTATTTTTGAGACCTGGGAGGAATGCAAAAAACAGATCCACGGGTTTCCGGGGGCTGTTTTTAAAAGCTTTTTAACGAAGCGGGAGGCGGAAGAATTTTTATCCGGGGAAAAGCAGAAGCAGGGCATTCTGTTTCCGTCGGACACAGAGGCGGCTATCGCCTACGTGGACGGATCCTTTAATCCGGATATGAAGGATTATTTTTCCTTTGGGGTCGTATTTATATACGGCGGGGTTATACGAAAATATTCTCAAAGGCTGCAAAATCCCTCTGCCGCAGAAATGAGAAATGTGGCCGGTGAAATTGCGGGGGCCGCGTTTGCCATGAGGCTTTGCGTGCAGAGGGGGATTCCTGCGCTGGACATATACTATGATTATGCGGGTATCGAGAAATGGTGCGTCGGCGAGTGGAAAACAAATCGCCCGTGGACAAAGGCCTTCAAATCGTATTACGACAGTATCCGGGATAAGCTTTCTCTTCGGTTTCACAAGGTGATGAGTCATACCGGGGTAGTTTATAACGAAATGGCAGATCGGCTGGCGAAGGAAGCGCTGAAGGGAAATGAGGCGGATGGAGAGGCTTTATAGAAAAACGGCGGTAAATATTGTCTTTTTAACTGCATACAATTAACAAAAATCGATAAAAGGTTAAAATAAAGAGATACGATGACAAGCACTTCATTTGACTTTAAATAGGCATAATGATATTCTTTAACAAGGTAATACCCGATAGTAGAGCGATTTTTGGGAACGATTGGCTGCCACCGCGACAGCTGTGGAAAACAGGGAATGAGAGAGTCAGTCAGAGGAGGAAATGAATGGATATTGTGCATTTATTTAAGGCTGGCGGGTTAATGATGTATCCGCTTATTATTTGCTCCATTATAGTGGTAGCAATTTTTTTTGAGCGGTTCCGCTTTTACCGCTCTAATCGTTCCAATGTGGAGAATTTGACGCAGAAAATACCGGGATATCTGGATACGGGGAATATTGACGGCCTGATGGAGGAACTGAAAAAAGACGGAGGAATTCCGGCCGGCGTGATTTTGAGCGCTGCTCAGGCTTATAGAACAAAAGCCAATCAGGAAACCTTGGTGGAAGGCGCTGCCGCTCACGCATCAGAGGAATTAAAAAATTACCTGAACTACCTCGATGTGATCGTCACATTATCCCCGCTGATGGGGCTTTTAGGCACCGTGGTCGGAATGATCGGCTCTTTTAACGTGCTGTCTGTTTCTGAAGGGCAGCCCTTTGCTGTAACCGGCGGGGTGGCGGAGGCGCTGATTTGTACCGCCACAGGGCTTTTTGTGGCGATTATCGCCCTCATTGTGTACACCTATCTGTCGCAGCAGGTGGCGCATTATATTTCCGCTATTGAAAAGCTTGGCTCCGTGTATCTTTCTCTTGCGGAAGGTGATAAGCAATGAAGCTGCGTCCCCTTGATGTAGAAAAAAAGCCAAAAATCATGATTATACCGATGATAGATATTATTTTCTTTCTTCTGGTGTTTTTTATGATGAGCATGCTTACCATGGTCGTGCAGAAATCCATTAATTTGAATCTGCCGCAAAGCACAACGTCTAAGCTGAATTTCACCGAAACCCTTCCCATCAGCGTCACTTCCAATGGAGATATTTATGTGGAAAAAGAAAAAATTCCTAGGGACGTTTTTAGAAAACGGATGGAGATTGAAAAGGGGAGAAATCCGGACGTAGCAGTTGTATTGCGCGCTGATAAACAATCCGAGCACGGTGATTTTGTTTTTGTCCTTGATCAGTTGAAATCGGTGGGGATAAACAAGGTAGGGATTGCCACAGATTCAAAACAGGGACAAACCACATAAAGGGGTGATTAGATGGGGGGAAATAGTACCCGATGGATCACCGCCTTTGGGGCATCGCTGTTTTGTCATGGGGCAGCCTTATTGGCCGTTGTTATTTTTATGCTTCTCTTTCCTGCCGCACCCATCGATAAAGGCCCCATTGAAGTTGCGCTGGTGACAGATATCGGCGGCGGAGGCGGCGGAGGAAGCGAGGACGGCATCGGAGAAGGAATACCGGAAATTCATACCGCTGAAGCTACGCCAACTTCGGTAGAGGTTCCTCCGGATGTTCCTGAGGACGTGCCGGATGAAGCGTATCAGGTGCCGCCAAGCGATGCTGAGCCTGCTAAAGAATTTGCTGCCGCCGGTCAAACGGATACACCCGGCGAAAATGCCGATGCCGCAGGAAATCGCGGCCATGGCTCCGGTACCGGCTCCGGCGGCGGTCATGGCTCTGGCGTCGGCACGGGAACAGGCTCAGGCACAGGGCCCGGCTCAGGATCCGGTTCCGGCGGCGGTCATGGCTCCGGTATCGGAACGGGAACAGGTTCAGGCATTGGTCCCGGTTCCGGCGAAACCATGGGGCCGCAGATTTTAAGTAACCCGTCGCCGGCATATCCCGAATCGGCTAGAAGCCAGAATATAGAAGGAACAGTCACGGTGGGACTGATTATCAGCTCCTCCGGTTCTGTCACATCAGCTTGGGTGGAAGGATCATCAGGGAATGGCGCGCTGGATGAGGCCGCGGTAAATGCGGTATATAGCTGGCAATTTGTACCGGCTAGGCAAAATGGTGTCGCCGTGGATGCCCAGTCCCGGGTGCCGGTCACATTCAGATTACACTAAAAAAGAGACTGTGAAAGAATAGTCTAACATTTTTTCACAGTCTCTTTTTTAGTCATGCAATTTCTAGTGCCCGTATCCTTCTATGATAGTATTTATTTAAATTTTTATTTTAATGTAAACTGAATATACTTTATCTTTAACCTTATCAAGCTTCGCCACCAAATACGTTTATAGTCACGGCCGTATTTTGCGATTTCATAGGTCCTTTCTGACTAGAGGGATCGGTTTATTCTTAGAAAGGCTTCTTCAAAGCTTTTAAGATTATGCAGAAAGTCCTCATGCATGGAGGTCAGTTCCCTATTCAGATAGAGCGTACGGTTCTCGTTACCTCTTTTGCATTTCTCTGTATAGAGGGATGGCTAGGACAGTATTCATAACAGGCATATCTCTTTCCCTCTCCCGTATTTGTTTCTACGTATAGAGTTCTTGTCCTTAAGGGAGAATGCCTTATGATTCAGGTACTGCATAGGCTCATCTTTGTCAATCTCAAAATTGACTGCGCAGAATAGGGCATTGTGGTATTTCTTATAATTCGTCTCCTTCTTGTATATAGAGAACTTCATGTATTTTTCTATGTTATGCAGTTCACAAAAGTATAGTTGTTTAATGGTTATATCCGGCATCGGCTACTGGATATTTAGGGGGAAAAAATCTATATGCTTTGTAGAATTGTTTCATAAGCGGAACAAGGCAATTCATCTCTAACTAGTTTTCGATGACAAGCACTGTCACAATATATTCTCGTCAAAAAACTACGAACTAGATGTTATAGACTGGGAGAAGCAGGTTATTTCGCATATAAACCTTCTTGGTTCGCATGCATGTGGTATCATAGTTCATTTTTGAATAACTGGTTTCTATCCTGAACGGAACGTTCTATTTTCTTGCTGCATTCTTCTAGCTTACTAGTACAAGATTTAAGCTAGCGCTGATGGGCAATCTTATTATGTGGCTGTGTCCATGGATGAGCTGCTTTTTATCGATTTACTAGAGGTCTGCCAGGCACTCAACTGGGCCTTCAAGCAATCCGGTGCATATTCACTTTAATGTTCATACAGGTCTAGGTAAGGTCTCCGTTAATCTCTCCAAGCAATTCAGTGATTTTGACGAAAGGACGGTCGCGAGACTTTAAATTTATTTATAAAGAAAAAATCGCATGATATGCACAATAAATATCATATAACAATATATTACTGTGTTGAAAAACGAAATGTTTACAAAATATTAATTAATTTGCTATTGAGTATATGATAATCATACGGTTTAAAATAAGTACAGAATGATAATGTGTGGGGAATCCGGTGGGAGTCCGGAACTGTCCTGCAACCGTAAAGAGAATTGAGTTTTTGCAACCCTTTCACAAAGGAAAAATTCAATAAGGATCTAAGTCGGGGTGCCACTGATCTAGTACAGAAAACCTCATGGAATGGGTTTGAAGTGAGATAGCTTCTATTAGTGTTTTCGGTAGAATTTGTGCTAGCAATTTTTATTGCGATACCGCAAAACCAATTAATAGAGGATATTTTATCTAAAGCTTTTACTTTAGACGTTTAAACGCATTCCAGGAGGTTTTTTGAGTAAATAGGTTAATGAGAATCTGATGGGTATTTATTTCATTCTTGAAAGGAGTGTACGAAATTGAAAAAATCTAGGGAATTGAGTGTTTCAATACTTGCCTTTTTGATGGCAGGTACAGTAGTAGGCGTACCAGTACAGGCTGCTGATGTTGGGGAATCCTCATCACAAAAGGAGGGGGTTCAAATTGTAGAAGATGTATATTACGGTCAGAAAGCAAGGGACTACTGGAAAGGTGCAGGAGTATCTGACGGCAAGGGCCATTATACCTTTGACAAAGATGAGACAATCACTGCTAGTCGGTATAATCAGACCTTAAAAGATAATGCAGCGAATAATTATTTTGTAAACAAACTTAATATGTATGCACCTATCATGAAAGGCGGCGATAATGCTGCCGTTGTTGACATGACGGGACATGATTTGAATCTTGTGGCTGATCACGCCGGAGTTAGTGTGGATCCGGCTGGTATATATGTAACCAGTGGTACGCTGACTATTAATAATCCCGGTGCCATCACATCTACAACGAAAGACGGGCAGGCAGGATACGGTATTTTTGTCCAAGGGACCAGAGGTATGGGAGAATGGCGGAGTGGCAATGGCAATGCCAAACTGGTGATTGATAATGACGATTCTCTTAAAAATGCAGTTAAAGTCCGCGTAAATTCAGATAATAACTATGGTCTGCTCAGAACGGAAGGGAATACCGGTTCAGGAGAGCTGATTATCAAAGGGCTGGTAGACCTTGAGGCAAATAACGGAGCTGCGATCACTGCATGGGCAGGCAATATAGATGTAGGCGGAGGCACAATTAAAGGCCGGGTAGATACAAAGTTTGGAGGAAGAGTAGCTGTAAACGCTTCATTGGATGCGGATGGTGAGGTACAGATTTCTTCCGCGCTCAGGGATGTAAAAATTACAGGCGATGTAACTGCTGAAGGAAAGGGCAGTGTTATTTTAGGACTTGGGACTAAAGATTCTTATCTGACGGGGGTTGTTAATTCAGATGTTGAAGGATTAGTGCATCCCGGGGAAAGCTATGTGCTGGAAAATAATGGAGTCTTGAGGCCGCAGGGATTCGATCATCCTGTAGATACAAAATGGACTGTTAATCCGGGATATGTACATTTAGCTCTGGAAAATGGAGCGGTATGGAGCCATCAGCAGGAAAGCAATTACTATACTTTATCCAGCAGCCACCTGACAGATTTGAAAGGCAAAAACGGCATCATTAATCAAAACAGTGCAAGGTCTATTCTGATTGATCATTTTGATGGCACTGTATCGGTCAACTTTAAACATGACACAAGTCAGCCAACAACTATTATAGGCGGTGACATCACGATAACGGTAGCTGAGCCAGACTCTCGAATTACGCTGATTACAGACAGCAAAGGTCTGGAAAAGGGACTTTCCGTCAATGCATCGGCTTCCGATAAAGATTTAGTTAATCGGACGATGAACATGCTGGCTGGGAAGCTGAAATATGCGCAGTTTGCCGACAAGTACTTGACCGGTACTGTTGAAATTGCAGAAGGGCTGTTGACTCCGTCTGCAACCATGAACGTTGCCAAGACCGGCGCCATATCGTTCCGGAAAAATGGCGATCAAGCCGGTACCGGGTATTATGATTACGCACCGTCATCAGGGACCACTAGCTACAGGGACGATATTCAAATTGTAGAAGATGTATATTACGGTCAGAAAGCAAGGGACTACTGGAAAGGTGCAGGAGTATCCGACGGCAAGGGCCATTATACATTTGATACAGATGAGACCATTACGGCCAGCCGGTACAATCAGACTTTAGGAAATAACGCAGCGAATAATTATTTTGTAAACAAACTTAATATGTATGCACCTATCATGAAAGGCGGTGATAATGCTGCCGTTATTGACATGACTGGGCATGATTTAAATCTCGTAGCTGATCACGCCGGAGCCGGCGTCAATCCGGCCGGTATTTATGTAACCAGCGGGGCGCTGACCATCAATAATCCTAGTGCAATCAAAGTTGATGTGAAAGATGGACAGTTTGGGTATGGACTGGTCGTAGAAGGTACATCCGGACAAGGAACCTGGGAAAGCGGCAGCGGTCATGCTAAGCTGATTATCAATAATGATGACAGCTCGAATCATGCAGTTAAAATTCGGACAGATGGAGCTTCCAGCAACTACGGACTCCTTTTTGCCAACGGGAATACCGGATCAGCACAACTGGATATCAAGGGGCTGGTAGATCTTAAGACCTCTTCTCATGATGCTGTCCGTGCGTGGAACGGTGCGGTCAACATAGGCGGAGGATCCATCATTTCAGAAGGAGCTGATGCTTGGAATGCTATAGAGTCCGGATTTGGATCGCTGGTAACGGTCAATGCATCGATAGATAAGAATGAGAATGTAACTGTGAGGTCGGACAGCCGAGATGTTAAGATTACCGGCGATATTACCGCAGAAAGCAAAGGACGGGTTGTTCTTGGCTTGACGACGGAAGACTCCTATTTTAAAGGAGCAGTCAATGCAGATGTTCCAGGAATGGTGAATTCGGATGTGACCTATACGGAAGAACTTAATGGAGTACGCACGGCAGATCCGGTATTTGGCAATGACCATAAGGAATGGATGGATAACCCGGGAGATGTGTACATGGCGCTGAATCATGGAGCATCATGGGATCACCAGCAGGTGTCTGCCGCATTAGATGCACCAAATAAGAATTCTAAAAATGAAAGCCGATTGGCAAGGTTGTCGGCTGATGGAGGAATCATTGAACAGAATTCTGAAAGAGATATTCGAGTCGAAAGATACGGTGGCAATGCTTCTGTGATTTATAGGCATGACTCCTCTGATCCTACAGCTATTTCTGGAGGCAATTTCCGGATTGAAAGCGCTGATGCCGGTTCTTCCATTCAGCTCATCACAGACAGCAAAGGACTGAAGCTGTCTTCCACAGACGAAACAGACAGACTGAAAGTGACAAATACCTTGAATGCACTGGCTCATAAACTGATTTATGAAGGGTATGCGCAGGGGGAGAGAAACCTGAAAGGCAGAGTAGAAATTGCGGAAGGACTTTTAACACCAAGGGTTACGGCTTTCTATATGGAAACCAGCAGATCAGCTGTGCAGCCATCTTCCGGAGATATTGCATTCGGCAATGATGGAGCAGGCGAATTGGGACAAATGGATATCTCAAATGTGGAGACTACAGGAAATCCTGGGGATCAGCCTTCCTCCGGCAATGAATCCGGCTCTGTTGTTATTGATAAGCCTGATATCCATTACGCAGAAGAAACTACGGTGCAAAAAGGAATAAAGAGTGTCCAGCTGGCTGCTGCCCAGCTATGGCGCGGGAATAGTAATGATTTACATCGTCGCATGGGCGATTTGCGGCTGGCATCAGATATTCAGGGCGTTTGGGCAAGGTATCTTGGCGGCCGTAATACCATGGACAGTCAAAATACCAATCTGAGATCCAATTATAATATTTACCAGGCCGGTTATGACAAAAAGGTAAACAACGACTGGATTATAGGCGCTGCTGTAGATTATGGAACTTCCAGCGATTCTTACAGGGAAAATGGAAGTGGAGACGGCAAGCTGGCAAGTCTTGCTGTCTATGGAACCATGATGAAGGATGATGGACAGTATTTGGATATTATCCTGCGCGGCAGTCATATTAAGAATGATTTTACTATTCATACATCAACGATTGATTTAGATGCAGATTATTCTACCTGGGGCGCTTCCATGAGCGTTGAATATGGGAAGAAATTTACTTATGACAACGGATTCTACATTACTCCGAGTATTGAATTTACTTTCGGAAGATTAAACGGCAAAGATTATACGGCAGGCAGTACAGCAGGGAAATTATATGTCAAGCAGGATGATTTCAACAGTGCAGTTGGCCGCATTGGGATAAGTCTCGGTAAACAGAATCAAAACTCTTCCTATTTTACCCAGTTTGGATTGGCTCACGAATTCAGTGGAGATATGGACACGCATTTTGCTGATACCTATGGTAATTACAAGTCCAGCAGTGTTGATCTTGGCGATACCTGGTATGAAATGGAATTGGGCGGTTCCTTCAAACTAAATAGGAATACTTATTTCTATGGTACATATACTCGTTCCTTTGCTTCTACACTGAATGAAGACTGGAGACTCGATCTTGGCCTGAGATTCTCATTCTAGACAACAATAATTACTATGTACTCACTCCTTTAGGTGATGGTATTTGATAACTAATTTTTCAGATACTATCACTTTTATATATACAAGTGGATTGACTGAATGATGTTCATATAGTTTATGATATTCTCATCATATTGAAAAAAGTTCATCATATGAAAATAATTCGTTCGGGAACCCCAGTGGAAAGCCAGAGCTGTTCTGCAGCTGTATGGGAGGTTCATGGTGGTATTTAGATGCAAAAGGTCGATACGGTTGTTTCATGCGGATTTTGTCTTTTATTTGCAGAGTCAATGGGTTACAAGGGTATATTTTAAGAGCTGGAGGTTCAAAATGATAAGACGGTGGCAGAAAAAATTAACGGTATTGGTTTTGACAGCCCTTGGGGCGTCAACTGTGCCTTTTATGGGACAAGCTGTGGATTTGACAGCCAATGATGCTATTCGCATGAAATGGGATCAGGTGGATGATCAGATTATTACTGATCAAACAGTGAAGAAGGTAGATGATAAAGGAAATCTGATTTACGATTTTGGCACAGGCACCGTGAATGTAGATGTGGCAGCTGAGTATAAGAGAAACGCAGCTTTAGGAGACCCATCCATTACCGGAGTGACAGCGACGGTGAATGCCGGAACCTTGAACTTGACGAATACATCCCAGGGTCATGACCGTCTGAAGCATAGTAATGATTCCGGAATTACGGTATCGAATGGAACAAATCTGATCATTAATTCGGACATAAATTTAAAAGTATCCGGTACAGGCGCATTAACGGCAGGTATTATTTCAGAAAAACTAAACTGGAGAGAAAGTGAGAATTATAATGATCAAAGGACTATACTGACTGTTAACGGGGATGTGCACATTGGTCAATCCGCAGGAGATTGGGGCGTTGTTAGTGATACTCAAAATGGCGGACATAATAATAATACCTTGGCATATCCAAACTATACCGGAAGCCGTTGGTCTCCTGCCGGTGTTCTTTTAGGTCGTTCTCAGGGAAGCTCTTTCAATTTTAATGGAAACTTTGAAGCACATGTATATGGAAATGGAGTTGTAGCAGATGCTCATGTTTATGCTACAGACGATCCATACAAGAATGAGATCAATATAAATGGGAAGGATTCTGGCGGTTCTATTATTATAGAAACACCTGAAAATAAGAAAAATGCTTATTATTCCGTAGCTTCCTTTGGGGGTACGGTTAATATTAATATGAATAAAGACAGAACTGATGCAGGGTCAAATCATACGCAGATTACTGGGAATATTCTCTCTGAAAGGGAAGACGGTACTTCTATGGATTCCTGGGCCAAACAAACTATGCCCGGACGTTTTAGAAATGGCCGCCTGAGTATTGGATTGTCAACAGAAGATTCTTACTTAAAGGGGGTGGTAGATAATACAGGGAAAACACAAGCCGGAGATATAAATTTATGGCTGGAGAATGGTGCTGTATGGTACCACAAGAATGTATCTCAAACGAATGGCATCTTAGCTAAATATATGGATTACAATGAAGATTTCTTTTATCATGCGTATGATGGCACATCTTATGTATCTCGTCTGACTGGTGGCTCAACGAAAGAAACAGCAGGTGTCATTTACCAGCAGGAAGATTCTGTTCCTATCAATATTGACAATTATAGTGGAAATACGATTGTTTATTTTGACCATCAGAAAAAAGCCAACTTAAAAAAAGCTTATGAAGCCGCTGCCTTTATTGGAGGAGCTGTTACCATTCAGCATGCGGCTGAAGGGTCATCCATTACGATTCTTACGGACAGCAAAGGCTTTTCTGGGAACGTAACAGATGAATCCAACGCAGATTTAGTCAAGACGGCTCTTAATAATTTGGCAGGTAAACTGTATTATATGGATTACAATAATAATAATTTGACTGGTATTGTAGAAATTGGCGATGGATTAACGCGCAGCGCCACTATTTACAAGGCTGGTCGCATCGCATTTTCGACTTCCAATACCGAAACAAAGAAAGCCGGGCAGGGATATTATGCCTATGAACCGGCAGTACAGACCAAATTTACCACTAATATTACGGCCGATGAAAGCTATGAGGGCTATGAAAGCCATGATAAGGTGTATGAGGATGCCGGAATCAAAAGTGGGCTGACGTACACTTTTACAAAAGATTCGACGATTAATCTAGCCGCTGACAAGACAGACTATGCGGCGGTAGAGTATGGCGACCGTACATATGGAGGAGGACATCCGAATGAAACGCTGACAATTAATACGGGAGATACGACCCTGGCACTGAATACTAAGGGAAGTCGGTACAGTGAATACCCAAGAAGCAACAAGGGGGTCGGCGGCATTTACAATCTGTCTAATAATCAGACCATACTGGTAAACGGGAATGTAATCGTAAATGCAGAAAATACGCATGAAACAGGTTCTGCTTATGGGATCTACAACACGCAGACCCAATCGAAAGTCATCATCAATGGATCTGCAGATATCAATGTTACAGGCAAGGCTATCAGTCATGGCGTGGATACGTCCAGCATGGGAAGCATTGTGGACCTGAACGGAAAAGAGAATGGACGTATTGCCATCAAGGTGAATGCCGACAGCAAGGATGCATTGGCTTTGAATGCAGGACTTCAGGGAAATGACAAGGGTGCCTCTACGATTAATGTAAACTACAAGGATGGAAAGATCCTTCATGAAACCAGCGTGGTTGCTCTTGACGGGGATATTTATGCCCTGAAAACGACAGGAGCAGGAAGCGATGAGGATGTGTACAACGGAGCCATTAATATCGGTATGGCGGGAGAATCCTACTTGAAGGGCGTTATCGGATACAGGGCAGATCAGATATATAATCCAAGTTATGATCAGGGAGCGAACTATACGGCAGGCAGTGTGAACCTTGTCATGAAAAATGGGGCATCCTGGTATAACGAAAAGTATGCAGAGCACAGTGGAGACAGCTGGAAGTCATGGGACGGCAGTTACGCCAGCAGCCTGAAGAGCGATGGCGGCATTATTTATCAGAATGATGCAAATCCGATTACGGTGGATAATTATAGAGGCAGCACCACAGTTATCTACAAGCATGAAATCAAAGACAATGCAGAAAGAGACCATGATTCCCTTTATGGAAATAAAGCGGCCTCCATTATCGGAGGGGACTTCAAAATTGGCCATGCGAAAGAAGGTGCCGCAGTTACCTTTCTGACCGACAGCAAAGGAGTCAACACCACATCAGCGGACTATAAGGACAAGAACCTAGTCAGTGACCTTTTAGATAAACTGGCCAATAAGCTCTACTACAGCGGCTATAAAGACGGTCATCTAAAGGGGGTTGTAAAGATTGCCGACGGACTGACCGCGTCCTCCGTTGCATTAAAGACAGGGGACATCTCCTTCTACACCGGTGCAGACGAAGGAAAGACAGAAGGAAAAGGCTACTATAAGTACAAGGTGGCATCCGATTCCGCTCCGGATCATCAGGTGATTTTCTCATTTGCTGATAAAATTACCGGAAACTTGGACAAGGATAAGACCTTTGTCGCTGGGGGCGTATTGAAGGATCAGGGTGAAAATTATGTCATGACGGAAAATACTTTCCTGTCGGGAGGGATTCAACTGGATCGCGGATTGGCACATGGCGTCAATGTGAATGCAACCGGTAAAACGCTTACTGTTGAAAAAGGAGTGCAGTCTGACAATAAAGATTTCAGGCTGACTGCAGAAAAACTTGTAATCAGCGACGAAAGAGATAATGCCAACGGACAGGCAGTCTATATTTCCGGCGGTAAGGCAGTTATTACTGCTGGTGAGATGGATTTGTCCCGAGATATCATTCGGCGTAATAAATATGGACTTTTGGCTCAAGCCGGTGCTGATGTAACGGTGAATGGCAAGGTAGTGATGAGAAAAGAAAACGGTTATGCCTTGCCGGGCGTTCCGGGCGGATATGAAGACTATACTTCACAAAGTGCTGTTCATGTGGATGAGACCGATGGCAAGAAGACTAATATCCATATTAACGGGGATGTGGATTTTAAGGTCACCGGCAATGGATTTTATGCTGCCTACGGCGGGGAAATCAATGCCTTGGGCGGTACGATTGAAGTGAACCCCGAGGTGCTCCATTATGGAGCTTTAACGGCTCAGGGGGGCACCATAAGCATGAATGTTATGAGAGACGGAGGCGGTGCGGTTGCCGGTGCTGGGGATCATAAAGTCAATATCAAGGGGAATATTCTCTCTTTTAATGAATCTACGGTTAATATGGGGTTGTCCACTAAGGACTCAACTTGGACTGGTGTTGCATATCATGGTGTTAAAAAAAGTCTAAACGGAAACCCTGTTCCTTACGGTAATATCAATCTGTACCTGAAAAATGGGGCGGTTTGGACAAATTCCGGTTGGGGAAGGATTAGCGATACGCTGAGTGTTTCCGACAGTATGCTTACTAAATTGGCTGGCGGAAGCACTGAGGAAGAGGCAGGTCACATTATCCAGGAAAGCACTTCCCGTTCTATTACTGCAGATCATTACAGCGGTCATACGGTTGTTTTCTACGAGCATGATGAAACGAACCCGCAGACCATCAAGGGCGGCGATTTCAAGATCACCAATGCGGCGGAAGGCTCTGCCATCACGCTTGTAACAGACAGCAAGGGAATCACCGCAGGCTTTGCAGAAAGCGATAAGGCAGCGGACAGGAATAACGTCAGCGAAGTATTGAACAAGCTGGCCAACAAGCTGTGGTACACCAGCTACACCGACGGGCACCTGAAGGGCACCGTAAAAATAGCGGAAGGA
>JAXFOE010000007.1:0-116347 GCA_034180505.1 Dialister sp.
TGTCACCCTCGGGAAGGAGGGGCTTGCCATCAAAGACGGCCCGTCTGTCAAGAAGGACGGCATTGATGCCGGCAATAAGAAAATCACCAACGTGGCTGACGGCGAGAACGATACGGATGCAGTGAACTACAAGCAGCTGAAGGAAGTTGTGAATGGCGGCGGTCAGGCTGTTTCCATTCTCGGAAATAAGGTGAGCGCGCTGGGCAACCGTGTGAACAGAGTCGGCGCAGGCGCTGCCGCGCTTGCCGCTCTTCATCCGCTGGATTTCGATCCGGATGATAAGTGGGATTTCGCAGCAGGCTATGGCCGCTATAAGGGTGCCAATGCAGCCGCTGTCGGCGCATACTACCGTCCGAATGAAGATACTATGATCAGTGTGGGCGGCTCCTTCGGCGGCGGGGAAAACATGATGAACGCCGGTGTTTCTCTGAAGCTCGGGCAGGGCAACCACGTAACGACCTCGAGAGTCGCCATGGCGAAGGAAATCAAGGATCTCCGCGCGGAAGTGGAAATGCTGAGATCGGCTATCGCAGGTATCGGCGAGGGTCAGGCTCCTGATCCGGTGAAGATGAAGCTGTTCCCCGATGTAGCAAAGAATCACTGGGCATATGAAGCGGTGGGAGAACTCGCAAAGCAGGGGCTGCTTGAGGGGTATCCGGACGGCACCTTCGGCGGAGACCGCATGATGACACGCTATGAATTTGCAGCCCTCGTTTACAGAGCTGTGCAGAAGGGGCTCAATGTGAACGAAAAGCTGATCTCTGAATTCGAACCGGAATTGGAGCGTTTCCGTATCGATGTCATCTCAAGGGACAAAGCGGGAAACCCGGCTATCGAAAGAGTAAGAGTGAATCAGAAGGCGGAGCCGGCAAACGCATAAAAACAAAAACCTCAGGGAATAAAGCCCTGAGGTTTTTTATGAGTGCCTTTAGGCTGTGCTATGCATGGCACAAAAAATCACCAGCTATGCCGGTGAGAGACAAAGGTTATACCAAAACAAAAAAATCACGCCTCCCGTTTTTGCCGAAAATGGGGGGCGTGATTTTTTGTAAATCAGAGGAATTTGGCAGCTTGGATTATCCAGGTATTTTGGGGCGGCCGGGTGCTGCATACGCACGGAAGCACTGGTCAGGACGGCGACCCTTCGGGAGACGCAGTGCGGTAAGCAGAGCAAAGCGGTTTGCATGCAGAGAATGCCAATGCTTTGAGACGCCGACTGCGAAAAAGGCGTGCAGCCTTACGGCAGGATGCCGGCGGCTGATTTTAACGGAAAATGGTATGAATATACATATTCTTATTTGATAATGAATAAAAATAATCTGAATTTTGCATAACTTCAAGACATATCAAAAAAAATTAATGCATAAATATTTGACAATACTGAATAAAGATGTTATTCTACCCCTATCAGAAAAAGGAGTGAAATTTATGCAAGCGGTGAAGGACATCATCTATCAGGTGAAGCATCTCAAAAAATCCTTTGGGCAGGTAGAGGTACTGAAGGATATCAGCCTTGAAATAACCAATGGGGAGGTATGCACTATCATCGGCCCTTCCGGTTCCGGGAAAAGTACCTTTCTGCGCTGTCTTAATTTGCTGGAGATTCCCACCGGGGGAGAGCTGATATTTGAAGGGACACCTATTACAAAAAATACAGATGTCAAGCTGCTTCGCCGGGATATAGGGATGGTATTTCAGTCATTTAACCTGTTTCCCATGTTTACCGCCTTGAAAAATGTGATGTATGCGCCGATGCATATCAATAAAATGTCTGAGGCGGCGGCAAAGGAGATGGCCATGGAGCTTTTGGCGCAGGTGGGGCTTTCCGACAGGGCCGGGTATTATCCGGGAGAGCTTTCCGGCGGTCAGCAGCAGCGGGTGGCCATCGCCCGGGCGCTCGCGATGAAGCCGAAGATGATGCTTTTTGATGAACCTACGTCGGCCTTAGATCCCGAGCTTGTCGGCGACGTGCTTACAGTCATGAAGAAGGTGGCCGAGGAAGGCATGACCATGGCTGTGGTTACCCATGAAATGCAATTTGCCAAAAGCGTATCCGATCATGTGGTATTTATGGACGGCGGATACATTGTGGAGGAAGGCGCGCCGGAGGAGGTATTTTCCCATCCTGTTCAGGATCGGACGAAGGAATTTTTGAAGCGGCTGCTGCATGCGGATATTTAAGGAGACTTATTATGGATATGGTTCTTGATATGGCTGTGAAATACAATGATGTATTTCTGGCAGGCATAAAAATAACGATTATACTGTCACTGCTGGCTTGTTTTTTCGGGCTGCTTCTTGGCATACTCCTGGCGTTTATGAAAATATCCGGCATCCGGGTGCTGCAGGCTCTGGCGGCGGTTTATGTGGAGGTGATCCGGGGGACTCCGGTGCTGGTGCAGATTTCGCTGGTTTTCTTCGGGCTTCCTTTTTTGGGCATTCATTTTCCGAACATTCAAATCTGGGGCGTGGATTTTGAAAGGCTGTCTGCCGGTGTGCTGGCGCTTATTTTAAATTCCGGCGCCTATCAGTGCGAGATCGTCCGTTCCGGGATCCAGTCGGTGCACAAGGGGCAGATGGAGGGGGCGCTCTCTTTGGGGTTTTCCAAGTGGGAGGCCATGGTGCGGATCATTATTCCCCAAGCGATGCGGAATATCCTCCCGGTGATAGGCAATGAGTTTGTGACGCTGATCAAGGAGTCGTCACAGGTTTCCGTCATCGGCATGGCAGATCTGATGTACACCGCCACAACCATTCAAGGGATCAGCTTCCAGCCCTTCCCGCCGCTGGTCATCGTGGCCGCTTACTATTTCATCATGACCTTCACCATGTCCAGTCTCCTCAGGGTGCTGGAGAGAAGGCTTCGGGTGAAGGCAAGGTAAGCGGTAAGAAATTTTTATCGAGAGGGTTTCTTTATATATCGGGACTAAAATAATAAACAAAAAAGCAGCGGTCATCCGTTGCTTTTTTGCTTGTGATGCAAGCCGGTTTTCGTGGATATGGATTTTTGAAAATGGTATAATAAAACCGATTGAAATGAAGTACTTCACAAGGGAGAGATGACAATGAGTCAAATATTTGTGATCGGGCACAAGTCGCCCGATACGGACAGCATCGCGGCGGCGATTTCTTATTCTTATCTGAAAAGGCAGCTTGGGATCGATGCGGTGGCAGCCCGGGCGGGGGAGCCGAATAAAGAGTCTTTGTTTGCACTGGAGTATTTCCATCAGGAGAAGCCCCTTCTTTTGGAATCGGTAGCCAGAAAAAATGAAGATGATGAAAAGGTCAAAGTCATTCTTGTGGATCATAATGAATCGAAGCAATGCGTCGATGGGATCAAGGATGCTGATGTGGTGGAGGTGATTGACCATCACCGGCTTGGAGATTTTGAGACGAAGAGTCCGATTTTTATTTTGATCCGTCCCGTGGGCTGTGTGAATACGGTCATTTACGGATTGTATAAGCAGCATGGCATTCGACCGTCGAGGGAAGTAGCGGGCATGATGCTGTCTGCTATTATTTCGGATACCGTTCTTTTCCGCTCGCCTACGACTACTGACGAGGATAAGGCAGCGGTGAAGGAGCTGGCGGAGCTTGCCGGCGTGGACTATGAGTCTTACGGTATGGAAATGCTTAGAGCCGGGGCGGATATTTCTGATTATCCCGCGGAGAAGCTGGCGGCCAATGACAAGAAGGAATTTGAAGCGGCAGGTCATGTATTTACCATCGGCCAGCTGTCCCTGATGGACCGAAAGCCGATCGAGGCGCGGAAGGAAGAAATCATGCGGGCGCTGGAGGAGAGCCGGACCGCCGGCGGCTACGAAGCGTCTTACCTGATGGTGACAGATATTCTCAAAGAGGATACCTGTCTCTGGTACACCGAGGGGGGACAGGAAAAGGCGGAAAAGGCATTTGGGAAAAAGGCAGAAAATGGCTGCATTCATCTTCCCGGCGTTATGTCCCGCAAAAAGCAGGTGGCGCCGCCGCTGCTGAATGCATACGGGAAATAAAATGCCTGCTGCCGGAATGCTGCGGGCAGGTTGAAATAGGAGTGGCAGGGCTTGTACATGGCAGGGGTCATATATGAGCCCTTTTGATTGTTGCGCATCAGGCGTGGCTGGGAGGCAGGATGTCGGATTACTTACAGACGCTGAACCGTGAGCAGCGAAAAGCGGTAGAGCAGATAGAGGGCCCGGTTTTAATTATGGCCGGCGCCGGTTCAGGAAAAACGAAAGCACTGACCTGCCGCATCGCATACATGCTGGAACAGGGGATCAGCCCGGAGGAAATTCTGGCCATCACTTTTACGAATAAAGCGGCGCAGGAGATGAGGGAGCGGGTGCATGCGCTGGTAGGCGACGGGGCGGAGCATATATGGATGTACACGTTCCATGCCTTTGGCGCGCGGTTTCTCCGCCGTGAGATCAACGGCTATCCGCCGTATACAGATAAATTTACCATCTATGATTCCGATGATTCCAAGCAGGTTATCAAAAGCATTATCAAGGATTTCAATCTGGACGATAAGCAGTATCCGATCAGGTCTGTGCAGAGCCGGATTTCGTCTGCGAAAAATGCTTTGATGGGGCCGAAGGGGTTCCGGGAAGCGATGAAAGACAGTTTTCATTCCCAGAAGGTGGCGGATATTTATGACGAATACGACCGCCGGATGAAAAAGAACAATGCTCTTGATTTTGACGATCTGCTTTTCATCACTACAGCGCTTCTTGCGCAGCCGGCCGTGCAAAAGCGGTGGCAGGGCCGGTTTCATTACATTCTGATTGATGAGTATCAGGATACGAATCACGCCCAGTATCTCATGGCTAAATATATCGCCGGATCCCGCCAAAATATTTGCGCTGTCGGCGATGCGGACCAGAGCATTTATTCCTGGCGCGGCGCCGATCTCCGGAATATTCTGGAATTTCAGAAGGATTATCCCAGTGCCAGCGTCATAAAAATGGAACAGAATTATCGTTCCACCAAGGTCATTCTACAGGCGGCCAATGCGGTGATTAAAAATAATGTGAACCGCCCGTCCAAGCAGCTGTGGACGGAAAATAAAAACGGGCCGCTGATCCAAACCTTCCGGGCTGACGATGAGCACGAGGAGGCGGACTTTATTGTCCGCCAGATGATGCGCGCCCATAGGGAAGAAGGACGCCCCTACGGGAATATGGCGGTGCTGTACCGCATGAATGCCCAGTCCCGCGTCCTTGAAGAATGCCTCGTGAAGCGGGGCCTCGCCTATACCATGGTGGGCAGTATCAAATTTTACGACCGGGCGGAGATCAGGGATATACTGGCCTATCTGAAATTGATTAATAATTTCAGGGATGATGTCAGCTTCCTGCGGATTATCAATGTGCCCCGCCGGGGCATTGGCGCTGCCACGGTGGAGCGGCTGCAGGACTTTGCCAAAAAGAAAGATCTATCCCTTTTCGAGGCGGTCATGGCGGCAGACGAGATGGAACTCGCCGGCGCTGCGAAAGCAAAGCTGATGAAGTTCAGTGCCATGATTTTTAATTTCTTGAATGCATCCGCCGGGGTCGGCGTTTTCAAGCTTATCAAGCAGATCATGGACGAGACGGGCTACCTCCAACAGCTTCAGGAAAAAAGCGATCCCCAGGCCGAGGCGCGGGAGGAAAACTTAGGAGAGCTGCTTTCGGTGGCTACTGAATTCGAAACGGAAAACCCTGGGGGAGGGGTGCAGGAGTTTTTGGAAAAGGTCGCCCTTGTGAATGATGTGGACACCTATGAGGAAAAAGAGGACCGGGTGACACTCATGACGATGCATTCCGCAAAGGGATTGGAGTTTCCCGTCGTATTTGTGGCGGGCATGGATGAGGGCATATTTCCCGGAGCCCGATCTCTTCTGGATGAAACCGAGCTGGAAGAGGAGCGGCGTCTCTGCTATGTAGCGATCACCCGGGCCAAGGAGGAGCTGTTCCTTTGCGGCAGTTCGATTCGCACGATGTATGGGCAGCTCAGTGCCTACGGTCCCAGCCGGTTTATGAAGGAGATTCCCGAAGATCTTACGAATAAGGTTGTTTTGAAGGAACATGAGAAAGAGGGGCGCTTTCAGAGGAGGGCTCACGCAACCTTCCAGAGTCAGGCCGCCCTGTCTGAGGTATCCCGCACAGTAAACCGTCCGTTGCCCCGCACGGCAGATGTCCGATATGATTGGAAGGTCGGGGATATTGCGGAGCATACTATGTGGGGCAAGGGCCGGGTGATCTCTGTGTCCGGTGCGGAAAAGAGCATGATTTTGAAGTTGGAATTTCCTGGGGGCAAGGTACGGCAGGTTATGGTGGCATTTGCGCCGATACGTAAAGAGGAATGAATATGGCAGGTAGAGAAGCGGAAAAGCGCGCTGAAGAGCTTCGGAGGAAGCTTAGGCATCACAGCTATATGTACTACGTGATGGACGCACCGGAAATAACAGATTATGAATTTGATATGATGTACCGGGAACTGATAGATCTGGAACGGGAATACCCTGAACTGGTGACGCCGGACTCCCCGACACAGCGTGTCGGCGGGAAGGCGTCAGAGGATTTCAAAAAGGTGCGGTTCAGAAAACCCATGCTGAGTCTTTCCAATGCTTTCAGCGGCGATGAGATTCGCACTTTCGATCGCCGGGTGAGGGCAGAGCTTGGCGATGAGGCTGTAGAGTATATTACAGAACTGAAAATCGATGGTCTTTCCATGAATTTAATTTATGAAAACGGCCGTTTGACAAGAGGTCTTACCCGGGGTGACGGCAGGGTCGGAGAGGATGTGACGGCCAATATCCGCACGATTCGCACGATCCCGCTGTACATAGAAAATGCGCCGCCCTACATGGAGGTCCGGGGCGAGGTATATATGCCGCGGGACAGCTTTATCCGCCTGAATGAGGAGCGAGATGAAGCGGGGCTGATGCCCTTTGCCAATTGCAGGAATGCGGCGGCCGGATCTCTCCGCCAGTTGGATCCTCATGTGACGGCTGCGAGAAATCTGGATTTCTTTGCCTACGCCTTGGGAGATATACAGGGCCTGTCCATTACGTCTCAGGATGAGCTTTTAAAAAAGCTGACAGAATTTCATTTCCGGGTGAATCCCAATTACCGCAGATGGGATACTGTGGAGAGTGTCATCACCGCCGTCAATGACTGGGAGGAAAAACGGCATGATTTGGGCTATGACACAGACGGCATGGTGATCAAGGTTAACAGCTTTGCCCAGCAGAAGCGGCTGGGAGCTACCCAAAAAGATCCGAAGTGGGCCATCGCGTATAAATATCCGCCGGAGGAGGCGGTAACGCAAATCGAACGTATCGTGGTCACCATGGGCCGCACCGGAGTCTTAACGCCGTCGGCAGATCTTACATCGGTACGGCTGGCAGGAACGGTAGTGAAGCGGGCGACACTTCATAATCTTGACTTCATTCAGGAAAAGGATATTCGTGAAGGCGACTGGGTCAGGGTGTATAAGGCAGGAGAGATCATTCCCGAGGTGGCCCGGGTTCTTAAAGACCGCCGGACCGGTGATGAAGTTCCTTTTGTTATGCCTGAGACTTGCCCCGTGTGTGGCGGTAAGGTGGAACGGATCAGCGGAGAGGCGGCCTATCGCTGTATCAATCCCGCTTGTGGCGGGGTCATCCGTCAGCAGCTGATTCATTTTGCTTCAAGAGATGCCATGGACATTGAGGGACTTGGGCCGGCTGTGGTGGACAGCCTGCTGGCGTACCGTCTTGTAAGCGATGCGGCGGATTTGTATGACTTGAAGGAAGAGGAAATACGGCAGATCGAGCGGATGGGCGAGAAAAGCGCGTCCAATTTGGTGCGGGCTATAGAAGTGAGCAAGGAAAGGGGACTGGCGAAGCTCCTTTTTGGTCTGGGTATCCGATTCCTCGGAGAAAAAGGAGCTGAGCTGCTGGCAACGCGGTATCACACCATGCATGCGCTGATGGAAGCTACCGAAGAAGAACTTACTGAGGTGGACGGCATCGGCACGGCCATTGCGGGAAGTGTTCATGCCTATCTTCATGATGAGAAGCATGTCTCCATGATAGCTCGCCTGCAATCCGCCGGCGTCCGCATGGAAGAGGTACAGGAGGAAGCGGAAGGCACTTCCTTTGCGGGAGAACGGGTGGTGCTGACAGGCAAGCTGTCCCGCATGGGCCGGAGAGAAGCGGGGAATCTGATCAAAGCCCTTGGCGGCGAGGTACAGAGCGCAGTTACAAATACGACCACCCTCGTTGTGGCAGGAGCTGATGCGGGAAGCAAGCTTGAGAAGGCGCGTGCCCGAAATATTCCGATCATTAGCGAGGAGGAATTCCTTACCCGCGCCGGTGTTGATTGAGCTTGCGCTCCGGGAGCGCGGTTCCTGTATGATATAATTAAAAAAACATGAATCATTGAGTATAAGGGGGAAGTACGCCTATGGAAATCACCACAGAGGAAACAAAGAAAATTGCGCTTCTCTCCAGACTTGCCTTCTCATCGGAGGAGCTGGAAGAGATGCGCATATCCATGAACAGTATTCTGAGTCATATGGAAGAGCTGCGCCAGTATGATACGGAACAGGTGGAACCGACCGCTCACGCGGTGGAGCAGTACAACGTGATGCGTGAGGACGAGCCTCATCAGTCCTTTACCAATGAAGAAGCCCTGATGAACGCCCCCGACAAGGAAGATGGCTGCTTCAAGGTTCCAAAGATTATTTAACGGAGGTGCGGTGTTGAAACAGTATACTATTCACGGTCTGCATGAGATGCTGACCGATAGGGAAATATCCGCCACGGAGCTCACGAAGAAAATCATAGATCATCGGGATGCGGTAGAAGGCGATATACATGCGTTTTTATCCATCAGTGATGATACCGCGCTCGCCACGGCAGAAAAAGTGGATCAGAAGCTTGCCTCCGGTGAATCTATCGAGATGCTGGCAGGCATTCCCGGAGCCATTAAGGACAATATATGTATCAAAGGACAGAGATGCACGGCGGCGTCCAAGATGCTGGAGCACTGGGTATCGCCCTATGATGCCACAGTCATTGAAAAGCTGAAGGAGCAGGATTTTATTTCCCTTGGCAAAACAAATCTCGATGAATTTGCTATGGGATCCTCCACAGAAAACTCCGCCTTCGGGCCTACGAAAAACGCGTGGGATCAGGACTATGTTTCCGGAGGGTCTTCCGGTGGTTCCGCGGCGGCAGTGGCGGCATCGGAAGCCATCTGGTCGCTTGGGTCTGACACGGGCGGCTCGATCCGTCAGCCTGCATCCTTTAATGGAATCGTGGGAATAAAACCGACCTACGGGCTCGTTTCTCGGTATGGTCTCTTGGCATTCGCGTCCTCGCTGGATCAGATCGGCGCTCTCACAAGAGATGTGACCGATGCGGCGATCGTGCTGAATGCCATAGCCGGGCATGACCCGCGGGACTCCACGTCCATCCCGATGGAGAAAAAGGATTACACGAAAGCCCTCACCTATGGCGTAAAGGGAATGCGGATCGGCGTGCCTCAGGAATTTTATGGGGAAGGAATCAAGGCAGAAACAAAAACGGCCATCAAGGACGCGCTGGCATATTATGAAAAACAGGGTGCTGAGATCGTAGATCTGCCTATCCCGCAGATCAAAAGCGGCGTGTCGGTGTATTACATCATCGCGCCGGCAGAAGCAAGCTCGAATCTTGCCCGGTATGACGGTGTAAGCTACGGCTATCGCGCACCGGGGAAGGATATCATTGATATGTACATCAATACAAGAAGCACCGGCTTTGGCACAGAGGTCAAGCGCCGGATCATGCTGGGGAATTATGTGCTGTCCGCCGGGTATTACGATGCGTTCTATCTGAAGGCGCTAAAGGTACGGACCCTGCTAAAGCGGGAATTTGAAAAAGCCTTTGAAGCCTGCGATGTGATTCTGGCGCCCTCCGCATCGGGGACATCCTTCAAATTTGGAGCCTTTTCCGATCCGCTAGCGCTGTACATGGAGGATATCTGCACCGTGCCGGTCAATCTGATCGGAGCTCCGTCCATCAGCATTCCAGCCGGGTTTTCCAACGGCATGCCTCTGGGCATGCAGCTGATCGGGCCTGCGTTGGGAGAGGAAAAAATCCTTCAGGCGGCCTACACGTTCGAGCAGGATCATCCGGAATGGAATAAAATTGCGCCGAAAGGAGAGATCAAGGCATGAAATATGAAGTGGTAATCGGTTTGGAAGTCCATACCGAGCTGAAAACCAAGACGAAAATTTTCTGCGGCTGCCGATCCTCATTCGGGGCCGATCCGAATACGAATGTGTGCCCGGTATGTCTCGGTCTCCCCGGCGTCCTGCCGGTGCTGAACAAGCAGGTTCTTGCTTATGCGGTCCGGGCCGGGCTGGCTTTGAATTGCGAGATTTCCCGGTTCAGCAAGTTTGATCGGAAAAATTATTATTATCCGGATTTACCGAAAAATTTCCAGACCTCCCAGTTTGATCTGCCCATCTGCGGCCCGGGGCATCTGGATATTGAGGTGGATGGAAAAAAGCGCAGAATCGGCATCACAAGAGCCCACATGGAGGAAGATGCGGGAAAGCTTGTCCATCATGGCACATCCATTACAGACTCCGATTATTCTCTGGTAGATTACAATAGAACCGGCACACCGCTCCTTGAAATCGTGTCAGAGCCAGACATGCGCTCTGCCAAAGAAGCGGTGGCGTACATGGAAAAAATGCGCGCTATTCTGCAGTATGTAGGTGTATCGGACTGCAAAATGGAAGAGGGCAGTCTCCGGTGCGATGCGAACGTTTCCGTGCGTCCTGTCGGGCAGAAGGAGCTGGGAACAAAAACAGAAATAAAAAATATCAATTCCTTCAAGGGCGTCGGCCGGGCCATCGAATACGAAGCGATCCGGCAGGCAGAGCTGCTTGAGGAGGGCGGCAAGGTCATTCAGGAAACAAGAACCTGGGATGAAAAGGAAGGCGTCACCAAAAGCATGCGGACCAAGGAAGAGGCCAATGATTATCGGTATTTCCCTGAGCCGGATCTGGTGCCCTTCACGGTGACTGACGAATATATTGAGACTATCCGCAGGGATTTGCCGGAACTGCCTGATGCGAGAAAGGAAAGATACGTGAGCGATTTCGGCCTGTCCGATGAGGATGCGGAGGCGATGATCATCGACAAGGATCGGGCGGATTATTTCGAGGTTATGGTTCAAGCCGGAGCCGATCCCAAAGCGTCGGTGAACTGGCTCATGGGTGATTTTGCAAAGCAGCTCTCCGCAGACGGTCTTGAGATTGCAAAGGCTCCTGTAGCACCGGGGGATCTGGCAGAGCTTCTGCAGCTGGTGGACAAGGGAACTATCTCCGGGAAAATAGCGAAGAACGTATTTACGATCATGTGGGATGAAGGCGGCAAGCCGGAGACGATTATCAAGGAAAAAGGACTGGTTCAGATTTCTGACACAGCAGTCATCGAGAAGATCATTGACCAGGTTGTCGAGGCTAATCCGCAGTCAGTAGAAGATTTCAAGGCAGGCAAGAAGAAGGCAGTAGGCTTCCTTATGGGGCAGATTATGAAAGCCACAAAGGGGAAGGCTAATCCGCAGATAGCTAATGGCATGCTGATGAAAAAGCTTAATTCCTTATGATGAATCCTGAAAATTCTGAGAGCCATGAGGAAGAGCCGCGCCGCATGTCGGAGCAGGAGGCCAGAGACTATCGCGGCGTGACCCTAAACGAATCAGGGGAAGAGGAATCCGGCCGGGACGAGGGAACGATCCGGGTACGGGTGGTTCATTTTGACAGCCTCCCTTGGTGGAAAAAAGCTGCCGGCATTTTGGGCTTCATTGTATTTATCGCTATCTGCATTGCTATAGCATGGTTCTTTTTTCTCGGCGGAGCTGTCCTGTTTGCGGCGGGAGCCATCGTTTATATTCTGAACAAATATATTTTTGATTGACAAAGAGTCGTATCCTTGGGATAGGACTCTTTTGCGATGCAAAAAGGAAACAAAGGTTTTGTGAATCTCTGCAAGTGTAGTATAATTTATTTATATTGATAATTATCGTTTTAATGGAATGCAGCACAATGATTTTGCTATTGAGGATGCCATGAGTAACCCCAGAATAAAAAGACAATATCCTGATGTGATGACGCCGTTCAAGCTGGAGGCGCCGTTTCAGCCCACCGGGGACCAGCCTAAGGCGGTGATGTCTTTGGTGAACGGCCTCAAGGACGGCCATTGGGCGCAGGTTTTAATGGGAGCCACCGGAACGGGAAAAACATTTACTATGGCTAAGGTCATTGAAGAGGTACAGCGGCCGACGCTGATTATTTCTCCGAATAAAACGCTGGCGGCACAGACGGCCAGCGAGTTTAAGGATTTTTTCCCGAATAATGCAGTCTTTTATTTTGTCAGCTATTACGATTACTACCAGCCCGAATCCTATGTGCCCCAGACGGATACCTATATTGAAAAGGATTCGTCCCGCAATGAAGAAATAGATCGGCTTCGCCATTCCGCCACGATGGCTCTTTTTGAGCGGCGGGACGTGATCATCGTGGCCTCCGTGTCGTGTATCTACGGCTTGGGCGACCCGGAGGACTACAGTACGATGGGACTCTCGCTGCGCCCGGGCGAAGAGATCGAGCGGGACAAGATTATAGAAAAGCTTGTGAACATGCAATATTTGCGGAATGATATGAATTTCACCCGCGATACCTTCCGCGTCCGGGGGGATACGATCGACGTATTTCCCGCATCGGAAAATAATACAGCCATCCGCATTGAAATGTTTGGCGATGAGGTAGATACACTGACTGAGTTTGATGTGCTTACCGGTGAAACTGTGGCGGAGCGGGATCACATCGGTATCTTTCCGGCATCCCACTATGTAACGACCTCAGGGAAAATGGCAAAGGCCATTCACAGCATTGAAGAGGAGTTGTCAGGGCGCTTAAGGGAGCTTCGCAGTCAGGACAGGCTGCTTGAAGCGCAGCGGCTGGAGCAGCGGACCAAGTATGATTTGGAGATGATGCAGGAGGTCGGCTTTTGCCCGGGTATTGAAAACTATTCACGTCATATGTCGGGGCGCAAGCCGGGAGAACCGCCGTTTACGTTGCTTGATTATTTCCCTGACGATTTTATGATCATGGTTGATGAATCTCACGTGACGGTGCCTCAGATCCGGGCCATGTACAATGGAGACCAGAGCAGAAAGCGAACCCTTGTGGATTATGGCTTCCGTCTGCCTAGTGCGTTGGATAACCGGCCGCTTACATTTGATGAATTTACAGAACGGATCAATCAGATTATTTACGTCTCCGCCACGCCCGGACCATATGAAATGGGGGCCCAGACGAATCTGGCAGAACAGATCATACGGCCTACGGGTCTTCTGGATCCATCCGTTGAGGTTCGTCCGGTGAAGGGGCAGATTGATGATTTGCTCGGGGAAATTCATAAGCGGGAGGATGCAGGAGAGCGGGTCTTAATTACCACGCTTACGAAAAAAATGGCCGAGGATCTGACCGATTTTCTGACTGAGGCGGGGGTGAAGGTCCGGTATCTCCATTCTGATGTGGCAACCATTGAGCGGGCGGAGATTATACGGGATCTTCGGGCCGGCGTGTTTGATGTGCTGGTGGGAATCAATCTGCTCCGGGAGGGCCTCGATATGCCGGAGGTGTCTTTGGTGGCGATTCTCGATGCGGACAAGGAAGGCTTTCTCCGTTCGGAAACATCCATGGTTCAGGTCATCGGACGGGCGGCCCGCAATGCCCATGGCCATGTCATCATGTATGCCGACCATATTACGAAATCAATGCAATATGCCATAGATGAAACGAACCGCCGCCGAAGTATACAGGAGGCATATAACAAGGAGCATCACATTGTCCCGAAAACGATACAGAAGCGGGTGAAGGATCTGATCGATCTGACAAAGGTAGAGGAACCCGTTGCTGCCTATGCCGATGATGAAGATACGGACCTGTCGGATGAAGAATTATATGCTCAGATACGACAGACCGAGAAGGATATGAAGCGGGCTGCCAAAGCGCTGGAATATGAAGAGGCGGCATTATGGCGGGATCAGCTGCGCAAGCTCCGCCAGGCCTGGAATGAACGGTACGGCTCTCAGGCAGAGGCAGCATTTAAGCGTCACGGCGCCGCGAAAAACAGACTGCAGCGGCCAAAAAAGCATAGGGTGTGACGTGTTTGCGTCCGTTGGAATAGATAAGAAGGGAGCTCCATGGAAAAAGGAATTGTCATTCAGGGGGCAAGACAGAATAATTTAAAAAACATCAATTTAACACTTCCGAGAAACAAGCTGATCGTATTCAGCGGGTTATCCGGATCCGGAAAGTCATCCTTGGCATTTGATACGATTTATGCGGAAGGGCAAAGGAAATACGTGGAATCTCTTTCCGCCTATGCCCGTCAGTTTTTAGGACAGATGAATAAGCCGGATATTGATAAAATATCCGGGCTGTCTCCGGCCATTTCGATTGATCAGAAATCCACCAGTCATAATCCCCGCTCCACGGTGGGAACGGTCACGGAAATCAATGATTACCTGCGTATGCTGTACGCTCACGCAAGCCGGGCGTTCTGCCCACATTGCGGAAAGCCCATTTCCAGCCAGACCGTGGATCAGATCGTAGATGCGCTGATGAATCTGCCGGACAGGACAAGGCTGATGGTATTGGCGCCGGTGGTGGTAGGGAAAAAAGGAACACAGAAGAAGATTTTAGATGAGCTCCGAAAGCAGGGATATGTGCGTGTACGGGCAGATGGGGAAATACTCCTTCTTGCCGAGAGCATTGAGCTTGAAAAAAATAAAAAACATACCCTTGAAGTGGTGATTGACCGGCTGATCATCAAGGACGGGATTGCCCGCCGCTTGACAGATTCCGTAGAAGCGGCGCTGAAGCTGTCTGATGGGATGATCGTGGCAGCTGTCATGGATGGGGAAGCCGTAAATGATCACATCTTCAGCACTCATTTCGCATGTCCTGATTGCGGCATTTCGCTGCCTAAGCCGGTACCCCGGATTTTTTCGTTCAACAATCCCTTTGGCGCATGCCCGGCCTGCTCCGGTCTGGGATCCTCTCTGGAGGTGGACTTTGACCGGGTTGTTCCGGATCATACCCAGCCCTTCAGGCTGGGAGCAATCCGTCCGTTTCCTTACAACAAGGAAAGCTGGCTCTATAAGCAGCTGGATGCGTTTTTAAAGGCTCACGGCCTTTCTATGGATGCCTGCTACGATGACTTGACAGATGAGGCAAAGGAAGAGTTCAAATCAGGCGGAAGCAAGCTGATTTCTTTCGCTTACACCAATATGCAGGGCCAGACAAAAACCTATGAGCGCTATTTTGAAGGGATTCTTCCCATGACAAAGCGCAGGTACGAGGAGGCATGGACGGATAAGCAGAAGGACGAGCTGTCCCGATTCCTGAAGGAGACGCCCTGCCCGGTCTGCCATGGGGCAAGACTTCGGCCGGAAAGCTTAGCGTTTCGGGTGGGCGGGAAAAATATAGCCGAGATGTCCGATATGGCTGTGTGCGACCTGCTTCCTTTCCTCAAAACTCTTACACTGACAGAGAAGGAAAAGAAAATCGCCGAACAAATATTAAACGAGGTGGAAAACAGGCTCACCTTCCTGATCAATGTGGGATTGGATTATCTGACCCTTTCCCGCAATGCGACGACTCTTTCCGGAGGCGAGGCGCAGCGTATACGGTTGGCCACACAGATTGGGTCCGGTCTGGTAGGAGTGCTGTATATTTTAGACGAACCATCTATTGGGCTCCATCAGCGGGACAATGATAAGCTTCTGGCTACGCTGAAAGGCATGAGGGACTTGGGCAATACGCTGATTGTGGTGGAGCACGACGAGGATACGATACGTACGGCCGATTGGGTGGTAGACATCGGACCGGGAGCAGGAGAAGCCGGCGGCTATGTGGTGGCGGAAGGCACACCGGAGCAGATTGCCAAGAGCAAAGACTCCATTACCGGACAATACCTCCGCGGCGAGCGGTTCATCCCTCTGCCGGAAAGCCGCCGCAAGGGAAACGGGCTGTTTCTAGAGATTCAAGGAGCCAGCGAGCATAATTTGAAGCATATCAATGTAAAAATACCTCTGGGCGCTTTTACCGCGGTTACCGGCGAATCAGGGTCAGGCAAATCCACATTGGTAAACGATATTCTTTTTCAGGGACTGTCCAATATCAAGCACCGCACCTCTTACGCGACCGGCGAGTTTGATACCATGAGGGGCACTGAGTATGTGGATAAGATAATCAATATAGACCAGCAGCCCATCGGGAGGACGCCCAGGTCCAATCCGGCGACCTATACCGGCGTTTTCAATGATATCCGGGAGTTATTCAGCCAGACCTCTGAGGCAAAAATGCGGGGCTATAAGCCGGGGCGGTTCAGCTTCAATATCAAGGGCGGCCGCTGCGAGGCCTGTCACGGTGACGGGATTATAAAAATTGAAATGCAGTTTCTTTCAGATGTGTATGTCCCCTGCGAGGTTTGTCACGGCGCCCGGTACAATCGGGAAACGCTGGAGGTGCGATATAAAGGAAAAAATATTTCCGACGTGCTGAATATGACGATCGAGGAGGCTATCCCGTTTTTTGAAAACCACGAGAAAATATTGCGCAAGCTGAACACCCTGAATGAAGTAGGGCTGGGATATATACGGCTCGGCCAGCCGGCGACGACCATGTCCGGCGGCGAAGCACAGCGGGTCAAGCTGGCTACAGAGCTCATGCGGCGCGGAACAGGAGATACGCTGTATATTTTGGATGAACCTACCACCGGCCTTCACAGCGAGGATATACGAAAGCTTCTTGTGGTGCTTCAAAAGCTGGTTGATCAAGGCAATACGGTAGTTGTTATTGAGCACAATCTGGATGTGATCAAGGTGGCGGACTATATTATCGATCTTGGTCCCGAGGGAGGGGACCGGGGCGGCGAGGTGGTAGCCGAAGGGACGCCGGAGGAGGTCTGCAGGGTGAAGGCCTCCTACACCGGGCAGTATTTGAAGCCGGTTATTCAGCGAACCAAACAATTCATGAAGGGCCTCGGCCATGATTGATGTGAATGATACGATCCGCGCTAAGGTGGAGTCCCTTCCCGATTCGCCCGGCGTTTACCGATGGAAGGATAAAAATGGGCGAGTCATCTATGTGGGCAAGGCAAAAAATTTAAAAAACCGAGTTCGTTCCTACGTGCGGGAGGATAAGAACCGATCTCCCAAGGTGGCCGCCATGATGCGCCATGCAGAGGACCTTGACATTACCATGACCGCCACTGAGATGGAGGCACTGATCCTCGAGTGCAACCTGATCAAGGAGATGCGCCCGAAATACAATATTTCTCTTCGGGACGATAAATCCTACCCTTATGTAAAAATCACGGTTCATGAACCATGGCCCCGCATTTTTGTGACAAGAAACATACGGCATAATGACGGCGCAAAATATTATGGGCCCTTCACTGATGTAGGCAGTCTGCGTCAGACCTTGGCACTGATTCGCCGCTACTACCCCATCCGTACCTGCCGGACCATGAACGTAAGCCGCCCTTGTCTCCAATATCATTTGGGGCTTTGCGTGGCACCCTGCGCCGGCCTGTGTGATTCAGAAGCCTATGCCCGCTACGTGCAGGGGATTCTTGATCTTTTCGAAGGCAGAGGCAGCGAGCTGCTCCGAGAGCTGAAAGAAAAAATGGAGAAGGCGGCAGAGGCATTGGATTTTGAAGAGGCCGCCCATGTACGGGATCAGCTCTGGGCCGTCGAGAGCGTGCGGCAGCGGCAGCACATTGTGTCCCGGGAAGGCGACTTTGATGTGGTAGGCCTGGCGAGGGATGGAAGTCATGCAGGGATAGAAATTTTTTATATCCGTTACGGCCGTATGGTGGGGAAGGAAAATTTCAGCATTCCCGAGAGTGAATCCGAAACGAATGAAGAAATTATTACCGCTTTTATCAAGGCGTTTTACGGCGGAAATCCTTCGTCCATCCCAAGAGAAGTGATTCTTCCCTTCAGGCCGTTGGACGCTTCCCTATTGGAGAAGTGGCTGTCAGATCTGAAGGGGGGCAGTCTTTCCTTTGCTATCCCTGAACGGGGCTTTAAGCGGCGCCTTAAGGACATGGCTATGGCCAATGCGGCGAAGTACCTGTCAGATAAAAAATTGCAATGGCAGTATCAGGATGCCCGGGAGCAGGGAGCGCTGCAGACCTTGAAGGAGCTACTGCATCTGCCCAAGCTGCCGGAGCGAATGGAATGCTTTGATATTTCCCACAATCAGGGGGCGGAAACCACCGGGTCCATGGTGGTATTTGAGCATGGACGGCCTGCGAAAAGGGAATACAGAAAATTCAAATTAAAGACGACGCAGGGCAAGCCGGATGATTTTCAATCCATGGCAGAGGTAATGAGCCGCCGATACGGAAACGAAAAGGAGTGGCCTCAGCCAGATCTCATCGTGCTTGACGGCGGACTGGGACAAATGAGCGCCGCTATTCCCGTGATTCGTGGCGCCGGCTGTCAAGCGGCAGTCATCGGACTGGCCAAGCGCATGGAGGAAATCTATGTAGAAGGAAAGGTAGAACCGATTGTGCTGGATCGTCATGAACCGGCGCTGCAGCTGCTTCAATTTATTCGTGACGAGGCGCATCGGTTTGTCATTTCCTATCACAGAAAATGGGCGTCCCGCAGAAATACGGAATCTGTGCTGGACCATATCGAGGGCATCGGACCGGCCCGAAGAAAAGCGCTGTGGCATGCGTTCCGTTCACTGGATGAAATGCGTGCCGCAACGGTGGAGGAATTGGTGCAGGTGCCCGGCATGAACCGCAGGGTCGCGGAGAAAGTGCATCAGTTTTTTCACGCCCGGGCAGATGAAAAACAGATGATCCTTCAAGGCGTACAAGCAGCGGATACAGAGAGGGAAACATAAATAATTAACGCCTTCATATTTCAAAAGCAGACTGTCAGAGCGATTAACTCCGGCGGTCTGCTTTTTTATGAAACGGAAGGGGTGCCATACATTTCTTTATCAAGAGACGGTTGCACAAAAATGACAGGCGGCGAGCAAAAAGGGACCCTCCATCAGAACATTCTGACGAGGGGTCCTTTTTTATTGCGTCCATTTGAAGACAGGATTTCTTATATGCTTTCCTGTTTCCGTGGTTTTATTCCGTTTTTCAAGGAAAGAATGCTACACAATGGACGACAGCTTGCTCTTTAAAATTTTCATCGGGATCAGGCTGATAATGAGGGCGATGACTACCATCGCAATTAGCAGGATGCCCATCAGCGGCGATACCGAAAGAGGCAGCGAGAGTGCTGTGGAGGACGCGATCGCATGGGATAAAAGGGCGTAGGAAAGCATGCCCAAAAGGCTTCCGCCTATGGTTCCGCCCAAAACAAGGAAGGTGTTTTGCCACATGAAGATATATGAAATATCCTTTGTAGTTGCGCCCAGCGCCCGCATGATGGCATATTCCCGCAGTCGGGAAAGGCTGGACAGATAGCTTGTCATGACAACAATGAGAATGGAGAGAATCATGAGGAAAACTCCTACAGGCTGCCACATCTTTTCGCCGCGGCCCATGAGGTTAAACAGCTGAACAATGGACTGCGCGGGGAAGACGAGCATCGCGTCTTTGCGGCTCTGATACTGTGATGCCAGCTGGTAGGCTTCGCTGTAGCCAACGGGCTCTACGATAATGGCACTCACTTCCTTCCCCGCCTGGTCGTGCTCATGCTCATGTTCGTGTTCATGTTCAATATGAGCATATTCATCATGTTCGTGTTTATCATGCTCGTGGTCACGGTCACGATCGATGATCGCTTGCCGAGCAGCGGGAGAGACGGGTTCCTCGTGATGATCATGGTGCGCATGTGCTTCCCAAACGGATTCGATGCTTGTGAGGATTACCTGATTGTAAGGTCCTTGAACGTCATTCAGGATTCCCACCACGGTGTAGGGATTATCCTTATGAGCGTGGCCGCCCTTTTTCACGAGGCCGTGAATGGAGGTGAATGCATCCCCCAGCTTCAGGCCGCGGTGTATGGCCACATCAGAGCCGATGACGGCCTCGAAGGGGTCTTCAAAGGCTCGACCTTCCTTCAGAGACAGCCAAGCCGGCGCATTTTTACCGACCTTCAAGGAAAAAATTTGAGCCGTGGATCCTACAATGCGATAGCCTTCATAGGAATCGCCGAAGGCAAGAGGCAGCGCAAATTGGACCAGCTTCTTTTTTGCGTTCAGCGCTTCCACTTCCTCGTAGGGAAGGTTGGGAAGAGGACGGTCCTGCAGGAAAATAGACGTAAGGACCAACTGGTGCTGGCTCCCGGGGGAGCTTACAAGCAAACTGAAGGGCTCTGTTGCTTTAGTGAGCCCGTCATGAAGCCCTTGATGGAGCGTAGATAAAAAGACACTGATGCCGATGGAAAATGCCATGACGAGTATCAGAAGAAGGGTCGTTACCGGGCGGTGGAGGAGCTGCCGGAGCGCAAGCTTTCTAATCATGGGCACCTCCCTTGCTTAGAGGGAGAATATGGGAGAAGGACTCAATCACCATAGCATCGTGGCTCGCCACAAATAAGAGGGCATTTTCCTTTTCGGCATACTCCTTCAATAGAGAAATAACGATGCGGCTATTGTCCGCGTCAAGATTAGCGGTTGGTTCATCTGCAAGGAGAATGGGCGGCTTCTTGATGAGCGCCCGGGCGAGGGCTGCCCGCTGCTGCTCTCCTTGGCTCATGGCATCGGGATGATGGTTCAGAAGAGAGGCAATCCCCATTTTTTTAGCCAGCGCGGCAAGACGCTTCTCAGCATCTTCCTCTTTTACATCGCCCCAGTAGGCCCCGAGCAGAATATTATCCCGGGCCGTCAAAAAGGGAAGAAGATTGAATTTCTGATACAGATAGCCAATGGTATGCGCACGAAATGTATCAAGCTTTCCGGCGGAAATACCGCTTGTGAGGGAGAGTCCGTCATAGGATATTTCTCCCGACGTAGGGTGAAGGAGACCGGACAGACAGTGGAGAAGGGTTGATTTTCCGCTACCGCTAGGTCCGGTGATGCACCAAGCCTCGCCGGCATGGGCTTCCAAATGGGGCACCCTGAGTGCTGTCAGTGTGCCTTCGCCGTCCGGATAGCCGTGGGTCAAATTGACAACTTTTAGCATGATCGCCTCCTATTGGACAGAAGCGTTGAGAATCCGGACCTGGCTCACAAAGCCTGTTTCATTGTCCATATAGCTTCCAAGATCCAAGGTTCCCGTGACGGTGGCTTCCTGATCATAGGGGAGGGCATCTACAGCGCCATCCACATAGACCACCACAATGTTATAGGGCCAGTCTGCGTCGGAGGAGCAGAAGGGGCACACCGACATGGGCGTTTCTGTGAGGACGAAGAAATTGATGCTTGGCTTTAAAGGCGGGGCCATGAAGCCTGTCATAGTAACCTCTGACCCATTCGACGAATTGAGTGTGCCCGAAAAGACAAGACCTTCTGCGCTTGCTCCGCTATACATCATGGAAAAATCTAAGGAGGCCGCATAGGTCCCCTTGGACATACTAACCGCTATGAGAAGTAAGCAAGGCGCAAGGAACTTTTTCAGTACCTTTGAGAATCTCACTTGTGTTCATCGCTTTCTGCCGTAAACGGCACTTCAGGAGGACCCTTGTGGGCATCGACAGCGAGAGCACGGAGGATTCCGAAAAAGACTTCCGTGTTGTCCATAATGCCATGGAAATATTCAGATCCGGGGCCCTGCGCCATGAGGACTACATCATCAGCAGAGTGGCATTCCTGGGTCTCGCCGGTTGTGGTGGGCAGGTTGCCGGGAACGAAACGAGCGCCTGCCGGTGCACGCTTCGGGTTGGCAATAACGTTGCCCTTGGCATCGGTGGTTGCCGGAACGGTGGGTTCCTTTTGGAAACGATAATTTTCATAATGATCCGGCTTGTTAGCGTACTGCACAGCCAGTGTCACCTCGGCATCCGGGTTATCAGGGAAGCCGTCCCGGTTCGCATCTACGAAGGTCGGCCATTTGGCATCGCCATAGACGCGTACCGCCTCGCGGCCTACCTTGCCGTTTTCTTCCTTATAGGTGCCGGAGATGCTGACACCGTGAGCATGGTCAGCAACGACGATAATTAGGGTATCATCATTATGCTTCCGAGCGTAATTCTGAGCCCATTCGATGGTCTTATCAAATTCGATGGTGTCATAGGTGGCACGCTGCCAGTCCATGGTGTGGAGCTGCTTATCGATGCTGCCGGCCTCGCTCATGAGGAAGAATCCATTGGGGGCCTTTTCAAGAACAGCGACGGCCTTCTTTGTCATATCCAACAGGCCCGGCTGATCCGGGAAGTCCTTCAAAACCTTGTTGTTTTTCGGAAGGAATTCACGGTCCATATACACGTTCATATGGCTCATGGTAAAGAGACCCAGAATGGGTTTGTCGTCGGACAGCGCATTCAGATCGGTTTTGTTTCCTGCAAACTGATAGCCCTTATTCCTGAATTCCTGGATCAGGTTGCGATCGTCCTTCCGCTTGGAGCCCGGTGTGGACAGGGGAAGGAAGAACTGGGCACCGCCGCCAAGAATAACCTTAGGAGGATTGTTGCGGTTGAGGAATTCGCTGGCGATGAAATTCTGCTCAGCCCGGCGGCGCGTATGGGATGTCACTGCAGCCGGTGTAGCGTCGGTGATAGCTGCTGTGGAAACCATGCCGTAGCTCATGTTTTTGCTGCGGGAGAGAATTTCGGCCACCGTTTCCACCTTCGGATCATCGAGAGGATCCTTGGTTTTATTTTCATAGACGCCCATAGCATTGACCACGGACTTGTTGCCCGTCATGTAAGCGGACATGGAGTTTGCTGAGTCGGTAACGAGGGAGTCATAGCCGCTGGTGGTGATAAGAGCCATGTTCGGCATTTTTTCCATAGCAAGCAGGTCGTTGAACTTCCCGTTAGAAAGACCCTTGGAAAGAATGCGGCCCAGCTCTTTGGCCTGCATGCTCATGCCGTCACCGATGAAGAGGATAACGTTCTTTGCACGGCGTTTTGCTTTTTCCTGTACCACAGCGTATTTGGCGGACGTGCTCACCTTGCCTGTAGGACTGGTGGCAGAAGCCATGACAGTTTTTTCGCCGACATCATCAAAATCAACGTTGTTGATACGATAGGAAATATGGGTGCCGTAGTCGGTGATGATAGCTTTTTTACCGAAGGCTTTTTCTGCGGACTCGCCGTTTACCTTAACGTCGAGATTCGTGCTGCTCTTCGGAAATTCCACTTCAAAGTCAAAGCGCTGGCCTGCCCAGAATTTGGCGCGGTTAATCGGAAGGATCGTGATAGCAGATTTTTCCATGGAGCGGGGCGCTCTGTTGTGGAATTCAGCTGCCTGTGAAATAGCCGGTGCTGCCGCATCGGCCATGGCGCTGTAGAAAGGAACCATGCCTGCGGAAAGGGCGCCAACCAAAGACAGCTGGACCAGCAGACGAAGCTTACGTTTTGTACCCATAAACAAACCTCCTAATGCTTGCAATCTTGGATAAAATCCTAATGTAAAATGAGTGTAGCATAGCAAGTGCGAGGTTTCCGTCAAGCTCGAGTAAAATGAGGGTAAAGTTCAAAAAGAGATTGTCAAGAAGCAGAGGGATTGAAAATTTTGAAGGCGAAGCGAGACGATAAAAGAGAAGGCGTTCCGAGTATTACTTTATGGATCAAATTTTTTATTTTTTATCTGTAATGAGCGACGATTTTCAAGTCTCGGAACCGGGAAAAGCATTGGCACGTCATATTTCTTCCCTATATAGGGCGTAAATCACGCGCCGCAGCCAGGAGGACCAAAAGCATTCCGGGCATGGCTGTCAGACATAAAGCATTTCAAAAAAGGTTGGAGCCTTGACTGAAGTCATGAGGCTGCATTGACAAATCGGGAGGCGATTCGTATAATAGTGAAGTTGGTATGAGTCTTTTCTTGAAAAAGATGGACACGAACGTAATATAACTGATGGCTCGAACTGTAAGGAGGTGCAAAAATGCCGGTTCCGAAGACAAAACATTCAAGGTCCCGTCGTGATAAGAGACGTGCAAATTGGAAGCTGACCATTCCGGGTCTCGTGGAATGCCCTCAGTGCCATGCACTGAAAAAACCGCACCATGTATGCCCGGTATGCGGGTTCTACAAAGGGAAATCCGTTGTTCAGGCTCAGACAGAAGAATAAACGATCAAAAAAATACACTCTTCGGGGTGTGTTTTTTTATTGCGCCCGCCAAATTTCTCTCAAGTCTGTTCTTTCATGGTATTACGCACATATTCTGTGATATAATGGACGGAATATCGGGACGGGCTGTCAGAAAAGGGATGTGGTCTTTTGCGACGCATATCTGTGAAGGATAGCAGGAGAGACGGTCTCCCGATAAACATGCAATGCCGGATGACCGGCTTGTGATGACCCGATTCGGGTGAGCAGGTCCAAAAAGGACAAGGAGGATGGTTAGAATGGTAGGATGGAAAAGAGTCATGCTTGCGGGACTCGCCGGCTGTATAGCGGCGGGCCTTATTGCCGGTTGCGGCGGAAAGCCTGCCGGGCAGGACGGGAAACTGAAGGTCGGGGTCGTGCAGATCGTGCAGCACCCTGCCCTTGATGAAGCCAATAAAGGCTTTGTGGATGCTTTAACCGGCAGTGCGATCAAGGACAGGCTGGAGATTGACCAGCAGAATGCCCAAGGGGATCAGTCCAATTTGCAATCCATTGCAAACCGGTTTGTGTCGGGAAAATATAGTTTAATCGCAGCCATTTCCACACCGGCGGCGCAATCTATGGCAAATGCTACAGATAAAATCCCGATTGTGGGCACGGCGATTGCTGATTATGAAACGGCGAAGCTGATGAAATCCGAAAAGGCGCCGGAAGCCAATGTTACCGGGACCCATGACAGGGGGCCGCTGGCTAAGCAGGTGGCGCTGATGCAAGAAATTCAGCCGGATATAAAAAATATAGGGGTGATCTATAATTCCAGTGAGGTCAACTCAGTGATTCAGGTGAAAAGGCTGAGGGAGATGGTTGAGCCCATGGGTCTTCACGTGGTGGAGCTGACTGTAAATTCTGTCAATGATGTGCAGCAGGTGGCAGAGGGCTTCCTTGGCGGTCAGGTGGACGCGATTTTTGTTCCCACTGACAATGTCATCGCCTCATCTATTCCTACGCTGATGCAGGTGGCGGAACGGGAAAAAATTCCTGTATACGGCGCGGAGGCAGGCCATGTGAAGTCCGGCGTGTTTGCGTCAGAGTCCATCAGCTTCTATGACATCGGCCACAGGGCCGGAGAAATGGCAGCGGAGATTCTGATGGGCAATAAGCAGGTCAAGGATTTCCCGGTAGAAGGTGCGGCTCAGTCGAAACTGTACATCAATCGAGGGGAAATGGAAAAGCTGGGGATCCGGGTGCCACAGGCGGTACTGGATCGGGCAGAAATTATTTAATGCCGGAGATCCCCGCAAAGATAAGCGAAAGGCCTTCGGAATGCCCAGTTATTTCGAAGGCCTTTACTGGTTGTTAACAGGGACTCGGCAGGGGGATATGATATGGTGGCCAAGCTTAAGAAAATATGGTGGCTCATGCTCGTGTTTGGGCTGTGCAATTTTCTGATTCTGCTTTTGCTGTATACCGAAAAGACGGCCCAGCAGAGGCAAGAGGTTCGGCCCATCCCCCCAAAAAATATGTATTCTATCGCCATTATTCAAAGCGATTCACTGAAGGAACAAAATAAAATGGCTGCCGGGGTAAAGGCGGCCTTGCTGGCACAAGGGTTTGAGGAAGGAAAAAATCTTCAGATCCAAGCGAGCGATGCCGCAGGCGATGAAAAGCGGCTTACGGATAGCATCAGGCAAGCGATCCGGAGCAAAAAGGATCTGATTATTGCTATAGGGACAGATGCGACAAAGGAAGCCGTAGCGCTGACAAGGACGATCCCTGTGGTGGGGGTGGGCGCCTTCCACATGCGGAGCGATCCCGCCTTTGAGAACGTACCGAATCTGACAGGAATCAGTGACGTACCGGCGATTTTGAATCAGGTTCGCATGGCAGGCAAATTTCTTGATTTGAGCACGCTGGGATTTTTCTACGATCCCACCAATGAGGGCGCGGTGCTCCAGCTGAAAATATTGCGGGGCGTAGCGGAGCGGAAGCATATCAGGCTCTATGAGGTAGCCTTTGATCCGTCGGCAGATGTGGACGACCAGCTGGCTAAATTTATCGGCTCTGTGAAGGCGGTCTACATCCCGGAGGATGAAAGGGTGATCGGCGTATTTCCCCGCATGGTGGATGTCTTTACAAGGGCAGGTATCCCGATCATTGGAGAGCAGATCGAAATGACTCGTCAAGGTGCGCTCCTGTCTATTTCTGCAGGCTATTACCGGATGGGCTTCAGCGGCGGGCGCATCGCAAGCCGTCTCCTTAGCGGCAACGTGACCCCTTCTGAAATCGCTATCGTAAAGCAGCAGGATCCGGAAATCGTCCTTAACATGAGGCAGGTCAAGGCGCTTCATGTCAAGGTGCCGTCTGATGTATGGCAGCGGGCGAGAAAACTATACTTATATGATGGAATGCCGGCCAGACCATAAGTGCCGGTAAGAGGTGATATTATGATTGATTTAGCTATATCCACGGTGGCGCAGGGGTTGATGTGGGCCATTCTTGCGCTGGGCGTTTTTCTTTCGTTCCGCGTGCTTGATGTGCCGGATATGACCTGTGAAGGTAGCTTCCCTTTGGGTGGCGCCATTGCGGCGACCTGTATCGCATCGGGCATGCATCCGGGCTGGGGCCTTCTTGCGGCACTCATAGGCGGTGCGCTGGCAGGAGCAGTCACTGGATTTTTGCATACAAAGCTTAAAATCCCCGCGATTCTTGCCGGGATTTTAACGATGATTGCACTGTACTCCATCAATTTGCATATCATGGGGAAGGCCAATATTTCCCTTCTCCGGATGAACACGGTTTTTTCCATGACTGCCGACCTGTTCCATATCACCCAGTCTGAGGCGGCGCTGCTCGTTCCTGTGGTGGCGCTTGCGGCAATTATGGGCTTTATTTACTGGTTTTTTGGCACCGAGCTTGGGCTCTGCATACGGGCCACCGGCTTTAATCCGCAGATGGTGCGGGCGCAGGGTGTCAATACGGATACGATGATTATTTTAGGCCTTCTTATTAGCGACGCACTGATCGGTCTTTGCGGTGCTATTGTGGCGCAGAACAATGGCTTCTCTGATGTGGGCATGGGAATCGGAACCATTGTTATCGGTCTTGCCTCGGTGATTATCGGCGAGGTGATTTTAGGGGCGGACAGCTTTTCCGCATCCCTTATGGCGGTTGTGGTAGGCTCGATTCTATATCGCATCGTTATTGCGGTGGTTTTGTATCTGGGCATGCCGCCGAATGATTTGAAGCTGTTCACTGCGATCGTTGTGGTGCTGGCATTGGCGGCACCCATGGTCAAGGGTAAGATTAGCTTGGGGAGGGTTAAATAATGCTGAAGCTGTCACATATAAGCAAGACCTTCTTCAAGGGCACGCAAAATGAAAAAATCGCTCTGCTTGATGTATCTCTCACGCTGGAGGACGGCGATTTCTGCACTGTCATAGGCGGAAACGGTGCAGGAAAAAGCACGCTGCTGAACACCATCGCCGGCGCATTCATTCCTGATGAGGGAACGGTGATGCTGAACGATAAGGATGTAACTAAGACCAGCGAGTATAAGCGGGCAAAATATATTGGCCGGGTGTTTCAGGATCCGCTGAAGGGAACGGCGGCAGGCATGCAGGTGGAGGAAAATCTTCTTCTGGCATTTCGACGCGGCGAATCTCGACGGTTACGTTGGGCCTTCAACAAGGATAATCACCAGCAGTTTAAGGATATGGTGGAACGGCTGGATCTTGGGCTGGAGGACCGGCTTGAGACGCGGATGGGGCTTTTGTCCGGCGGGCAGAGGCAGGCATTAACGCTTTTGATGGCGACGCTTAAAAAACCGGAGGTGCTTCTTCTGGACGAGCCGACCGCCGCGCTGGATCCAAAAACCGCTGCCAAGGTGCTCAAAATCACCGATGATGTTATTCGGGAGCAGCACCTGACGGCGCTGATGATCACTCATAATATGCGGGATGCTCTTGCCTATGGCAACCGCCTCATCATGATGAGCAATGGGAAAATTGTTGCGAACTATACGGCAGAGGAAAAGAAGAGCCTCACCATTGATATGTTGCTCAAAAAATTTGAAGAGGCCGACGGAACTGTAAGCGATCGGATGGCGCTGGGATAAACTTTATAAAACTGATTTCTTGCTTTTCCTGTGCTGACTGTGTATAATTCCTAGGTGAACTGTATCCCGGTTCCTCGACACTCCGACGAAAACTTGGATACAGGGATTGTTAGAAGTCATAGGAGGACATCATGTTAACAGTAGAACAGAAGAAAGAAATCATCAGCCAGTACGCAGTGCATGAAGGAGACACAGGATCTCCGGAGGTGCAGATTGCGATCCTTTCCAAGCGGATCCAGCTTCTCACGGATCACCTCAAAATGCACAAGAAGGATCATCATTCCCGCCGGGGCCTTCTCAAGATGGTAGGCCAGAGACGAAATATGCTGGAATACCTTCGCCGCACCGATATCGAACGGTACAGAAGGCTTGGCGAGCGTCTGGGACTTCGCATAAAATGAGAAGGATCTGAGCAGAGGACATAAGCCCTCTGCTTTTCAATTGCGAAAAACGGGCAAGCCTTCTGTTTACGCGACATAACCACCGTGGTATTATGAGTACATACTTGAGAGAGCCGGCCCGAAGGGCTGGAGATTTACACATAGGGGGTACGAGTATGACACCGAAAAAGAAAATAGTTGGCGTTCTCGGCGCGGGACATGTAGGGGCCCATGTGGCCTATGCGCTTGGCATCATGGGCGTGGCTGACGTGGTGAAGCTGGTCGATAAAAATTCGGACAAGCTGACCAGCGAGGTGCAGGATCTCCGTGACGCGGTATGGTTTATGCCGCATCGTGTGGTTTATGAAAAAGCGAATCCCTCCGAGCTGGGAGACTGTGACGTAATCATTAGTGCCGTAGGGGATATTGACCTTGTGGCGACCGGAAGCCGTGATGATGAGCTGGAGTTTACAGCCCGGCAGGTCAAGGAGCTGGGGCCGAAGGTAAAAGCTTCAGGATTTTCAGGGGTTTTCATCAACATCACCAATCCCTGCGATGTGATCACCTCGCTGTGGAATGAGTATCTCGGCCTTCCTCGGGGGCGCGTCCTTGGGACAGGAACCTGTCTGGATTCGTCCCGTCTGGTGAGCGCTATTTCTCAGCATTCCGATTTGGAGCATCATTCCTACTTTGCATTCCTCATGGGAGAGCATGGGGAAGCTCAGATGGCACCATGGTCGCTTTTTAATTTCTTCGGCAAGCCTCTGGCGGAGCTGGAACAGGAGAAGGCTTTCAGCTTCGACCGGGATAAGGTTGAGGATGAAGCCATTCACGCCGGCTGGGTGACCTATTCAGGCAAGCACTGCACAGAGTATGGCATCTGCTCCGCGGCAGCTACGCTTGCCAGAACCGTTCTCCATGATGAAAAGCGGATATACCCTGTCTCTGCTCCGTTGGATGGGGAATATGGTGAGAAGGGTATCTACATCGGTGTTCCATCAGTTGTTGGCGCTGGCGGAGTGGAGCGGGTCATGGAATTTACTCTTTCCAAGGAAGAAAAAGAGTTGTTCAAAACCTGCTGTAGCCGGGTTCGCCAAAATATTACGAAAGGACGCAAAATAGCAAGTGAGTAAAAAAAGAGGGACCGCCTGTTGAGCAGTCCCTTTTTTAGTGGCTCTTATTCCGGGTCGATGATGAAGGAGAGAGAGGAGAAGTATTTTTGGGTAGTATGTTCGTCCTCTTTATCCCCTGCAACTTCTACGCCTACTACATTTAAGCCATTGGCGCTGACAGTCACCGTTGCATATCCACCTGCGTCAGCTGTTGACTCATTGGTCAAATCATTGATAACATCTTTGATGAGCGGCGCATAGGCATAGGGCTTTCCATTTTTATATACTCTGATTCCGTAAGTATCTCCTTTGCGGAGGGTTAGCGGATTTACTTCCGGCACGATCTGGATCGGTACGTTATAAATGCCGCCGGGTTTTACGTCGGGGCTCCAGTAATTAACGTTCCATTTGATAGCATGAGTAGTTTTTACGGCATTTTTTACATCAGAAAACGGTTGCATGTGCATTTTGCCATGTTTGTCTTTTGTGAAAAAACCGTAATCAAAGAACGTTACGGTTACGCCTAGATCGTCTTTGGGAACGATGGCGATGTGATCAGAGTAATCAATGCGCTCTACTTTTATGGGAGAAAATTCTTTGTTATATGCTTCCAGCGCGGTAACACAGGAGGGAGAATACTTGTTATCTTCCGGGCCTTCACCAAGAACTAGAGCCTTCTGATCGAGACGGTTGGCAAAAAACACGCCATGGGCATCAGCAATCATAGTAGTGCCGGCAAGCAGTGCACAGGCACACAGTACGGCGAGATATGATTTTTTCATGAAAAGCCTCCTTTGCACAAATAAAATGATATTATAAACCAATGATATCATAATTTTACAGAAATTAAAACAGAGAAAAGAAATAATGGATTAACCTTGGATGCATGCCTGAAGGTTTGATGTTTTTCCATATGCATACTATAAAAATCACGCGGGATACTATATAATTAAAAAGATATGTCAAAGAGGTTTATAAAACAGGAGGAACAGGATGTTCAAATCATTTCACATGGAGCTGGCCGGTCGATCGCTTACGATTGAAACTGGTAAAATGGCAAAGCAGGCCAATGGGGCTGTGTTGGTACGGTATGGAGATACGGTCGTTCTGGTAGCGACCACGGCTAGCAAGGAAGCGCGGCAGGGGACTGACTTTTTCCCGCTGACTGTGGATTATGAAGAAAAAATGTATGCCGTCGGCAAAATGCCCGGCGGATTTCTGCGGCGGGAAGGCCGTCCCGGAAATACGGCTATTCTGAATGCCCGCCTGATTGATCGTCCGATCCGGCCCTTGTTTGATAAGCGGTGCCGCAACGATGTCCATGTGATGGCTACTGTTCTTTCTGTGGATTATGACAATGCCCCTGAGCTTTGCGGCATGCTTGGCGCATCTTGCTCGCTGGGTATTTCCGATATTCCTTGGGATGGACCGATCGCCGGTGTTCGTGTGGGACGCATTGACGGGGAGTTTGTTCTTAATCCGACTCAGGAGCAGCTAGAGCGGTCGTCCATGAATATCACCGTGGCGGGCTCTGAGGAAGCGATTCTCATGGTAGAAGGCGGAGCAAAGGAAGCGCCGGAGGAAGAGGTGCTGGACGCTATCATGTACGGCCATGAAGCGATCAAGGAGCTGGTCCGTTTTCAGAAAACAATTATCGCCGAGGTAGGAAAGGAAAAGCAGGTATTCATTTTCCCGGAAATACCGGAAGATATTGAAAAGGCTATTCGGGAATATGCGGAAGAGCCGCTGAAAAAGGCGATCTTCAATCCGGATAAGCTCACAAGAGAAGCCCATATGGCAGAGGTCAAAAAGGAAGCAGAGGATCATTTCCTGACCATATACCCGGACAACGCTTCGGATGTGGGGGCCTGTCTGGATCATCTGACAAAAGAAATTGTGCGCCATATGATCTCTGTAGACAAGATTCGTCCTGATGGACGGGCTCTTGATGAAATCCGGCCCATTACCTGCGAGGTAGGCGTACTTCCCCGGGCTCACGGATCGGCGCTGTTTACCCGCGGTCAAACCCAGGCTCTTTCAGTGACCACGCTGGCGCCTATGTCGGATGCCCAGATCATTGACGATCTGACACCGGTCAATGAAAAACGATACCTTCATCAATACAATTTCCCATCCTACTCAGTAGGCGAAACGAGACCGGCGAGAAGCCCGGGCCGCAGAGAAATCGGCCACGGTGCGCTGGCAGAACGGGCGCTTTTGCCGGTTATCCCCTCGGTGGATGAATTTCCCTATGCGATCCGGGTGGTATCGGAAATTCTTGAATCCAACGGCTCCTCCTCGCAGGCCTCGGTTTGCGGGTCCACTATGTCCCTCATGAATGCAGGCATCCCCATTAAGGCGCCGGTAGCAGGGATTGCCATGGGACTTGTGCAGGAAGGGGATCACTTCACGATTCTCACGGATATTCAGGGCATGGAAGATGCGCTGGGTGATATGGACTTCAAGGTGGCCGGCACTGCCAAAGGGGTGACTGCTATTCAGATGGATATCAAGGTCCATGGTCTGTCCAAGGATATTCTGCTGTCTGCGCTGCAGCAGGCGCATAAGGGCCGTCTGTTTATTCTTGGCAAAATGGCGGAATGCATCGACAAGCCCGCAGAGCAGCTGTCGCCGTATGCACCAAAAATTATTACCCTCACCATTCCTGTGGACAAGATCCGCGATGTGATCGGTGCCGGCGGAAAAACAATCAACAAGATCATCTCCGAGACAGGGATTCGTATCGATGTAGAGGAAGACGGTAGGGTGTATATCGCGTCTACCGATGAAGCGGCGGCACAGAAGGCCAAGAAGATGGTAGAGGATCTGACAAAAGACGTGGAAGTCGGGGAAACCTATCTTGGGAGGGTAACGAGGCTTATGAAGTTTGGTGCCTTTGTTGAAATCCTGCCCGGGAAGGAAGGTCTTGTCCATGTTTCCCAACTGGCGCTGCGCCGGGTGGAAAAGCCGGAGGACGTAGTTCATGAAGGTGACGAAATCATGGTAAAGGTCACAGAAATTGATGACAGGGGCAGAATCAATCTTTCCAGGAAAGCAGTTTTGTTGGAGAAGAAATAATGGAACGGGGCTTTGAAATCATCAGCGCCTATGCGGAGAAAGATATTCATATTCCCAAAAGGAAAACCGCAAAAAGCGCCGGCTATGATATAGAAAGCGCGGAGGACGCAGAGCTTCTCCCGGGGACAATCACCATTGTTCCCACCGGGCTGAAAGCGTTCATGAAGGAGGATGAGTATCTGACCATCCATATCCGCTCCAGCATGGCCATCAAGCACGGCATTATTCTGATAAACAGCACCGGAATTATTGACGCTGATTATTACAATAACGAAGACAACGAAGGGCATATCATGGTCGCCCTGTACAATACGACGGATAAGATCTTTCCCCTTTCCAAAGGGGATCGTATCGCGCAGGGGATTTTCAATCGATACCTTTCAACCGATGACGATGAAGCGGAGGGCATCCGCTCCGGCGGAATCGGAAGCACCGGAAGATAAAGGGAGCGGCTGCCATGAGTATTGAAAAAGAAAAGCTCCTTAGCCGGCGCACCCTGTATCAGGGAAAGCTGCTTGAGGTGCACCTTGACAGAGTGACTGTGTCAGGTCGGGAAACCAGCCGGGAGGTTGTTCTTCATCCTGCGGCGGCCGCCATCATTCCAATCACAGCGGATAAGGAAGCGATCTTTGTCAAGCAGTACCGCTACCCTATAGGAAAGGAGCTCCTTGAAATACCGGCGGGAAAGATGGACCCCGGTGAATCAGAGGATGCATGTGCCGCAAGAGAGCTGGAGGAAGAGACAGGATACATCGGGATGCTTCAGAAGCTGGGACAAATTTATTCATCTCCCGGGTTCTGCGATGAAATCATCCATCTCTATCTGGCGAAGGATCTGGTACACACCCGGCAGCACTTGGACGAGGGAGAATATCTGGATGTAGTAAAAATACCGTTGTCCGATGTATTTGCCATGATAGGCAGGGGTAAGATGACGGACGCAAAAACCGTATCTGCCTTCGCCATGGCATGGGATCTTCTTCACTCACTATAGACACAAAAGCCTTGAACGAAAAAAATTCACGGTCAAGGCTTTTTTCATGTCGTTTTCTGACCGGCATGGGAGAGTTTTTCATTTATGTCCTCATCTATGATACGAAAGCCTTACCTGCAGCTCATGGCCTTGGTCGTCCCGTGCTATAATGAAGCCATGGAAATGATACATAATACCCGAAAAAAGACAGTGTCCTTTATCACTCTTGGATGTAAGGTCAATCAATATGACAGCGACGCGATGCGCTCTCTTTTTATTCGCCGGGGCTATGAGACGGCAGAGGGCGAGGGAGAGGCGGATGTGTATGTTATCAATACCTGTTCCGTCACGTCGGTGGGAGATAAAAAATCAAGGCAGACGGTCCGCCGGATCCGTAGAAATCACCCCGATGCAGTTATTGCAGTGGCCGGATGCTATGCCCAGCTTGAGCCGGATGTTTTTGAAAAAATGGGCGGCGCCAATGTAATCATAGGTTTACAGAACCGCACGCAAATTGTGGATTACGTGGAAGAGGCAAAGGCCGGCCAGGTGCTGAATAAGGTCAAGGATATCCGGGAGGTCCGGGAATTTGAAAATATGGCGGTCGACGCAGAAGGCGAGACAAGAACCAGAGCCTTCATCAAGGTACAGGAGGGCTGTGATAATTACTGCACCTTCTGCATCATTCCCTATGCGAGGGGACGGCTGAAATCCCGCAAGCTGGTCGACGCGGTTGCTGAAATACGGCGCCTTGTAAAGGCGGGCTATCGGGAGGTGGTGCTGACCGGGATTCACCTTGGCAATTATGGAAAGGATCTGCGGGATGGAACATCGCTGGCATCGCTGGTGGAGGCTCTTTTGGAAATTCCGGGCTTGCTCCGTATCCGTCTCGGATCGGTAGAGTCGGTGGAGCTTTCAGGTGAGCTGGTCCGTATTATCCGGGATGAGCCTCGGGTGTGCAGTCATCTTCATCTGCCCATTCAGTCCGGCTCCGATTCTGTGTTAAAACGGATGAATCGCCATTACCGGCTTGCGGAATATAAAAGGCTGATCAAGGACTTGCGGGAGGCAATTCCCGGGCTGGCGCTGACGACAGATCTCATTGTGGGATTCCCTGGGGAGACCGAGGCGGAGTTTCAGGAGACACTGGACACGTTGAAGGAGCTTTCGTTTTCAGGGATTCATGTATTTCCCTATTCTCGGCGGGAGGGAACACCGGCTGCCAGATATCCAAATCAACTGACCGCCGCCGAAAAGAAGGACCGGGTCAGGCGGGTGATGGAGCTGGAAAAGGAAATTTCACAAGTCTACCGGGAAACCTTTGAGGCAAAGGAGGTGCGGGTAATCGCCGAGGAAATCAAGGACGGTGCCTATGAGGGATTATCGGACGAGTATATCCGCGTGCGTCTTTCCGGAGAGGGTATACGGCGGGGACATATGTACAGAGCAAGGGTGACCGGACTCGCCGAGGAGGGTCTTGCGGCAGCTGTGATAAAGGAGGAGCGTTATGAATGAGGATTGCTTGTTTTGCAAAATTATAAAGGGAGAGATTCCCAGCACAAAGGTGTATGAGGATGATAAATGGTTCGCATTCAAGGACATAGAGCCCTGTGCGCCGGTTCACATTCTTCTGATACCGAAAATTCATGTAGCCAATATTCTTGCCTTTGATGATAAGGCGAGTCGCCATTTTTCAGATTTCTTCCTGATCGTGAAACGGATAGCTGAGAAGGCGGGGCTGAAGGAAAGCGGGTTCCGCCTTGTGATGAATACAGGCGAAAAAGCAGGGCAGTCAGTATTCCATTTCCATGCCCACATCATTGGCGGGATTGACATGGGATGGCCGCCGTTTCCCGAAAAATAAACAGGGGGGGTCCGGCGGGGAAGGGTATTATCAGTGTTCTTCCCGCTTTGTCATTGACAGATGAGAGCCCATAATTTATAATTTATAAGTGTGCATTAGCACCCCATCAGTCTTATTGGGAGGGAGGGATATAGATGTCTGAAATCAAAGTTCAAAAGGGCGAATCGCTCGATAGCGCTCTTCGCAGATTTAAACGTTCCTGCCAAAAAGCCGGGGTTCTTTCTGAAGTAAGAAAGCGCGAGCATTATGAAAAGCCAAGCGTAAGGCGTAAACTGAAATCTGAGGCCGCAAGAAAACGCAAGTTTAAGTAACAGTAGCAAGGTGATTCATTTGACAGTAAAAGAACAGCTTATGGCTGATATGAAAGCCGCCATGAAGGCCAAGGAAGAGGGCAAACTTGCCCTGAACGTTATCCGTATGGCCCGGGCCCATATCAGACAGGCAGAGATTGACAAGGGTCACGCTGATTTCGATGATAATGGCGTTATAGAAATACTTCGCAAAGAGGTTAAGCAGCGCCGAGAAACACTTGCTGAAATTGAAGGCTCCGGCAGGGAGGACCTAGTCGAGGAGACCAAGGCGGAAATTGAGATATTAAGTAAGTATCTTCCGCCGGAAATGACGGAAGAGGAGATCCGTGCCGCTGTAGCGGCGGTGGTGGATGCCATGGATCCGGCTGACAGGAACATGGGTCAGGTGATGAGGCATGTCATGGTCCAGCTGAAGGGCAAGGCCGACGGAAAAGCGATTAACAGCGTGGTTCGTCAGATTTTAGCAGGCCAGTAATTCTTGACAAGCATCGGAGCAGTGGTGTACACTTACTTCATAGCTTAATAGGATGTCGAAGAAGACTCATTCCGAGGGGATGGGTCTTCTTTTTTGGTGAGAGACTCCTCTCACAGATCGGCAATTTGCAGTCTTGGATGGCGTTTTTACAGGGTCAGTACAGGGAGGCTCAACAGGAATGAATAAAAAACTGCTTTATGGTATTCCCGCAGGCAAATATGGGAAGGAAGGGGTTTTGTCGCTTTTGGCACAGCATCCGGAGATACGCTTTGTATCTCTTGTGGGAGTTGATCTGGCAGGGAATGACACAGATGAGAAAATACCAATCGAAATATTCCGGAAGGATTACGAGGATTTCTTCGAGGGCAAAGCAGTACAGACTGACGGCTCCTCGGTGGTGTTCAGAAATATCGCTACCCTGAACGATGCACGGGTGGATATGGTGGCAGACAGCAGCGTAAACTGGTATGTGGATTACAACGATGAAAATATCATGCCTGACACGGGGTTGCCTGTAGGAACACTTCGTATTCCCGCATTTTTAATTCACAAGGATAAGTTTATTGATTCCCGTTCCATTCTGAAACGGTCCTGCGAATACGTAGCGGCAGAGCTGAAGGAGCTTCTCGTCGGCCGCAGCGTGAAGGGAATGGAAAATTTTCCCTTTGCTGACATTCAGAGCATTGTATTTACTACAGGCACAGAGCTTGAATTTTGGGTCAAGACGCCATCGGAGAGGGAAACGGTACAACACCTGTCTATTTCCCAGAGATTGCAGGAGCAGTATTGGCAGCGGATGCGGGGGAACGTGCGTACTGCCATGGAGCAGGCCATTGAAGAGCTGGATGCCCGGGGTATGCGCGTAGAGATGGGACATAAAGAAGTAGGAGGTATCAAACCGAAAATTGATGACGGGGGCCATGTTTTTGATGTATGCGAGCAGCTGGAGCTGGACTGGCTCTTTTCGACTAATCCTCTTCAGGCGGCAGACAATGAACTGGAAGCCCGCATTGTCATCCGGGAGGTGTTTCGCAGGAACGGCCTTGACGTATCCTTTAAGGCGAAACCGATTATCGGCGTGGCCGGATCGGGAGAGCATACTCATGTAGGCATTGCGGCGCTTCTTAAGAATGGGAAGACTATCAATCTTCTGGCGCCGGAAAATATGACGGAAGAATTCCTTTCCACCATCGGCTACGGATTTATCATGGGGATTCTGAATAATTACGAAGCAATCAATCCCTTTGTTTCTTCCACTACCGATGCGTTTAACCGGCTGAAGCCGGGATTTGAAGCACCGGTTTGTATCGTTACGTCCTTGGGACATTCGCCGGAAATGCCTTCTCGTAATCGAAGTATTCTTACCGGGCTTATCCGAGATACGGAGAACCCGAAGGCTACCCGGTTTGAGCTGCGGTCGCCTAACCCGTTTACCAATACCTATCTGGCCGTTTCCTGCCTGTATCTGGCTGCGCTGGACGGCATTCAATATGCGATTCGTTCAGGAAAAGAACCGCAGGAACTGTTGCAAGAGCTTTCAAAAAAGGCAGGGGATGATGCGGAGTATCTTTCGAAGGATCGGGAATATCGCTGTGAAGTAAATGTGTTTGAAGATTATACGCAGGAAGAGCGGGATGCGGTATTTGGAAAACCGCCGGCTACGGTATGGGAAAATGTCCGAATTATGAAGGCAAATCCGGAGAAGGTGGCTGTTCTTACAGCAGGCGATTCCATTACGGAGACCATTGTGGATTCATTCTTGTCATCTATCGTTTACCGTTGGGAAAATGAATTGATCGATCGGTTGATTCCCCAGACAGAAGCGGCGGTTAAAGGATTTAAAAAACTGGACAATGAAGATAAGCTGGATGAGGAACGGTGGAAGTCCATTCGGAAGCGGCGCCTCGAATTGATCAAGGACACAGTGGACCACACATGCATCTGCACCCGTTTGAAGGAAGCGCTGGAGGCGGGCGATTATGATACCGCTTCGGATCTCCAGCTGGAAATGGCAAGAAAGTCACAGGCTCTGGAGGAAGATTACCGTATCTACGCATTGAATATTATAGACTGATGAAACAAAAAGCACCGCAGCTCTTGTGAAGAGGTTGCGGTGCTTTTTGGGTGCGCGAAAAATTTTGAAGCTTGTTGTCCGTAATGAATGTTGTTAATAATAAATAAATCAAATATGTGACTTTAGTGCAAATTCAGTAAGGATTGGTTATAATTAAAACAGAGTGTATGCAAGATGACAAAAATTTTTTGGGAGTTTCAGCGGGGCATGGCCCGAATATAGGGAGTGATTTTGTGAAGAAGATAGCTTTTTATGGAAAAGGCGGCATCGGAAAATCGACGACTGCCGCCAATGTATCAGCAGCGCTTTCCGGTTTGGGAAAAAAGGTATGCCAGGTGGGATGCGATCCAAAAAATGATTCGACTCGTCTTCTTTTGGGACATATCTGCCATGAAACGGTGCTTGATAAGGTGAGGACCAGCGAGATCGAGGACATACAGGTGGCGGATATTGTGCACACCGGGTTTGGGGGAGTCACATGCGTAGAAGCGGGCGGACCCGAGCCGGGAGTGGGCTGCGCGGGACGGGGCATCATCGTTGCGCTGCAGCTGCTGGAAAAGCTGGAAGCCATTCCCGATGTGGACCTTACCTTATATGACGTTCTGGGCGATGTGGTGTGCGGCGGCTTTGCCATGCCCATACGGGAGGGGTATGCCTCAGATATTTATATCGTCTCCTCGGGAGAACTGATGTCTCTCTATGCGGCCAATAATATTGCAAAGGGAGTCCGCCGCTTTGCCGCAAGGGGCAAGGCGCGGCTGGCGGGTATTGTAGGGAATAGCCGGAACACGCCGGGAGAAAAGGAATTGCTTACCGAATTTGCAAGCCGTCTCAATACGCGTCTTGTCGCATTTGTTCCGCGGGATACGATCGTAAATATTGCGGAGAATCATCGGAAAACGGTCATCGAATATATGCCGGATTCGCCGCAGGCAGGGGTGTATCGGGATCTGGCGGAGTTGATTTGGAATAATACGGAACTCACCGTTCCAACTCCGATTTCCTTTGAAGAGCTGGAAGAGCTGGCAGGCGCCTATGGAACCTAGAACAAAATGGCTGGTGCCTAAAAAAAGCTCCTGCAGCTGCACCATGAGCGGTGTATGGAGGGCAGTCTCATTCTGTAAGGGCTGCGCCGTTATTTTTCACAGTCCCTCCGGCTGCATGCATGTGGCTTCCACCATGGATACCGGCTCCTACTATCGGTCGGTGGCTGATCTGCATCCTGAATACATCGACATGGTTCCTCTTGTTTCGTCCAATATACGGGAGAGGGACAGCATATTTGGGGGCATCAGCCGCCTTCATGGCTGTATCTCCTACATCATGGAAACGTATAAGCCGGAATGCATCTTTATCGCGTCCTCCTGTGTGGCTGGTGTCATCGGTGATGATATTGACGCGGAGGCTGAGGGCGCGGAAATGGAATACGGCATACCGGTGATTCCCATCAATTATGCCGGATTTCTTGGCGGAGAATATGGCGACGGATATTATAAAACGGCACAGGTGATTATTGACCGCTTCTTAAAGCCTTGCCCGAAGAATGAAAAATCCGTTCTTTTGCTGGGTGATCAGATGGGCCCCTGGGGGCAGTACGCGCAGGAGATCACGCGACTGGTCAGCGGGCTGGGCTTCACTGTAAAATGGCAATTCCCGGGCTATGTTCCCTTTAAACGGTGGAAGGACATAGCCGGCGCGGCCTATTCGGTCCTGCTCGGGAATGCAGGCTCCGGGAATGACCGGCTTTCTGATATGGCGAAAGTCATGGAAGACCGGTTTGGCATAAAAACACTAGGACCTATATTCCCTACCGGCTGGGAGAATACAAAGCAATGGATCGCTGCTTTTTCAGAGCTGACCGGTGTGGAAGAAAAAGGGCTCGTCCTGCTTGAGGCAGAGGAAAAGCGGCTTACATCGTATGTGAAACAGATTTCTCACGTGACGAAGGGGAAACGGGCAGTCATCGGGATCGGTAGAAGCCCCAGATGGTATGATCCCAAGGATACAGTGGAGATGGTGCTTCGCATGCAGATGGAGCTTCCCGCGGTAGTGGTATACGACAATTTGACCGACGATGAAATCCAGTGGATGACAGAACGTATACGGAGAGTCTCCTCCGTTCGGATCATGACGAGCCGCGAGGCGAAGGGTGTTATCGAAGAGGCGGATCTGCTTCTTACGACAAATCAGATGGTAAACATCGGAGTAAAGCAGTTTTTTGTTCCCATGGTTCCCATGGCGGGAACTGGCGGGGAAATAGCCATGATGCGTACCATGTATCGTTTGCTTTGCCGGTACGGTAACAAAGGGGGTATCGCTTATGCCAAGGTCTGAATGGGAATCGTCCTGTCATCATACCGATGTATGTGCCCTGACCGGATCGGCTGCTTTTTTTGCTTCGATTCCGGGAAGCTTTATTCTTATTAACGGGCCGCTATGGTGTTATTTTTATTCCATGCGCTTTGTGGACGAGGTAGATAATCAGGCACCGGGCAAATTTTATTGCAGCCAGCCGGGGCAAAATGCGTTGGTCTACGGCACGGAAGCAGATATTCTTGCGGGACTGGCCTATGTGCGGGATAACTTTCAGCCGGAGAGGGTATTTTTACAAAATAATTGCAGTGTCAGCCTGATCGGCGATGATTTACAGGGTATCGCCGATAAAAGCGGCATGCCTTGGCCGGTGTACGCCTTGGACAGCGGCGGGCTCCACGGCGGATTTGCGGGAGGATACCAGAAGGGGATTGCCCGAGTGATTCGAGAAATGAAGCCGCTGGAGAAAAAGCCCCGTTCTGTTAATGTGCTGGGACTGAGCTCGTCTCTGATGAAGGGGAAGGAGGATGCTGCCGAGATTCGGCGGCTTTTAGAACTGCTCGGTGTTTCGGTAGTCACCGTGCCGGGCGCCGGTGATACCTGGGAATCCATCATGCAAGCCCCGTCGGGAGCGATGAATATCGTGGTGAGAGATGAGCTCGGTCTTTCTGCGGCAAGGCAGATGGAGGAGCAGTTTGGCATCCCTTATATGTCCATCGGTATGCCCTACGGGATTTCCGGGACGATCCAATGGACGGGACAGGTGGCGAACAAGTTTTCCTGCTCGGATCAGGCGGTGCGGGAGGAAGCGGCGGCCCGCAAGAACAGAATCGACAGCTTTGAAAACAATATGCAATCTCTCTGGGGACCGGTATGGTTTGATCAGGTGCTCATGGCCGGTATGCCGTCAGACGTATTCAGCATGGCGGAGGCGCTCCGAAGTGAGTGGGCTGATACGGGAAGGCTTGTGATTCATGCGATAGAAATGACTAGCGGGCAGTGCGGCGCAGCTGATGACATACGCGTGGTCAGGCAGGACGACAGGCTGATAAAACAGGATTTTGAGACTTGGGAGGGCGGTCTTCTCATGGGAAGCATCCATGAATCCCAGCGCCTCCTGCGGCTGAAGAAAGATTTTGTTTCTGTCAATATCAACCGTCCTTACTATGATGAGATGATCCTTTCTGATGTGCCCATGGTGGGCCTTCGAGGGGCGGAGTATATGATGGAGCGCATATGGGACGCATACATACGGGCCACGCACCGGCAAGCGATCTGGCAGACATAGCGGGGCGTATCATGAAGCGCATAGCGGTTCTTATATTTCTGTGCTTTATCCTGGTGACGGCCGGCTGCGGCATGTCCTTATCGGGCGGGGGAGACTCGTCCTATGCGGTGACTGATGATGCGGGGCGCATCGTTACCTTGCGTCATAAGCCGGTGGCCATTGTTTCCCTTACCTATGGCACGGATGAAATTCTGGCGGAGCTGGTGGGACTCAAGCGGATCCGCGCTTTTTCCAAGTACGCCGGCGATGAAAATATCACCTGGATCACCGAGGAACAGAAAAAGGAAGTGAGTCATACGGTAGACCTGAATATGGAAGCCATTATGGCATTAAGACCGGATCTGGTGGTGGCATCCTCATCGGTGCCGGCAAACGTGATAGACACATTGGAGTCCATGGGTGTTCCGGTTTACGTATCCAATACGTCAAAAAATTGGGACGACATGGAGCGAAAAATCACGGGCATTGCCGCGGCCTGCGGCGAGGAGGCGGCGGGGCGGCAGATGGTAGCGGATATGCGGGCTAAACGGGAACGGATCGAGCAGAGGCTGTCCGTTTTGAAGCCGGGGCAGAAAAAGGTGGTGCTGGCCATGTTTTTTCGGGGCATTCTGGGAAAGAAGGGAACCCTGTTCAACGAAATCCTGTCCATGGCCCATGTGATCAATGGCGCTGACAGGTATGATCTGCCTCATGGGGTAAATGCCTATTTGTCGCCGGAAATCATTCCCGAAATTGATCCTGAGGTGATCCTCTGCCCGGTCTGGCAAACCATGGAGGGAGACGACACGGCAGAATTTATAAAACAAATGGAATTAAATCCGGCGCTGCAAAATGTGAGGGCCATAAAAAACCACAAGCTGATTCCTTTTTCGGAACGGTATAAATATGTTATGTCTCAGCATATTACCGATTCTATTGAGGCGATAGCAAAGGCGGTATATCCGGAATTATGGGAAGAGAAGAGCCCATAATCGCAATTGATTTCTACATCAAAGGGGAGAAGGATGGAAGAAAAAATTATTTATATGACAAACGTGGATCGTCGGTTTGCCATGATGAAACGGGCCTGCAGTCTGCTGCAGCAGGAAGGAAAATTGGGAAGCCGCTGCCGGGCACTGCAGGTATCCTCCGATGAGGTCTGGGGGCCGGTGTGGGAGAAGCGGCTTTCCCGATGCGATATGGTTATGATCCGATGGATGGGAAATACCATTCGCACCACCTTTTGGGATCGGTGCAGGCTGTTTTTCGAGCAGGCAGGGATTCCGTACTATATGGACGCTGCCGGATCGGCCGAGGAGGAAGCGGGCAAGGGCATAGCGAGAAAGCATATAAAACAACTTAAAGCCTACAGCTTATATGGCGGCATGGGAAATTATAAAAATCTGTGGCTCTATGCGGCATCCCTGTTTAATCCTGCTCGTCGGGCGGAATCGGAGCCGGATCCTTTGACGTGGGCCGGTATTTTTCACCCGGATATGGAAACCAGATGTATGACCGACCTGTCAGCCTACCGAAGGCAATTTTGCGAGGAAGGCCGTCCTACGATGGGCATGCTTTTTTATCGAGACGAATGGGTCTGGGAGGATCTGACCTATCAGACAGCGCTCATACGGGAAGCGGAAAAGGAAGGAATGAACGTAATTTGCGTTTTTACCAACGGCCTTCCCGATCCGGCTATGGGCATGCCAACGCTTTTGGAGGTTTTCAGCCGCTACTTCACGGAGGGCGGGAAAACGATCATTGATGTTCTTGTGAGCACCATGAAGTTTTCATTCACCGCCTCCGGGTCTGTCACTACGGCGTGGCTGAAGCAGCTGGGGGTACCTCTGCTGCAGGGATACTCGCTTATCATGGGCGAGGATGAGTGGCGCAGGGCGCCAGAGGGAATGAATCCCATGGAAATTTCTATCAGCATCTCCATGCCGGAGCTGGACGGGATCATTCACGGTGTGCCCATTGCGGCCAAGCATATTCCGGAAGACGGAGACGTGGAGTATCTGCCAATCAAGGAGCGGATACCGCCAATGATTTCAAAAATAAAAAAATGGGCTCTGCTTCATCGAAAAGCCAATAAGGACAAGCGGATTGCCATTATTTTTCATAATTATCCGCCAAAAAACTCAAACATTGGCAGCGCAGTGGGTCTTGATACAATCGAAAGCATCCGGACGCTGCTTTCCCTGATGAAGAAAAAAGGGTATCAGGTGGATTTTATTCCGGATGATAGCAAAGAGTTTATAAAAATTTTGACGTCTAACGCCACCAATGATTTGTCCATGCTCACCAAGGAGCAGGCCTTGGCCTGTAAAAAGGTCAGCAGCGAAGAATATCAGGCTTTGTTTGACCGATTCGGCGAAGCACCGTCGGCGCAGATGAAAAAAGACTGGGGCATCCCGCCGGGAGAGGTCATGATCGATGATAATCAGTCCATCCTTGTGCCGGGCACGATGAATGGGAATGTGTTTATTACCGTGCAGGCGCCGAGAGGATATGGCAGTGATCCTGAAAAAATTTACCATGACCCCTATGTGGCGCCGACCCATCAGTATCTGGCGTACTATCAGTGGATACGGGACATATGGAAGGCGGACGCGGTCATTCATGTGGGCACTCATGGCAATTTGGAATGGCTTCCCGGAAAAGGTGCCGGGCTAGACGGAGACAGTTATCCTGATATGGCGCTGGGAGATCTTCCCAATCTGTATTTCTATCATATGACCATCACCGGCGAGGGGATACAGGCTAAGCGGCGCGGCGCCGCCTGTCTGATAGATCATTTGCCGGCACCGCTGTCCGATGCGGGAACCTATGACGAGCTGGCGGAGCTTGAAAAAACGATGGATGAGTATGCCCACTTTCTTGTCAATGAGCCGGGCAATGCGCCGACGCTGGAGCCGATGATTCGAAGGCTCGCAGTGAAGGCCAATCTGGACGGAGAGGTGTCCTTTGATGAGAGCGAGCCCTTTGGGGACTATGTAAAACGGCTCCATTCCTACATCGAGGAGCTGAAAAACAGCGAGGTTCACGCAGGGCTTCACGTGTTGGGAGAGCTGCCGAAGGGAAGTTTGTTTGAGGATCAGCTGCTTCAGCTTCTCCGCCTTCCCAATGACAACCAGCCGTCCATCTATGATTTGTGGGCGGAGAAATACCATACTACCGTGGACGAGATGACTCAGCGGGCGGGGGACATTTACCAGCCGATAGGGATAACCTATTCGGAGCTGATGATGAAAATCCGGGAAGAGACGAAGCAGGCCGTTTCGATGCTCATCGAAAGGGATTTTACAGAGGCAGCCATTCGCCTTGTGATGGCAAGCGATTGTGTTTCCGGAGAGAATGAGGAATGGAAGGAGCGGCTGCAAAATCTTTTGACCTATCTCTGCGGCACAGTTATAGAAAAGCTGCGTCTTACAAAAAATGAGATGACTCATGCCATTGAAGGGCTGGAGGGCAAGTATATAGAACCGGGGCCGTCAGGCTCGCCTAATTCCAACGGCGCTGCCCTTCTGCCTACGGGAATCAATTTTTACGGCATTGATCCCCGTCTTCTTCCTACCAAGGCCGCCTGGGAGCTGGGGAAGAGCTTAGCGGATCAGGTGGTGGAACAGTTTATTGCTGACGAGGGGCGATACCCTGAAAATATAGGAATTGTTTTTTGGTCCGGCGCCAATATGCGAAGCCGTGGCCAGTGTATCGCAGAGTTTTTGTATCTCATGGGTCTGCGTCCGGTATGGCAGAGAGGAAGTCTCAAGGTAAAAGGCCTTGAGGTGATATCGCTGAGCGAATTAAAGCGGCCCCGCATCGACGTGATGGGACGGATCAGCGGGCTGTTCCGGGATACGATGCCCGCAGTGGTCCGTCTTTTGGATCAGGCGACTCTTCTGGCAGGCAGTCTTGACGAAGGGGATGAAGACAACTATGTAAGAAAGCATATCCGTCAGGAAAGCAAGGGACTGATGGAAGCTGAAGGGCTTGATGAAAAGGAGGCTTGGCGGCAGGCGGCGTTCCGCATTTTTGGAGATGCACCAGGTACGTACGGCGCCGGCATTTCAGCGGCACTGGAAAATAAAAATTGGCAGACTATTGATGATCTGGCCTCGATCTACGTGCGATGGGGAGGCCATACATACGGCGGTGACGATAAGGGCGTATTCCGGCCGGAGCTGTTTGAAAAGAGGCTGTCCCAGCTGGATATAGCCATAAAAAACGAAGATAACCATGAGACCAATATGCTTTCGTCAGACGATTATAACGCCTATCACGGCGGCATGATTGCGGCGGTCCGCAGCTATTCGGGAAAAATGCCCAAGGCCTATGCCGGCGACTCCACCGACAGAAGGCGTCCCGTGGTGAGAACGGTGCAGGATGTGGCGAAGCGGGTATTTCGCAGTGAAGCGATCAACCCAAAATATATCCGTGGCATGATGGAGCATGGGTACAAGGGGGCGGCAGATATGTCCAGCATGGTTTCCATCAGCTTTCAGTGGGATGCTACCAGCAAGGTCATGGAAGACTGGATGTATGAAAAGTATGCGGAAAAATACGCCTTTGATGAATCGGTCCAGCAGTGGATGAAGGATGTGAATCCCTGGGCGCTGGCGCGTATCGTGGAAACCCTTCTGGAAGCACATCAGCGCAAGCTCTGGAATGCAAAGGAAGAGACGATCAACCGGTTGCAGGAATTATACTTGTCCGTAGAAGGAGAGATGGAGGCCAATGGGGACGACAGCGAATGATATGCCGCCGATCCGCATGCTGGTTCTGACCCTGACAGGGCGATGCAATTTTGCGTGTCACTACTGCTATGCCGCCGCGCAGGATGCGGTAGATATGACGGAAGAGACGGCGCTTGCGGCGGTAAGGTTAGCCGGAGCGGGACAGACCCGTTTCCTTCTGCAGTTTTCCGGCGGCGAGCCGCTTCTCATGTTTCCATTGATCCGCAAGGTGGTGGCGCTAGTAGAAAAGAATCACATGGACGCCCAGCTCCAGATCCAGACGAACGGTTCTCTTTTGACTCGGGAAATCGGCCGCTGGCTGTATGATCATCACGTAGGGATTGGGATTTCCTGTGACGGGAGGCCGGCGGTCAATGACAGGACAAGGCGGACAAAGGATGGAAGCTCTGCATCATCCTGTGTGGCTAAGGCAGTGGAAAATCTCACCGCAGAGGGAATCGGCGCAGGCATTACCTGCGTTGTCACCAGCGACATGGCGGATCAGCTGGAGGGCATCGCCGATATGGCACATGTCTTCCCGAATATCCGGCAGGTAGGCTTCGATATTCTCCGGGAGCAGGGCAGAGGAACTGCTCTTTCTGCGCCGGATTGGAAGGATATGGAAAAGGCGCTCGAAAAAACGGCGCAGCGCATGGATATGCTGGAGAGAATCACCGGACGGAAGGTCCTGTTCACGCAGGAAATGCGAGTAGGCATGCTGCAACGCACCGGGAATTACGAATTTCCTCAATGCTATGCCATGCATGGGGAAGCCGCATTTGTAGACGTGCATGGAAATATATATGCTTGCTCCTCCTTTATGGGAGGGGAGCGGTATCGTTTGGGGACAGTGCATACCGGGCGGGATCCTGAAAAGGTAAAACAGGTGGGCAGTTTTATTAAATCGGCCATGAGCGAATGCCGGAGCTGCGAATATTTTCCCCTTTGCGGAGGCGGTTGTTTTTCCAGGTGGCTGGACAAGGATGGCAGGGTCAGGAAATCTGATGCGGAATGTGCCATGAAACAGTTTTTTATCCGCCGGTATCTGAAAAAACATAAGGAGGAGCTATGAAAAGACAGGGAACGTTTCCATTTACCGCAATTATTGGGCAGGAAATCATGAAAAAGGCGCTGGTGCTGAATGTGGTCAATCCAAGGCTGGGCGGCGTTCTGATTCAAGGGGAAAAGGGCACAGCCAAATCCACAGCGGTTCGCGCGCTGGCAGACATGCTGCCGGCCAGACAATGCGTCAAGGGCTGCCGTTTCCATGATGATCCCGCAGATCCGGCCAACTGGTGCGACGAGTGTCACGAAAGGTATGACCGTGAAGCGCCAGATATTGAAATGCTCCCGATGAAGGTCGTTGAGCTTCCCGTGAGCGCCACTGAGGACCGGGTCGTGGGCACGTTGGATATTGAAGCCGCTATCCGGGCGGGGAAAAAATCCTTTGATACAGGAATATTGGCGGATGCTAACCGGAACATATTGTATGTAGATGAGATCAATCTTTTGGAGGACCATGTGGTGGATGTGCTTCTTGACTCGGCGGCTATGGGAATCAATACGGTAGAGCGGGAAGGGATTTCCTATTCCCACCCTGCCAGATTCTCCTTGGTGGGAACCATGAATCCTGAGGAGGGTGACATTCGTCCCCAGCTTCTTGACCGGTTTGCACTGTCGGTGAAGGTGACAGGCGAACAAAATCCGGAGCAGCGGGCAGAAATAATCAAGCGGCGTCTCGCCTATGAAGCGGATCCGGACAGGTTCCTTTCTTCATGGAAGGAAGAGCAGGAGAAGGAAGTGCACCGCATAGAGCGGGCCATGAATCTTTTGCCGCAGGTGACGGTTTCCGGGGATCTGCTCCTTTTGGCTGCAAGGATTTCCATCACTCTCGGCGTAGATGGTCACCGGGCAGACATTACATTGATAAAGACCGCAGAGACCATTGCGGCTTTAGAGGGACGCACAGAGGTCACAAGGGAGGACATTCGGGAGGCCTCGAGACTGGCACTGCCTCATCGCATGAGACGCCGCCCCTTTGAAGAGCAGGTATTGGATTTTTCAGAGGTGGACAAGGTTATTGACGATGAAGCGTAGAGGATTTCCATTTCCCGCCATGTGCGGGATGGATACAGTCAAGGAAGCGATTCTCATCGCGCTGGTAAATCCCCATTCCGGAGGGCTTCTTATTTCCGGCGGGCAGGGAACAGGGAAGTCAACCCTTCTGCGCAGCGCCCGGGAGCTGGTAGATGATCCGTGGGTAGAGGTTCCCATCAGCATAACAGAGGATCGACTTTTCGGAGCGGTTGATACGGAAGAGGCCATCAAGAGCGGGAGAAGGATTCTGCTTCCCGGACTCATTGATGAAGCGGATGGCGGATTGCTCTACATTGATGACGTGAATATATTGCGGGACGATTTACTGTCAGCGATTTTAAATATTCAGGAAGCAGGCGGCTACCGTCTGGAAAGGGACGGATTATCCTCCAGCCGGGATACCCGATTCACTGTGGTAGCGGTCATGAATCCCGACAGCGGGACTCTGTCGTCCTCCAGCTTGGATCGGTTCGGTCTTTTTGTGCAGGCCGACAGCGAGAAAAGCAAAGAAAAACGGGCAGAAATCGTGCGGCGGGTGCTTGCCTTTGAAAGGGACGGCTTGGCCTGCCGCACAAGCTGGGCCTCTGAAATACAAGAACTGCGGGACAGAATTCAAGCCGCCAGAACGCAACTGGCCGCAGTGGACGTATCGGCGGCTATGATTCAGCTTGCGGCGGTATATACGTTAAAGGCTCATGTAGCAGGACATCGGGCGGACATTTATCTGATTGAGGCGGCCAGAGCACTGGCGGCGCTTGACGGGAGATCCTTTGTCCTTCCGAAGGATCTTGAAAGGGCAGCGGTATTTGTTTTGCCTCATCGCATGCGTAAGGCAGATCAGGCAGAGGAGCCGCGGTCCACAGAGGGACAGGACAACGAGGAGCCGCAGGAGAATGATCAGCCCGAGCGCAATGATCAGCCGCCGGAACCATCCGATGGGAATGATCAGCCTGATTCTCCTCCTCCAGGTTCGTCGGAGGATACCGATTCTAGGAATGATACAGAGGACAGCGAGGGAGACGATCAACAGGATAATGCGCGCAGCGTGACAAATCCCGATGGGGTCAGTCAAGAAAAGGTAGATACCGCCAATTTGAATGTAAAGCTGCCCCCGGTCTGGATAGAGCCGCCGGATGATCGTAAACGGCGGAAGGGCAGCGGCAAGCGGGGACTGACAAGAACGGATCTGAGGCAGGGCCGATATGTGCGGGCGGAACAGCCAAAGGGGAAAATCTCGGACATTGCCTTCGACGCAACGCTCCGTGCGGCAGTACCGTATCAGCGCATTCGTCCGAAAAACGGCTGTGCCGTGCGCATACGGAAGGAAGATATACGGAGCAGGGTTCGGGAAAAACGGACTGGCAGCATATTCCTTTTTGTAGTAGATGCCAGCGGATCCATGGGCGCCCGGGAACGAATGAAAACGGTTAAAGGTGTCATTTTACGGATTTTAACCGAAGCCTATCAGAAACGGGACAGGGTTGGCATGATTGCCTTTCGCAAGAATAAGGCCGAGGTCATTCTTCCGGTAACCCGAAGCGTTGATTTTGCCCAGAAGAAGCTGGCCGCTATGCCTACCGGCGGAAAAACACCGCTGGCCGCAGGATTGGCCAAGGCCGAGGACGTGCTGGATATGCTCTACCGTCAGGATGCTACCCAAGACCCCGTATTGATTGTTATTACTGACGGCCGGGCTACGGCTTCCCTTGAAAAGGGAGGAAATGCAATAGAGGATGCTATGATAGAGGCAAGACGATTGTCCCGCAGGAACCTGCCAATCGCCGTGATTGATACGGAAAGCGGGTTTATCAAGCTGGGACTGGCAAAAAAGCTTGCCGGCGAAATGAAGGCTACCTGTTTTCAGATGGATACCATGTCAGAGGATTCGCTGCTGCAGATATGGAGAAGCACCCGAGCCAGATAAGCAGATGAAGTAGGATAAGAGTCTTATACGGTTACAAAGGTTACAACAATTTTTTAAGTAATGAGAGTCAATGTGCTTCGGAGGGCTTTATGGGGCGTATCTTTTATTTGGTGGCATTTATTTTTACGCTGCTGCTTCCCAGCCTGTCTTACGCAGAGTACCGGGTGGAAACGTTTTTCCCATATAGCCTGACCGGAGAAGCTGCCAAGGCTGCGCCGGCCGGAAGCACGCAGCTTTTGTTTATTGCGATTGAAAATTACAATAATGACGAAGAAGTTCCGGTGCGAGTGCAAATAAAGGTGCCTGAAGGACTTCGTTTTCTTTCGGACACCGTTTCACAAGGGGCGGCAGACAATATCGCGGCGGCAGATAAAGTGCTGCCGGCTCATTATGGGCAGACCTTTTTGGCGATCCCGATAGCGTTGCCCGATACATTTCCCGAGGGAACGGAAGCTGTGGAGGTATCCGTTTTCGGCGGAGGCACCCGGGTTGTCAAGGACATATCCTTTTCCGTAGCTCCCCGGGAAGCAAAAGAGGCATCCGGCGATGGAGCGAAGCATGTCACCTGGTACATACAGGGCGTTTCCTTTCCTGTAGATGAAAAAGGAAACCGGGATGCCCGACAGGAAAAAAATACGCTTCTTGTGCGGGATGTGACGCTGGAAAACATATGGCACCGCCTTTTCGGCGGCGGGATTGACTGGTCATCGGAGCTGTCAAAACCGGCAGGCTGGCTTCTTTTAGATTTACGAAATCCGGAAGGCAGTCAATTGCCGCTGAAGGTATTGATACAGCTGGTGGATAAAAACACAGGAGCCTTGGCGCCCGGGCTGATTTCTGCGAGACAGGAGGAAGAGGGAGCCGGCGGCCCCGGAGAAGAGGAAATCGGGACAGCGGCGGTTATCGGCCTTACGGGGAACATCATGCAAACGTCGGTGATTCCCCTGTATGTTGATCCTTTTATCATTTCGGAGGGCGAGTATTCCCTCCGGGTCACCCTATCAGACGGAACTCGGGATCGGATACAGGAATTGCCCGCCTCCATCGTAAAAAGCAGAAGCTTTGGGGTCGGTGCCGCGCTCTTTGCGTCAGCCTGCCTTTGCGGGGTGCTTCTTTCGTTTGGCCTGCTTCGGCGCTGCGTTCACCGGCTGGGAGCCAGGGGAGACATCAGCGTTGCTCTCTTTGCGGCTCTTGCTTTTGGCGGTGTAGTTGTCCCGGTAACGCTTATCGGTGATTTTCTTCAGGTCATTCTGGGTCCTTTTTCCGGTCTTGTCACGGGGCTCCTGTCAGGGGTTATTCAATACATTCTGCTCATGGCGCTTCTCGTATTGTTTAGAAAGCCCGGCGTGGCTGCGCTGTTTTTTATTATTAAATGGCTGCTGTCAGCTATCCTTTTTGGGCGGGTAAGCCCGGTGGGGATACTGATGTGCGCCGTATCGGTGGTTACGATAGAGTGTGTCCTCCGGCTTTCCGGATTTTTTGGCAAGCGGGAGCTGTCTCATTCGTACTGTCTGTTTATTTCTTTGTTGATGGGGCTCTGTGATTCCTTCATTACGCTGATTAACATGGAGCAGATCATGTTTTTCTACCGCCTGTACTATGCGGACTGGTTCATTGGGCTGTATATGCTCATCAACGGTCTTATTTACAGCAGCATCGGAAGCATTTGCGGCTTTTCAATCGGCGCGCGCTTAAGGCAGGTGGTCAGTGAATGATGCTTGAAATCGATGATGTTTCTTTTCGGTATCCCACAAGAAAAGAGCCGACCCTGTCCCATGTGTCACTTTCAGTGAAGCAAGGAGAGATGGTTCTCATTGCGGGCCGGTCCGGCTGCGGGAAATCCACATTGCTCAAAGCTGTCACAGGGCTTTTGGGAGAAGAGAATAAAATAGATGGCCGTATTTTTATCAATGGCAAGGATACGGCGAAGCTCAGTGCTGATGAAATAGGAATGATGGCAGGCACCGTGTATCAGACGCCGGATGATCAGCTTTTTGCTATGACAGCAGCCGATGAGGTGGGATTTGCTCTTGAGAACCGGGGCGAATCGAAAGAGAAAATTCGTGACGCAGTGGCATCGGCCTTGTCCTTAGTCGGTCTTGGAGGCTTTGAAGCGAGGAGCATTCATGCCCTGTCCGGCGGGCAGAGGCAAAGATTGGCGCTGGCATCGGTGCTTGTGACAAAACCGGGCCTTCTTATTCTGGATGAACCGGTGAGTCAGATGAACCCGGCAGGGGTCAGGGATTTTTTTGCCCTTCTTTTGCAGCTCAACCGGAATGAAGGCACGACGATTCTTGTGGTGGAGCATCGGGTAAATGAGTTGGCATCGTATTTTCCCCGTCTCTGTGTCATGGATGAGGGACGCTTTGTCTATGACGGGGACATGGAAAAGGCTTGGGAGCAAGTGGAAGACCTGGGCCGGTATGGTATCCGGGAGCCTCAGACGGTCAGTCTGGGACGGTCGCTTCATTTGAAGAGGCTGTCCAGTTCCGTAGATAAGACTGTGGAGGAAATCAGGTCATCCGGCATACGTTTCACGCCTCATGTAGAAAACAAGCGGGCGCTCGGCGTATCAGCGATCGTGCTGGACGCAAAAAACATCAGTTACTCCTATCCGGGTGCCGCAGAAGCTGCACTGCATGACGTGTCTTTTTCTCTCCGGAAAGGAGCGATTAATGCGCTGATGGGCTTTAACGGCGCGGGAAAATCAACGCTGATGAATGTAATCAGCGGTCTTGCGAATCCTGACAGGGGGAGCCTTTCATTAAATGGGAGGCCTTTGGGACATATGCGTTATCATATCGGGTACATGCGGCAGGAAGCGGATCTGATGCTCTTGACGGACAGCGTGGAGGAGGAGCTGACGTGGAACAATCCGGATATCACTAGGGAGGAACTGGAGGGGCTTCTGAAAAAGCTGCACCTTACTAAGAATCGGAATGATTTTCCTCTGGCTCTTTCTAAGGGGCAGCGGCTGCGAGTTGTATTTGGCTCTTTGCTGGCACGGAAGGATAATGAGCTTCTTCTTTTGGACGAGCCCACCACAGGGCAGGATCAAACCAGCCTTAGGGATATGCGGTATCTGATGCGATATGCCGCAGCTATGGGAAGAACATTATTTTTCTGTACCCACGATATAGAGCTTACAGCAGATATTGCGGATCGGGTGTTTGTTTTGTCAAAGGGGTGCATGATTCGGGAAGGCACACCGGCTGAGGTACTGGGGGACAAGCTTCTGATTGCGCAGGGCGGGCTTTCAGCGTCGCCTATGCTGGAAATTTCAAATCGGGTTGGCATCGAGCCCTGCCTGACTGCGGAGGAGGTGAAGCGCCATGTCATTTCGGCAGATCTGGGAGGGAACTGACGGGAGCTCGTGGATATCCCGTCTCGATGGGCGGACGAAGCTGTCCGTTTTGTTTCTCTTTGCGGTTATGATGGTTCTTGTAGATAATTCCCGCACTCTCTTCATTCTTTTCTCCTCTACCATACTGCTTCATTTTACGGCAGGAACGCCGGCCTATAAGTGGAGGGTGCTGGCCACCTTTATTCTTCTCGGTCTGTGGGGCTCCATCGCCAGCCAGGCCCTGTTTTTTAATCAGCATCCCCGTACACCGATTCTTATGCTTATATCACCGGAGTTTCCCTTGCTTGGAGCAGTCACCGGCGGTCTGTATATTTATCAGGAGGGGCTGATTTACGGAGCCGTGCAGGGAATGCGATCGGTTTCCATGCTTTCTCTCGGTCTCCTTGTATGTTGGACCAGCGATCCTAGGCAGCTGCTTAAAGGCCTCACGTCGTGGCATCTGTCGCCGCAGACAGCGTTTATGCTTGTCACGGCGATCCGTTTCTTCCCTGTACTGGCTGCTGAGGCAGGAGAAGTATTGGTGGCACTTCAGCTCAGATCAAAGAATCCTGCCGGCCGTCATCAGGTCGTGCGGCATATTCCCTATTTGATCAAGCCTCTTTTGGCAAGGTGTCTCAGGCGATCCCAGACGTTGGCGCTGTCGGTCACAAGCCGCGGGCTGTTTGTGGCATCTTCTGCGGCGGGAGAACCTTGGCGATTTTCAGAAAAGGCGGTCTGTTTTCTTTGTTTGCTGGCCGTACTTTTTGCAGGAAGCGGGAAGCTTCTTTACTACGCATCGCAGCAGGGCATGTATTACGGATCGCTCCGTATCGTCTATGATGTAACGAAAGCATATCTATGAAGAAGATAAAAGGCATCGGAATTTTTATTATATTCGGACTCAGCTGGCTCGTTCTTTTCTGGCTGACCGGCAGCCGCACGCCGTGGCAGGTTTTTTCTCCGAATCATCCTGAAGGAGGGATCGTCGTTTCTCTTGGGGACATGGAAGGGAGAAGCTATGATCGGATGGGCTTTGAGGGCGGTGTGGTTTTGTATTCCAAAAAATTGGACGGATGGATCGCGGGAACTACCAACGGGGAAATCTATGCGCTCCATTTGGACGGGAGCGAGGATTGGGAGCATTCCATCGGGAGTGGAGGTATACGAGCTCTTGCCTTATCAAAGGATGGGAGTATCCTTTATGTGGGAGAACAAAGCCCGGAAGGCGTTCTTTATGCCCTTGACGTGTCAAACGGAAATGTGCTCTGGTCCTTCTCTGGAAGATCCGTTATCGGCGCGGAATCGGCCATCAAAGCGGATCCCAGCCCCATTTCTATTTCCACCGATGAAAAAGGAAATGTGTACGCCGTATTTTATCGGTTTACTCTTAGAAAAGACAGGAAGCGGGGGTATATCAGCCGCATTATCAGCTTTACACAGGACGGCAGAGAGCGTTGGCGCTACCCGAAGAATGAAAATTTAGACTGCTGGGCAAATGGGGGAGACGTATCCGGCTATTCTGGCCGTTTCGCCTTTGCCACCGCCAATTACGAGGAAGGCCAGAATAAACATCTTACCTATGACTCCACGCTTTACGTGATTGACACGGAAACGGGACAGCTGATACACAATGAAACCATTCCGGCAGCGCCTCTTTTTGGTAACACAACGATTCGAAGCGGCCCCACCTACGCAAGAGACGGCCGCTATCTGGCAGCGATTGCCAGCGACGGCAGAGGGTTTTTATTTGACCCGGACGGGCATGTTCTTTGGGAGCGCTGGGTCTCAAAGGCACAGCAGGTGCAAAACAGCTGGATCAATGCGGCCGGGCGGAGGGCAGACGTACTTCCCGAAGGTGTGGCATTTACCACGATCAACACCTTTAACCGAGAAAACTGGCAAATGCCTTCCCCGGTGATTCATCCCTCCAGCAACAGCTTGTTTTTATTCACCCTGGACGGAACCTTCAAATTCCGTTATACCGCGCCGGCCGAGATAGAGGACACGGTGTATCAGGCAGGGACGGCAGCCATCGCCATAGGAAGGAATGTAAGAAATCATGATTACAAGGCCCATGGTATGGTTGTGGTAAGCCTTCAGGACGGTAGCGTTCTTGCCAGATATCACACCGCCGGTCCCGTGCAGGCGGCGGCTATGTCAGAGGACGGACGGTATGTGGCAGGGATCGAGGTGCCCGCGGTGACGCCGGAGGGAAATTTAATTGGCGCTTACCGGCTTCACATCTGGGATAGGGAGAGAGACCGATGATTAAAAATTTTATGAAATATTACAAGCCCTATATATCGCTCCTGATCGGAGTCATCGCAGGGACATTTATCATGTCCGGGCTTGATTTGATTTTTCCTGTAGTGGTAAGAAATCTTATCAACCAGGTTCTGCCCGAGCATGATATGGATAGGCTTTTGATCGGATCCGCCCTGCTTTTGGTGCTGTATACCCTTGATTTTGCGATCCGGTTTGCCGTGCAGTATTACGGGCATGTCATGAGCGCATCTATTGAACATGATATGAGGCGGGATCTGTTTGCTCATATTGAGAAGCTGTCATTCCATTATTTTGATAATGAAAAGACAGGGCAGCTTCTCTCCAGGATTACCAGCGATGTGACCGAAGTGTCGGAATTATCCTTCCGCGGGCCTAATGACGTGCTGTTATGCGGTGTCATCATGATCGGCACGCTGGTGATCATGCTTTTCATGAATTGGAAGCTGGCGCTACTCATCGGGACTCTTCTCGTCATTAAAACGGTGCAGACTGTGGATGTCAACAGAAAAATGAAAGCTGCCTTTCGCAAAAATCGGGCCAAGGCGGGAGAAGTATCCGCCCGGGCGGAGGAAAGTCTTTCCGGGATCCGCCTTGTCAAAGCCTTCGCCAAAGAAGCCTTCGAGCTGTCCCGATTTGAAGATGTCAGCAGGGAACTTAGAAATACCCGGTTCAAATCCAATAAGCTGGTGGCTTATTTTTCGGGGGGAATTAATTTTTTCACGAATTTTATCAATGTAGCAGTGATTCTGGCCGGCGGCTTTATGATTTCCGACGGTACCCTTACAGTAGCCGACTTTGTAGCCTTTCTTCTTTATGTAAATATATTTATGAAACCCGTATTCCGTCTGACTATACTGGCGGAGGTGTATCAGCGGGGCATGGCGGGATTCCATCGGTTTGAAGAAATTATGAATACTCAGCCCTCCATCAGAGACCCGGAGCATCCCGTATCGGCGGAGGCGGTGCAAGGAAATATTACATTTTCCCACATGAGCTTCGGCTATGATCCGAACCGCATGATTCTTCATGACCTGACCTTTGACATCCCCGCCGGGCAAACCATTGCTTTCGTTGGGGAAACCGGCGCCGGAAAATCTACCCTTGTAAGCCTGCTTCTCCGTTTCTATGAGCCTCAGCAGGGGAAAATTCTGCTGGACAGTCATGAATTGGCAAGCTACAGACAGCAGGATCTTCGGCGCAGCATGGGAATTGTTCAGCAGGATGTTTTTCTTTTTGGCGACACGATTGCCGAAAACATCGGATACGGCAAGGAGGGTGCTACAAAAGAAGAAATCCGGCAGGCTGCAAAGCTGGCGGCGGCGGATGAATTTATCAGGGAGCTTCCCCATGGCTATGATACGAAGGTGGGCGAACGGGGAGTCAAGCTGTCGGGCGGACAGAAGCAGAGAATCGCTATTGCCCGGGTATTCTTGAAAAATCCGCCTGTCGTCATCCTCGATGAAGCGACATCGGCGCTGGATACGCAAACAGAAAAGCTGATTCAGGTCACGCTGAATGAGCTCGCTCGGGATCGAACGACAATCATTATTGCGCACCGGCTCTCTACGGTGCGCAATGCGGATCGTATCGTCGTGTTGGATCAGGGACGGGTCATCGAGGAAGGCACTCACGACGAGCTGATTGCCCGGAAGGGGAAATATTACAGCCTGTACCAGGCGCAGCGTAAGAAAACCACCTACGAAAAACTCTTCGGCAAGTCGGAGGGTACAAAGGATCAAGCAGTGGATAAATGACTTCGGCCCAATAAAAAAGCTCCTCCCTAGTGAGGAGTCTTTTTTTGAGATTATGTATCCGGCTCCGGCGGAGGGAATAATACAGCCGCCGCTGCTTTGAAAAACAGTTCATACCCAACCGTATTGGGATGAAGTCCGTCATAATAGAAATGATCTTCTTGAGGGAGCGCAGCGGCAAAGTCGATCCACGGGATGGAAAGGGATTGACAGAGCGTTTTCAGAAAATTGTTCCATTGTAAGAGATCCTTCGTATTTTGATTATAAGCCTGCTCCGTTTGCCAGCCGGTGATGCAGCTTGTTCTTGTGGGCAGCGGAGGGAGGCCGACGGCCAGGGGGATTGATTTTGCCAGAAGGGAGATTTCTTTTTCTGCAAAACTCATCAGCCATGAAAGGCGGACAGCACTTAAAATATCGTTGGTTCCGCCCATAAGAAAGAAGGCCTCCTCAGATTCTGCGCGGGATAAAAAGGGATGGATTTCATCAATCATATCGCGAAACATATTCCCGCAGGCGCCGTGATTGATACATGATGTCGAGGGGTAGGCTGTTTCCAGAAGAGAAACCCAGCCTTTTCCGAAAAGCGCGCCGTATCCCGCAGTCAGACTGTCACCAAAAAAGTGAATTTTCCGTATCTTATAGGGATCCCATTTCATAGAAGCCTGCTCCTTCCCAACTGTTGCTGCATCCATACTACCATGAATTGTCGGATGCTTCATCAGGGGGAAATGCCTTTTTTAGAGGGATAGAAAAGAAAGAGGAAAAATAAGAAAGGCAGCCTACAGATAGGAAGAAAACATGATACAATGAAGAAAATAAAATGCGTACAATACAGGAGGCACCACATGAACAGGCAGTTAGCTTTGGAATTTGCTCGTATTACCGAAAGGGCGGCCATTTTAAGCGGACGTCTTATGGGCAGGGGAGACAAGGAGGGTGCTGACCAGGCCGCGGTAGACGGTATGCATCAGGAATTTGCCAAAACACCCGTCTCCGGGACGGTCGTGATCGGTGAAGGTGAAATTGATGAAGCGCCGATGCTCTATATCGGCGAGCATGTGGGAATGGGCGGCGAGGAAGTGGACATCGCTGTTGATCCCGTGGAAGGCACAAATCTTGTAGCGAAGGGGCAAAACGGTGCGATTGCCGTCCTGGCTATCGCACCGAAGGGAGGTCTGCTCCATGCACCGGATATGTATATGCAGAAAATCTGCGTAGGGCCAAGAGCAAAAGGGCATATCGATATCGATGCCTCGGTTACAGAAAATTTAAAAAGCGTGGCTGCTGCCATGAACAGAGAGGTTTCCGATTTGACAGTTGTCGTCCTTGACCGGGAACGGCATGAAAAAATTATTCGGGAAGTTCGGGAAGCCGGTGCCAGAATTCGTCTCATTACTGACGGAGATGTCGTGCCCTGCATTGAGTGCGGCATTCAGGGATCGGGTATTCACATGTTTATGAGTACCGGCGGGGCGCCTGAAGGTGTTCTTGCGGCAGCAGGGCTAAAATGCCTCGGCGGCGATATGCAGGCCCGCCTCCTTCCCCATACGGAGGAGGAGGTGCGGCGCTGCCATGAGATGGGGATCTCTGATCCGAACAAGGTACTCACCATTGATGATCTTGTCAAGGGAGACGACTGCATTTTTTCAGAGACCGCTATCACCGACAGCAATCTTCTCCGGGGGGTTCGGTACTTTGGGAACGGCGCCCGTACCAGTACCCTTGTGCTCCGCTATAAAACGGGGACTGTCCGATTCCTTGAAACGATTCACCGCTTCGGCGACGATAAGCCGGCAGTTAAATTATCTTAATTTCATAAGAACTGGAAAAGCGCTTCGGGCTTTCACGACACCGGAGCGCTTTTTAAAAAGGTAAAGAAGCGAGTCTGCTCTCTTGTGAAATAACGTTTTTTTTTCTACAATAGGGATGAACTAGGCCTTATGGATAGGCCCGGGAATGAGACAATAAGGAGACCCTATGACAGGTAAACGGTGGATAGCCAATCTTGCTTTTGCGGCGGCTCTTCTGGCAGCTCCTGCCGCTTGGGCAGATAATCTGGCCATTGAAGGGCTTGGTATTCTTCCCTTTGGGGAAGAAATACAGATTTCTGACGGGCAGGGCAGCGCAGTAGAAGGATTTCTAAAAAAAAGAGCCGCCGGCTCCGGCTACGGGCTGACAGGAAATGCTGCCGTGTTTGAGCTTCTTGCGGTGCCGCCGGGCATGCGTCTTTTTCCGGACAAGGGCCCTTCGCCCTATGACAGCCTTCATTTGTATCAGTTGCATACCAGCGATGTGCGGGGCTTTTACTCCGCTATGGTCATGGTATTTAAGGGCGATGAGGAAATGTTTTTTGGCAAGGGCAATACAGAAGTACAACGTTTTTGGGACAGTGCCTTCCGCCAGGAGGTGGAACGGCCCGCCTCGCTTTTTGGACAGCCAAAAATCACCTTGGATGAATACCAGACTATGGCGGATCGGTATCTGGAAGAGAAGAAGGGCGAAAAGGAGCACCTGCAGATTCTTTCGTTTACTCCTTGGCACGGGTATCGGAATGATGACGGAAGCTGCCGGTGGGCGCAGGAGGCAAAAGTGATTGTTGACGGTAGGGGCGGGCTTTCATTTCCTTTATGGGTTTCATCATCCCTGCTTAAGAATGAAGACCTGTATTATCTCATCGTAGTCACAGGCAGTCACATCGCATCGGAGAAATTTGGGAATGATCTGTTGTATGGGGCGTACCGCCTGCAAAGGAGCTTTGAATGAAATGGAAACGGCTGGGGATGGTTTCGGCGCTTTCAATTCTGCTTTTGACGGTGCCCGTCTCGGCAAATGATATAGGAAGCCTGGCAAGGGAGATTTTACCGCCTGGGTTTACCTATAAGGAGATTCCCGGAGAGTACCGGCTTGAAACGGGAGGAAGAACGATTTCCGGTCGTGCCGGGCAGCTTTCGGTGCTACTTCCCAAAAGTAGGAGATTCTCGTCGGGGTATATTATCAGTGCGGAAATTTCTGTGGAAAACCAGTCTGACATAGAACCGTATTTGGAATTAAACCTGAAGCCGCCCGCCTGGCGGGGATTGATTAAAGTGAACCGTATGATTACGGATCCGGCCTCGGAACTTCGGGTAACTGCGGCAGAGGCTATGAAGCAGCTGGCCGCCGCCGTGATCGGGCCTTTGGCAAAAACCGATATGAGGATCGATATATACGGGGTGGAGCCGCTTCGGCGATTTGATTCGCATACGCCCTATCTGTATACGGTGGGCTATCGGATGCTTGCCCATTCCGGGGCAATTATTTTCCCGCTGTACAGCCGGATGTATCTTTACCCGGAGAAAGAGCAGCTGCACCTGCTCGTGCTGGTCACGCCGGACGAGGGGAAGGGACCCCTCGTGTATGCGCTGGATGATCTGGCAAAGGAAGTAATGAAGCAGGCTATCGGTTCATTTTTTCCTGATATGACAAAGGAAGAAACTCTTGGCAGGGAAAAAGAGGTATCCCTTCTTCTCGGGGACTATGAAATGGAAAAGAAACGCCGCGCTATGGAAGAAGCGGAATAGACAGGAATGCAAAAAGATTTGGCATGATAGTTACAAAGAAGGAGTGCTGCATCTTGAAACCTATCAGACGACTCTATGTAAGGAAAAAAGAAAATTTCCGGCACGAAGAAAGAGTGCTGGCGATCCAGCTCAGAGAAATTTTGGGAGACCGGATCACCGGGGCCGCTATATACCACCGATACGACGTGGACGGTCTGACCGATGAGGATTATGAAAAGGCAGTGGCCACGGTTTTTTCGGAGCCTCCTGTGGACGATATAGAGAGCGGATTGCCCAAGGGCGACCTGGTGCTGGCAGTGGAATACCTTCCCGGCCAGTATGATCAGAGAGCGGACTCGGCAGAACAGTGTCTATCCATTGTCACGGGAAAGGACGGGGTGAAGGTTCGCTGCGCGCTGGTGTACGCATTCCATGGCAGCTTTGAGGACGGAGACCGAAAGAAAATTTTGCGGTTCTTAGTCAATCCTGTGGAGGGCAGAGAGGCGGATCTGGGAGAGGCCAAGACTCTTGCGCTTCCGCTGGAGGATCCGAAGCCTGTTCCGACCATCGACGGATTGATTTATCAGGATGAGGATGGCCTTGCCCAGATTATAAACGACATGGGTCTTGCTATGAGTCTTGCGGATATGGTTATGATCCGTGATTATTTCCGGGATGAGGAAAAACGGGACCCTACAGAAACAGAGGTGCGGGTACTGGACACATACTGGTCCGACCATTGCAGGCATACTACCTTTTCTACCAAGCTGACAGGCCTGACTGTGGAGGAAGGGCGTTTTTCCGCGCCCATTGCCCGGGCACTGGAGGAGTATGAAAAAACCAGAGATATTGTGTACGGAAAAGACACGACCCGGCCGGTGACCTTGATGGACATGGCCACCTGCGCCGTGAAGGCACTCCGAAAGGAAGGTAAGCTGGCCAATCTGGACGAGTCGGAAGAAATTAACGCATGTACCATAAAAATTACTGCGGATACAGAAAAGGGCGAGGAAAAGTGGCTGCTTCTGTTTAAAAATGAAACCCATAATCATCCTACTGAAATCGAGCCCTTCGGCGGAGCTGCCACCTGTCTTGGCGGCTGCATACGAGATCCTCTCTCCGGGCGGGCCTACGTGTATCAGGCCATGCGCATCACCGGAGCGGGAGATCCCAGAATGCCTTTGAAGGACACTCTGCCTGGCAAGCTGCCCCAGCGGAAAATTACCATCGAGGCAGCCAAGGGATACAGCTCCTATGGCAATCAGATCGGGCTGGCTACCGGGGAAGTGACAGAGTATTATCACCCCGGCTACGTGGCAAAGCGGATGGAAATCGGTGCCGTCGTTGCTGCTGCGCCGGAGTCTCATGTGATCCGCAAGAGACCGGCGGCGGGCGACGTGATCATCCTCGTAGGAGGACGGACGGGAAGGGACGGAATGGGCGGCGCTACCGGCTCATCAAAAGAGCTGACCACCGAGTCTATAGAAACCTGCGGCGCAGAGGTGCAGAAGGGGAATCCGCTGACCGAGCGGAAAATCCAGTGTCTCTTCCGCCGGGGAGAGGTGACGCGCCTTATCAAGCGCTGCAATGATTTTGGCGCCGGCGGCGTGTCGGTGGCAGTAGGCGAGCTGACTGACGGCCTCTTAATTAATCTTGACCGGGTGCCGAAAAAATATGACGGCCTTGACGGGACAGAGTTGGCCATTTCCGAATCTCAGGAACGGATGGCGGTGGTGGTAGCTGCCGCTGATGCGGATACATTTATCGGCTATGCGGGGGAAGAAAATCTCGAAGCTACTGTTATCGCAAGAGTGACGGATACAAGGCGGCTCGTCATGACCTGGCGCGGGGCGCGGATCGTGGACATTTCAAGAGATTTTCTGGATACCAACGGCGCATCTCAGTCTCACGGCGTATGTGTAAAAGCGCCGGCAGAGGGGGATTTCTTTGCAGAGCAGCCGGTATCCTCTGTGAAGAATACGCTGCTTGATACTCTTGGAGAGCTGAATGTGTGCTCTGAGCAGGGACTTTCTGAGCGGTTTGACTCCACCGTCGGCGCAGGCACGGTGCTGATGCCCTTTGGCGGAGCATATCAAAAAACACCGTCCGACGGTATGGTGGCCAAGCTTCCGGTCCGTTTCGGCGAAACTGATACGGCCAGCTTTATGACTCACGGCTTCGACCCTTATCTGGCCAGCTGGAGCCCCTTTCATGGCGCAGTCTACGCGGTACTGCTTTCTATTGCCCGGCTTACCGCTCTCGGCGCTGACTGGAGACAGGCATACCTTACGCTGCAGGAATATTTTGAAAAGTTAACGGATGAGGAAAGCTGGGGCAAACCGGCAGCGGCACTTTTAGGCGCTTTCTACATGCAGAAGGCACTGGGAATTGGCGCCATTGGCGGAAAAGATTCCATGAGCGGCACCTTTAACGATATGCATGTGCCGCCTACCCTCGTTTCGTTCGCAGTTGCGCCGGGGAAGGTGTCTTTAGCGGTGAGCCAGGAATTTAAGCGCCAAGGCGATACGGTACTGCTCTTTGGGCAGCCAAAGGATGAGGACGGTATGCCTCGGCTGGACGTCTTTAAGGCGCATATGGATTTTATCCATGAAGAAACGAAAAAAGGTCATATCCTTGCGATGAAGGCAGTGGGCTATGGAGGCGTGGCGGCCACGGCGGCGAAGATGGCTTTCGGAAATGGTCTGGGACTGACCTTCAGCGAGACGCTTCCGAAGGGAAAGCTTTTCAAAAATTTCTATGGTGCCATTCTTGTGGAAACCAGTTCCGAGCTGGCAGAGGAATACTGCCGGCAGCCACATGTAAAAATGTTGGGTACCCTCGGCGGGGACTCCTTCAAGATGTATGGCGAGACCATACCGCTTTCGGATATGCTTCGCGCCTATGAGGGCACGTTGGATCCCATTTTCCCGAGACGGGCGGAAAGTAGGACTGAAAGCATCCCCGAAATCCCGCTTGTGTCGCCGCTGCCTTTGGTTCACGCCGGGCAAAGCGTTATCCGCCCGAGAGTATGCATCGCCACCATGCCGGGCAATAATTGCGAGGTGGACAGCGCCAGAGCCTTTGAACGAGCCGGCGCGGAAGCAGATATATTTATTTTCAGAAATCGGGATCAGGCCGAGCTGAAAAGCTCCCTGGAGGAAATGGCAGGTCACATCGCCAAGGCGCAGATCGTGATGATTCCCGGCGGATTTTCCGCAGGCGACGAGCCTGACGGCAGCGGAAAATTTATTGCCGCTGTATTTAGAAATGATCGGCTGAGAGAAGCCATGGAGGACCTGCTCCACAAAAGAGACGGCCTCGTCCTTGGCATTTGCAACGGCTTTCAGGCGCTGATCAAGCTCGGTCTTGTTCCTTACGGCGAATTTAAGCCCTTGACAGGCAATGCGCCCACCTTGACTTTCAATACCATTGGGCGCCATATTTCCCGCTTTGTCACCACCAGAATTGTTTCTACAAAATCTCCCTGGCTGTCCCTTTGCAAGCCCGGCGATTTGCACAGCATCGCCATCAGCCACGGCGAGGGACGTTTCGTGGCCTCTGATGAGCAGATCCGCGCTCTGGCGGCCAACGGGCAGATAGCGACTCAATACGTGGATCCTCTCGGCGTGCCCTCTCGCGACAGCCGGTACAATCCAAATGGGTCTGCCTGGGCGGTGGAAGGGCTCACTAGCGCGGACGGAAGAGTTCTTGGCAAGATGGGACATACCGAACGGCGGGGAGATAATATCGCGAAAAATATCAGCGGAAATTTGTATCAGCCGCTGTTTGAATCGGGAGTGGCCTATTTCAAGGGATAACCTCGCGTTAAAATAACTCAGTCGTTGATTTGACTGAGTTATTTTTTTAGAATCTTTTTCAGGGGGTTGTGATTTTGATTCCTTTTGACGACTTTATTGTTGAGAGGTAAAAATCCTCCGGAAGCAAAAACCCGATACGGCTTCTTTTGTGTCATGATACGGCGCCGGCGCAAGGAAAAACCTGTCAGGCGGGCTGAATTCGGATTTTCCTCTCCCCGCGGGTTAAGAAAGACGAAAGACCAAAACCATACAACGCAGGAGCACCATACCCATTGCTTGCCAGCATCATCACGTGACTTGACGACAAGATTGAGCAGCTTTACGTGAAATATTTCACAACGAAGCCAGTGCGCAGCGCCTGATTCATCACGCTGGGATTACGGAGTCATTGAGACAGATGCTCCTGTGTTTGTGCTGGGAAAAAGACCTGAGAGACTGTATGTAAGCCTCTCAGGTCTTTTGTGTGCCTTGCCGTCCGATTTATTACAGTTGACAGGCGGTTTTCTGTTTTGTATGGTGGTGATGATTCATTTAGAAGGGATTCCTGCGGCGCAGGGAGTTTTAGGGAAGGGTTTTATGCATACAGTCTATCCGTCTTTTTATCCCCGCTTTGCTTGCAAGGCGGGAGCCTGCCGGCATACGTGCTGCCAGAAATGGGAGATTGCCATCGATGATGCAACCGCAGAAAGCTATCAGCGGCAGCATGGCGAGCTTGGCGAGGCTCTGCAAAAAAGTATGATCCATGGCGGGGAGGGCTGGCGGATTGCGTTCAATGAGAAGGGCCTTTGCCCGCTTTTGGAAGCAGACGGGCTCTGCCGCATCGTAAAAGAAATAGGTGATGACAGCCTGTGTGATATTTGCCGAGAGCATCCCCGCTTTTATACTTATGTGGACGACTATGAGCTTTGCGGGCTGGGCCTTTGCTGCGAGGCGGCCAGCGAATTGCTTCTGCGTGAAAGGGCGGGCCTCTCTTTTGAAATGGACGGAAAGGAAACGCTTTCCCTGCAAGCCCTTTGCGAGCGCATCGGATTTTCTGTCCCGGAAAAGGATTTCCATGTCACCGGAGGGGTTACGTCGGCTATTTATAAAGAAATCATAGGAAAATATTCCTTAACCGAACCTATCGATGAGGCATGGACAAAGCGCATGGCATGGTATCGCGCCCATGAGGAGGATGTACTCTCCCTGCTTTCAAAGCAATCGCCTCCGGCAGCAAGGCGGTTTGATTTGCTGCTGCAATATATTTTATATCGCCGGCTGGAGGATATTGATACGTATGGCACAAAGGCGGTGACCGCCTTCGCCCGGGCGGGGGCTTTATTTGTGTATATGGAAGCGGCGCTGACTGGATCTGTGGCAGAATCTATGAGGCGTTGGTCGGAGCAGATTGAGTATGATACGGATAATGTGGATCTGCTTTTGTCGGAGCCCCTTATTTGGGGGCAGGAGGGGTGATTTTTTTCGAGACTACCGCTGTTTTTCTTTTCTTGCATTTTGTTTCCGACTAGAGTAATATAATGTTCTGACTTAGATGGCCGGGTATGTCCTGTCGTAAAGAGGCCCGATTTTTGGGGGCATATGAACTCCTGTGAAGGAACCGGTCTGGCTATAAACAATTCAGGACTTGCAAAACGGCAGAGTTTTTGGAGGTGCACGGATTTGGCTGCGAAAAACGCACAGTTGTCCCAGTGGCTCGCAGAGCTTCGGGAATGTGAGTCGCCGGAGGGAACGCTCCCCTATGCGGAGCTTCTCCGATTTGTCAAAGAAAAAGGACTGATAAAAAAACAGCTGGATTCTATTTTTAGTGAATTGCATGCCCATCATGTGGAGCTGACCTACGAGGAAGGCTTGGGGGATGATGAGGATACCGGCGAAGAGGAGCCTGTATCGGATGATATGATTCCCGATGCGGACGAAGAGGCAGACGATGAGGCCGAGAGTGCCAGCCGCGAGGCGAATACAGGGCAGATCGCCAGCGTGAGTGACCCGGTGCGTCTCTATCTTCGGGAATGCGGCGCTACCCCGCTCCTTACGGCAGAGGAGGAAATGACGCTGGCCAAGATTATTGAAAAGGGAAAGGCGGACACTGCCACAGAGGAGGAAAAAGAAGCCGCCCGGGATGCGAAAAAGGAAATGGCCAATGCCAACCTGCGTCTCGTGGTTTCTATCGCAAAAAAATATCCCGGTCGGGGCATGCCCTTTCTGGATCTGATTCAGGAGGGAAATATCGGTCTCCTTAAGGCGGTAGATAAGTTTGACTACACCAAGGGATATAAATTTTCCACCTATGCCACCTGGTGGATCCGGCAGGCCATCACCCGCTCCATTGCGGATCAGGCAAGAACCATCCGCGTGCCGGTTCATATGGTGGAGACCATCAATAAAATGAACCGCATCGGAAGAAAATTCCTGCAGGAGCACAGCCGGGAAGCGACCAATGAGGAGCTGTCCCGGGAAATGGGCATCAGCGTGGAAAAAATCCGGGAGGCAAAGAAGGCTGCCCAGGATCCGATTTCCTTAGAAACGCCGATCGGGGAAAAAGAGGATTCCCACCTGGGAGATTTCATTGAGGATCAAAAAACCGCATCTCCCGAGGAGGAGGCGGCGGCTACCATGCGGAGAGAGCAGGTGGCAAGGCTTTTGGACACGCTGACCGAAAGAGAACGGGGCGTATTAAAGCTCCGATTTGGCATGGACGATGGCACCCAGCGCACGCTGGAGGAGGTGGGCCGCCATTTTGGGGTCACCCGGGAGCGTATTCGCCAGATCGAGGGAAAGGCTCTTAAAAAATTAAAGAAGCTTGCCATTCCCATGGAAGGGTTATAAGCTTTTTACTGTATTGCGCCGGATTGACGCATGTGATACAATGGCACTGTTAGCCCGGACAGTCCGCTGCCAAAAGCGATCGGCATGAATGTCCAGTGAGAAGGAGGAAAAGATCGTGAATATCATCGAAACATTGGAGAATGAACAGCTCCGCAAGGACATTCCTGAATTCCGCCCCGGCGACACCGTCCGTGTCCATGTAAAGGTTGTAGAAGGAAAGAATGAACGTGTGCAGGTATTTGAAGGCCTTGTGATTGCCAGAAATAACTCCGGCGTCAGAGAAACTTTCAAGGTACGCCGTATTTCCTATGGCGTAGGCGTGGAAAGAACCTTCCTGATTCATTCGCCCCGTCTTGAAAAGATTGAAGTGAAGCGCCGCGGCATTGTTCGCAGAGCCAAGCTGTACTATCTGCGTGGACGTTCCGGCAAGGCGGCGAGAATCAGAGAAAAGAAGTAAGACGCTGAAAAGAGAGGGCAAGGCCTTCTCTTTTTTTTTGCCCGGGAGGACTCTTCGGGCGTGAATATATTTGACGGAAGGTCTGTGGTAAAATATGAGGGACAGACAGGCTTGGGAGGTGACGCATTGTCTATAAGGAAAACAATGGCGCTGGCATTTCTTTCGGCGTTTCTTCTTGGCGGAACCGGCTATGCCAATAAAATCGACTCGGTGATCGCTGTAGATTATCTGACCGTAGAGGTCATGATGGACGAGCCGCTGACGGAGGAGGAGCTGTCGCCGGCAGCCTTTGCGGGAGGAAAGAGAGGGTCCCTCTTTTCGTTCAATGAGGGCGTGTATATGACCGGTGCGCCGATCCCGCAGAAGTCCGACGGATTTCATGACAACCTGTACCGCATTCCTGTGAGCGGTATGGATATAGGGCCGATTTATCAGATTTCCTATGCCGGACAGAAGCCGCATACCTTCAAGGTATATGAGGGGCGGGAGATGACGGACCGGTACAGAAACAGGTACGGAAGCTATTTCTGATCGGAAAGGAGACGCTATGCATATTATGCTGGTGGAGCCGGAAATTCCCGGAAATACGGGAAATATCTCCCGGCTGTGCGCGGCGGAGCATCTGACCCTTCATCTGGTGGAGCCCTTGGGCTTTTCCGTAGATGACAAGCATTTGAAACGGGCCGGTCTTGATTATTGGGATCTGCTGGACGTGCATGTGCATCCCGATTACGAGGCGGCTCTGCGCATGCTGGAGGGGCATCGGTTTTATTACAATACGACTAAGGCAGTCCGCTCGTATACGGAGGTTTCCTATACCGAGGAGGATGTGCTTGTGTTTGGCAAGGAGTCTAAGGGGCTTCCCGAGGAGCTTTTGAAGCGACACAAGGACAGCTGTATCAGAATCCCCATGATCGAGGAGGCCCGTTCTCTCAATCTGTCCAATGCGGTGGCCATCGTAGCCATGGAGGCGCTGCGGCAAATGAATTTTCCCCATCTGCTGACAAAAAGCGGACGGTTATTCAAAGGAGGCACGGCAGTTGAATACATATGATGAAGCCTATTCGCTGGCAAAAGCGATCAAAGAGTCTGACGAGATGAAGGCTCTCTCGGCGGCGGCGGAAAAAATCCGCAAGAACCCGGAAGCGAAGAAAATGGTGCAGGAATATATTACAGCCCAGATGGCCGCAGATTATGCCAAGCTGGCAGGCCAGAAGGAGGATGAATCCGCCTACAGCCGTTTGCAGGATCTGGCAGTGCTGGTGAGCAATAACGATGACGCCCAGGCCTATCTCCAAGCCTTTATCCGTTGGAATCAGGTGGCGGCGGATCTGCAGAGGATTATCACCGAAGCCATGTCACAGGGTATGGATATACTGGAAGCGGATCATCATGACTGATTGGAATGTATTTTTTGACGGTCTTTTGGCAGCGGGACAAATAAAAACCAATGAGCCCATGTCTCGGCATACCACCTACGGAATCGGTGGGCCTGCCGATGTATTTGTCCTGCCTCAAAATGAGGAGGAGCTGCAGCGCATTCTTATGAAGGCGGATCAGGAGGGCATCCCGGTGACCATCATCGGCGGCGGCTCCAACTGTCTCGTATCAGATTTAGGCATTCGGGGCATCACCATCTGCACGAACCGGATGAGTCAGGAAATGACCTGCGAGGGCACATGGATCACTGCGTTCGGCGGCGTGGGAACCGGTACGATTTCCCGCTTTGCCCTGAAAAACGAGCTGAAGGGCTTTGAATGGGCAGTGGGCATACCGGGTACTCTGTGCGGGGCAGTTTTCATGAATGCCAACGGCTACGGAAGCATGATGAAAAAGGTAGTGGAAGAGGTCTACGCCATGACCCGGGACGGAAGGGAACGGAAAACCTATGGCTGGAATGAGCTGCGCTACGGCGACAGTGACAGCATTTTTATGCACAATGGGGAAATCGTGCTGGGCGCAAAGCTCCATCTGGCAAAAGGCCACAGCAAGGAAATCAGGCGGTGCATGGAAGAGCATCAGCTGTCCCGCCGGACGAAGCAGCCGCTGGATAAACGGAGCGCCGGGACCATGTATCTCCGTCCTCCGGGATATTTCGTAGGTCCTATGATTAAAGAATGCGGATTGATCGGATTTTCTGTGGGGGATGCCCAAGTGTCCGCAGTGCATCCCGGGTTTGTAGTCAATAATGGAAAAGCAAGCTGCAGGGATGTTCTGGATGTACTTCATGAGGTGCAGCGGCAGGTAAAGGAAAAATTCAAGATCCACATTCCGCTGGATGTACGCATTCTCGGGGAAAAGGCCGCGCAGGAACAGTAATACATGGCAGGGCTTCGGCTCTGCTTTTTTTTATTTCCTTGCTAAAAAAGAAATGAATCGGTGCTTTTTGTGGACCGAACAGAAAGGGCAAAGGGAAAATATTTTTCTTTTGCCCTTGCATTTTATGAGCGGTGAATGTATTATAGGTAATGTAAGTTAGCACTCGTAATGAGTGAGTGCTAATAAAGAAGCCATCATTTCAAAGGAGGAATCATACATGTTAAAACCATTGGCAGATCGGGTTCTTGTAGAAGTGGAAGAAGAAGAGACTAAAACAAAGGGCGGTATCCTCATTCCGGATACAGCGCAGAAGAAGTCTCAGAAGGGGACCGTGCTGGCGGTAGGTTCCGGCAAAATGCTGGACGACGGAAGCCGAGCCGCTTTTGAGGTCAAGGTTGGCGACAAGGTTCTCTTTGCCAAGTATTCTGGGGTGGATATTGAGGAGCAGGGTAAGCATATGTTGCTTCTTTCCGAAAGAGACATTCTCGGTGTATTTTAATAGATAAACAGGAGCGAAGACATTATGGCAAAAAAAGTACTTTATAACGAAGAAGCAAGAGCCGCTCTTTTAAAGGGCGTAGATCAGCTGGCTGATGCGGTCAAGATTACTCTGGGACCGAAGGGGCGCAATGTGGTGCTGGATAAAAAATTCGGTGCTCCGAATATTGTCAATGACGGTGTATCCATTGCCCGTGAAATCGAGCTGAAGGATCCCTTTGAAAATATGGGAGCCCAGCTGGTGAAGGAAGTAGCCACAAAGACAAATGACGTGGCCGGCGACGGAACCACTACGGCTACCCTCCTGGCGCAGTCCATGATTCATGAGGGCATGAGAAACGTGGCAGCCGGTGCCAACCCGATGGTTCTGAAGAAGGGCATTGAAAAGGCAGTCGAGGTTCTTGTAAAGGAAATCAAAGCTAAGTCTGTGCCGGTTAAGGCAAAGGAAGCCATCGCACAGGTGGCCTCTATTTCCGCTGCTGATGCCAATATCGGTGGCCTGATTGCGGACGCTATGGAAAAGGTTGGCAATGACGGGGTCATCACTGTAGAAGACTCCAAGACCATGGGCACCAGCCTGAAGGTCGTGAAGGGCATGCAGTTTGACCGTGGCTACCTCTCGCCTTACATGGTTTCCGATCCGGATAAGATGGAATGTGTCATGGATGAACCGCTCGTTCTGATTACCGATAAGAAAATCAATGTGCTGCAGGACGTGCTGCCTCTCCTTGAAAAGGTTGTTCAGTCCGGCAAGGAGCTCCTCATTATTGCTGAGGACGTAGAAGGGGAAGCGCTGGCTACGCTGGTAGTAAACCGTCTGCGGGGCACCTTCAAATGCGCTGCGGTCAAGGCTCCGGGCTTTGGCGATCGCCGCAAGGCTATGCTGGAGGACATTGCCATTCTTACCGGAGGCACTGTGATTTCCGAGGATATGGGCCGCAAGCTGGACAGCGCATCCCTATCTGATCTGGGACGGGCGCATCAGATCCGTATCACCAAGGACAATACCACCATCGTTGGCGGTGCAGGCGACAAGGAAGCCATCCGTCAGAGAGCAAAGCAGATTAAAGAGCAGTACGAAGCGGCTACGTCTACCTTCGATAAAGAAAAGCTGCAGGAGCGTTTGGCTAAGCTGTCCGGCGGCGTAGCGGTCATTGAAGTCGGCGCAGCTACCGAAGTAGAAATGAAGGATAAGAGACTTCGCATCGAGGATGCGCTGAACGCAACCCGTGCAGCCGTGGAGGAAGGTATTGTGGCCGGCGGCGGCACCACCTTCATCAACGTGCAGAGTAAACTAGACGCTATCAAGGCGGAAGGCGACGTAAAGACAGGCATCAATCTTGTCCGTCATGCCATCGAAGCGCCGGTTCGGCAGATCGCTGACAATGCAGGCGTAGAAGGCGCTATTATTGCGGAGAAGGTCAAGGAAGCGAAGCCTGGCATTGGCTACAATGCGGCAGAGGACAAATTTGAGGACATGATGGCTGCGGGCATCGTAGACCCGGCCAAGGTCGTAAGAAGCGCGCTCCAGAACGCTGCGTCCATCGCAGCGCTGGTACTGACCACGGAAGCGGTCGTAGGCGATGCGCCGGAGGATAAACCGGCCATGCCCCCGATGCCTCCCATGGGCGGCGCAGGTATGATGTAATACAAGCGTCAGCGGCAGAATTTAAAAGGCACGTCATCTCAGGGTGACGTGCCTTTTTTGTGGAACGAAGAAATCGTCTCATGAAAGGCATGATACAATAAGCAGGACAGGGAAGAAGAGATAAAAAAGCAACAGGCGGAAAGAGGCGGCACATGGAAGACAGAGCTACAGCAGTGATAAGCAAACGGGCGGAGCTGGCCCTGCGGGGCGGACACCCCTGGATTTATGAGAGCGAAGTGAAATCGGTGGACGATGCTCTGCCGGGGGATATAGTTCGGGTGCTTTCGTTAAAGGGAAAATTCTTAGGCAGCGCCTTTTACAATCCCCATTCAAAAATAAGGCTCCGCATTGTTTCCACCAATGCCAATGACCGCTTTGACGAGGCTTTCTGGAAACGGCGGGCGGCCTATGCGGTGGATTATCGCCTGCAGGTCATGCGAAACGAGGACCAAGATTGTATGCGCCTTGTTTTTGGCGAGGCGGATCAGCTGCCGGGACTGACTGTGGACCGGTTCGGAGATGTGCTGTCTGTGGAAATTCTTTCGCTGGGCATAGAAAAACGGAAATCGATCATACTGGACGGTCTGATTGAAGTATTGCGGGAGCGGGGGCTACCTGTTTCCTGTGTTTATGAGCGGAACGAAGGGAAGATCCGCGCCCTTGAGGGTATGGACATGTACAAGGGCTTCTATGCGTCTCCGCTTTTGGAGGCGGCGGCGCAAAAAACGGTGACCGCCATTGTAGAAAATGGGATCCGCTACACCGTAGACGTGGAGAATGGACAGAAAACAGGCTTCTTTCTGGATCAGAAATTCAACCGTCTTGCCGCAGGAGCTATCGCGAGGGGCCGTCATGTGCTGGACTGCTTTACCCATACCGGCGCATTCGCGCTGAATGCGGCGAAGGCCGGAGCCGCCTCGGTGACAGCGGTGGACATTTCTGAGGAAGCGGTGACAATGACGAGGCGCAATGCTGCCTTGAATGGCCTCGAAATCCGTGCGGTGCAAGCCGACGTATTCGCCTATCTTGCGGAGATAGATCAGTCTCACCCTAGGGACTATGACTACATTATTTTAGATCCGCCGGCCTTTACCAAGTCAGGGCAAACCGTGCATGCCGCGTATCGGGGATATAAGGAAATCAATTACCGGGCCATGAAAATTCTTCCTCGCGGCGGCTATCTAGCGACCTGCTCCTGCTCTCATTTTATGGGAGACGAATTATTTGTGAAAATGCTGAAAGAAGCGGCAAGAGACGCGGCGGTGACACTGCGGCTCATTGAAGAGAGACGGCAGTCGCCGGATCATCCCATCCTTCTTACGGTGCCGGAAACAGAATATTTGAAATTTTTCCTCCTTCAAGTTATATAAAAAGCCTGCCGAGTCATCGGCAGGCTTTTTTATGGCGTGACTGCTTTTTTGAGAAGCTGCTCTCTTTCCTTGAGGTACTCCCTCAGGTTGATAACCCTCGTGGCGCACCAGAGACCGGAAGGATCCTTTTCCATTTGCACCTTCCAAACGAAATCCTTCCCCAGCTTTTTATCATGCAGTTTAATGCTGGCCATGGCGATACCGTCCTTCTCAGTGACAGCAAAGACATCGGTCAGGGACAGGGCAGAGGAGCCGATGTAAGCGGTCAACGTTTTTACGGGCTGGTCCAAAAGAGATGCGTCTGCGGGCTCGTCCTGCTTGAAGTTTATTTCAGTCTGCCGGATCAGCTCGTCTACGATTTGCCGCTTCAACCCTTTCATAAGGGATGCCGCCAGCCTGTGCTCTACCATTCCGTCGGCGCTGAGCTCGGCCAGCGCATCGTCTACAGCGGCGGAATAGACCCTTCTCATATCCACCCGCTTTTGAAACAGAGGATAATCCTTTTTTTGTACTGCCTGCTGTATTTCTCCCGCCGCAAAGGCCGGCGTATTTTGCCAGTACAGGAAATAATACCCCGCAGCCAGCGCGGCGATGACGGCTACAATGAGACTGATTCGTTTTATGATGGTATGCATAGCGTCTCCTTTACGGATCATCAATGATCGGATTCCTTTATATCCTATCATACAGGGCGAGATGGGCCTGATACAAGCGGGGCCTATGTTATAATACAATTAGTTACAAATGGAATATCCATCATAAAAATCAGGCGCTTTGCTCTGACAGGCTCGGCGCGGGAGGTATAATGGGCGTTTTAGAACAGACCTTGGAAGGGATCCATCCCTTGCATATAAAGGCCATGGACGAGGTACAAAGCCGCTGGGATTCGCTTTACCTTGGCATGGGCGATTTAGGACTTATGAAGGATATGGTCATGCGGTATGCGGGCATCACGGGAAAGGCGATGCCCGAAATTCCCCGGGCCTGCATGGTTATTGCCTGCGCAGATCATGGCGTGTATAAACAGGGGGTGTCTGCATATCCGCAGGAAACCACTGTCGGCATGACCCGGGCGTATACAGTTAATCATGGCGCCTCTGCCAATGCGATGGCGGTTTATTCCGGATCGTCCATGGTGGTGGTCGATGTGGGCATCAATTATGATATGTCCGACTGTCCCGATCTTCTTCATCGTAAAATCGCTTGGGGGACCAAGGATATTTCCGAAGGTCCTGCCATGACAAGAGAGGAAGCGATCCGCTCCATCGAGGTGGGTATAGAAATTGCCGATGAAAAAGCACGGGAAGGATACACGGTCTTTACCATCGGCGAGATGGGCATTTCCAATACCACCGCGGCGGCGTGCATCATCGGCGCGTTTCAGGGCTGGAACGCGGTGGAGGTGACCGGGCGGGGCACAAATATTTCTGATGAGCGGCTGATCCACAAGGTGGAAATTGTGCAGAAGGCGCTGGACGTGAATCAGCCGTCTCCTCACGACGGTCTCGATGTGCTGTCCAAGGTGGGCGGCTTTGAATTCGGCTGTATGGCAGGCGTCATTCTGGGCGCAGCCTCTCACGGCGCCATGACCATCATTGACGGATTTAATACCACCGCGGCGGCATTTATTGCCCGCTCTCTTTCGAAGGAATCAGTGAATTATCTCATGGCCTCCCATTTATCACTGGAGCAGGCTCATAAAAAATCACTGGACGCGCTGGGCCTTGCGGAATATATCGATCTGGACTTCCGCCTTGGCGAGGCAGTGGGCGCATCGATTCAGATGAAAATGCTGGAGCTTGCGCTTTCGGTGTATCTGGAGGGCGTGGAACGGGCAAAGGGGGCAGGCGCATGAGTACAATCAAACCATTGGACAATCAGGTCATGGAAGCATGCCGCCTGTATGTGGATAATCTCATTAAGCCCCTCCATTCATTGGGAAAGCTGGAGGATATGGCTATCCGTCTTTCCGGGATTTTGTCCGACCCGAAGCCTGAAAGCCTTGCCAAGGCAGTGGTTATTTTTGCCGGAGACAGCGATGTGGACGGGGAAAATAAAACGAAGGGGAAAGGGTCTCTTGAAGAAATCGGCTATGTAGCCTCCGGCAACGCGCCGGTCAGTGCTGTATGCCGCCGGATCGGCGTGCCGGTTTACGTAATCGACGCAGGACTGGAGCAGGAAACGGATCAGATCCCCGGCGTTCTGCAGGGAAAAGCGATCCACGGCACCCATCATGGCCATCCCGCCATGGACCGAGAGGTAGCGCAGTCGGCGATTTCACTGGGCATGTCGGTAGGAAAAAGCCTTGCCGTCCAGGGCGTGCAGGCGGTGGGCCTTGGCAATATCGGCGAGCGTGCCATGCTGTCGGCGCTGGCGGTGACCGCCTCCATTATGAAGGAGGAGCTGGAGCAGGCCTCTGCTCGGGGCGGATACAGTCTGTCCCTTGGAAGGAAAGCGGATTTTGCAAAGGATCCGCTGGGCGCCTTTGCGGATACCGGTTCGGCGGAGATCGCCGCTTTATACGGCCTTGCGGTGGAATGCGGCCGGCAGGGAATGGCTGTGGTATTTGACAATGCCGTGACCGGTGCAGCGGTGCTGGCGGCCTGCGAGACCTATCCGGAGCTGGCGGGATATGTATTTCCCTCCGTGGCCTACGATGAACCGGTGCATGCGATGCAGATGCAAAAGCTTTCGATCCATGGCTTTTTACATTACGATATTTCCACAGCGGAAGGATTCGGCTCCGCGCTGGGGCTCTCCCTTCTGGATGCGTCTCTGGATATGCTGAATGAAATGAAAACCTTCGGCAGCGGGCACGTGGCTGTGGCGTTGGACGGCCCCGGCAAGGGGAGGCAGCGAGAGGACGTGAAGTGATGAAGGCTCTTTTTATTCGCGTGTACGGCATGCTGACGCCGGACATGCTGGTGGGCGGGCTCATCGATATGGGGGTGCCCGCGGTTTATCTCAGATCCAAGCTGAACGATGCGGGAATTCAGGAATCATTCATTGAAAAGGCCTATCCCAAGGCGCAAATTCCGGCGCATTTTTTCACGATTCCCGAAGCCAAGGAGAAGCCCCTTCTTTTGAAGCAGGCCGATATTTTCCGTATATGGCGCGGCATTTGCGAAAAAGGGGCGCCTGACTGGGAGGAAACCGGCTGGAAGGTATTTTCCGCGCTCACCTCCGGCGCGTCCGATGCATTGGACGAAATACCCGCCACCATCGTGGACCTTCGGCGGGCGAGAGTGACTGAGGAAAACCTGATGGCCCTCTACTTGTTTTTAGCAGGCCTTGATTATCTCGGCGTGGAAAGCGTATTTGTGGTGCCCTTTGCCATGGAAAAGGGCACTACCGAGGCAGGGAAAACGACGGAAAAGATTCTAGTCAACGCGGGAGCGACCGCGGGGCAGTCCATTTCCGCCGATCGGATTTATCCCTTTGCGGCGGCGATGCTGGAAGGACTGGCGGCAGCGTTTATTCCCATGGACGGCCGTTTTCTGGTGGACAAAACCGCCTACGGCACCGGGAGCGAGACAGGCCCCGGCGGAGATAATACAGTGGCGGAATATCTGGGGTATTTCACTGATCGGGGTGAAACCATTTTCAGCCGCCATCCGAAGGTTTTCGGCATGATTTCCGAGGACAGATAATTTTTTACGAAGCTTGAACAATTCATACATATCCCATTGACACAGGTCGCGGGGATATGCTAGAGTAGGATTCGTGACGTTACGAAAATACGTGCGTCTCACGCTTGACAAACGTTGATGTGATGGTATAATGATATCGTTACTGACAACTGCGGAAGTAGCTCAGTGGTAGAGCACCACCTTGCCAAGGTGGGGGTCGCGGGTTCGAGTCCCGTTTTCCGCTCCAAAGGATAGGTTCATCTGTCCACATCAGATGTTACTTATAGATTCCCGAATAGTTCAGTTGGTAGAACGAGCGACTGTTAATCGCTATGTCGTAGGTTCGAGTCCTGCTTCGGGAGCCATAGGGGTATCGCCAAGTGGTAAGGCAACGGACTCTGACTCCGTCATGCGCAGGTTCGAACCCTGCTACCCCTGCCATGATCCATTAGCTCAGTCGGTAGAGCACTTGACTTTTAATCAAGGTGTCCCGCGTTCGAGTCGCGGATGGATCACCAGACGGCCTGTTCGTCAAGCGGTTAAGACACCGCCCTTTCACGGCGGGTTCGGGGGTTCGAATCCCCCACAGGTCACCAATATGTGGGCGATTAGCTCAGCTGGGAGAGCGTCTGCCTTACAAGCAGAATGTCGGCAGTTCGATCCTGTCATCGCCCACCAAACGGCCCGGTGGTGTAGTGGTCTAACATGCCGCCCTGTCACGGCGGAGATCGTCAGTTCAAATCTGATCCGGGTCGCCACATTTTTGCCTCGGTAGCTCAGTTGGTAGAGCAAAGGACTGAAAATCCTTGTGTCCACGGTTCGATTCCGTGCTGAGGCACCATATATGCGGCTGTGGCGGAATGGCAGACGCGCTACTTTGAGGGGGTAGTGATCGTACGATCGTGTGAGTTCAAGTCTCACCAGCCGCACCATTCTATACGTATTTCCCGTTGTTCCAATTTCATATGCGGTTGTGGCGGAACTGGCAGACGCGCTATCTTCAGGCGGTAGTGGATTTATCCGTGAGAGTTCAAATCTCTCCAACCGCACCACAGAATGAAATCCCACGTATGGTGGGATTTTTTCATGCTGTCTTATTTGCTTGTCGGACAAATCCTGTGTAGCAATTTAGATGCGACGAGCTATACATATATTTGCAGCAGGGCGTTCTATGCTTGGCAAGGGGGAGCTACATCTGAAGCGGACGGAGATACCATTGCAGTTGGGCAGGATGCTAAAGCGACGGTAAATAGTGCGGTTGCGATTGCAAGGTCTGCCAACGTCCCTAGCACCTTTAGCATTGACATCGGCGACTCTGCCAATGCGTCTACTGAAAATGCGACAAATGGAACGGTTATAGGGCATAAAGTAAATGTAACAGCCGTAAAAGGCGTCGCTTTGGACAGTGTTCAGTGGCTGCCGTGGCTAGGGCAGAGGGCTATGAGCCTTTTACAGGGAAAGCGCCTACTGATGACTCTGCTGCTTAGGAGTCCACCGCAGGCGCTATTTCTGTAAGCGATGCTGTTAACAACGTGTCCCGCCCGATCACAGGCGTGGCTCCCGGAACAGCTGATACGGATGCGGTGAATGTGGCTCAGTTTAAGGTTCTGGAGAGCAACGGGGATATGATGAATGCGGGGTTGTCTTTCCATGTAAGCCATCGGAATCAATACGCAGGCTGCTCTAAGGCGGCCCTGATAGAAGGCCAGCAGAAGCAGTCGGATACCCGGAAGCAGGAAAATCAAGAATTAAAGGAACAAGTACAAAACCGGCAGAGACAGATTGAAGAAATATTGCAACGGCTGTCAGCATTGAAAAATAATGCACTCATTAAATACTGGAGGTTTTAAGCCCGTTATTTTTTATTCCCCATGGGTGCTGAGGGAAAACTGATTATGGTGATATCACTTATATAAATTAGGTACATATAAATTTATATTTTAAAATATAAATAAAAAATTAATATGAAATTTTGAAAATATTGCGGGGGGGTACCTTAGTGTATAATCAAAACGGATAAACTTCCGAGACTATTCTGTAAAACGCAGGCACAGACAGGAAAGTAAATCAGGTAAAGGGGATGGTTGTGGCACAGTATCTGTATCAGAAAAATGATTAGCAGTCTTGGTGATGTATTACGAGTACGGATTCATGTCAGGGATCCTATAGTAGGATGGAAAGAGGAGACAGAGAAACCAATGAAATTGAAAATATGTATATTAACTGGATTACTTTCGGCGAGTGTGGCTACCACATTCTTTTCAGCAGCGGTGAGTGTGGGTGACGGAGAGGGTACAGGCTCTATGGTGATGACAGGAACTATCGCTACTGCAGTAGGAGATAATGACATAGTTATCGGGAATGGCGCAAAGACTAGTGTGGGCGCTGCACTAGGGGATAATGTCGTGATTGGCACCAATGCGTCCGCGACAGGTGGTAGAAATATCGCGATCAATGGTACGGCTACCATGTCTCTGTACGGTAGAGGTTCTTCTATTGCCGTGGGCGGGACAGCTACTGAGGCAGGGATTACCGTAGGAGGAACTGCAACCAATCACGGCGTCTCTATGGGGCAAACTGCCAATGCAGGTACTGAAGGGACAGCGATTGGCTTTAGAAGTCGTGGAGGCACGCAAGGAACGGCGGTAGGTAACTATGCTACAGCAGAAGGAGTTCAGGCTGCGGCTTTTGGAAGTCTTGCAAAAGCGTCCGGGACGAAATCTATCACTATTGGCGCTAGCAGTGAAGTATCCGGTAACTCTTCCGCTGCCATTGGAACCGGTAATGTAGTAAAAAAGAATAATACGGTTGTATTAGGAAACCAAATCACTGCGACTCAGGATAACAGTGTGATCCTGGGCAATGCGTCTACCGACCGTGCCGCTACTACTGAAGCCCATGCAACAATTGGCGGTTTGACCTATGGCGATTTTGCGGGGCAAGGAGATCCTAAACATGGCGTGGTTAGTGTGGGGGCAGAAAATAACGAGCGGCAAGTAGTGAATGTGGCTGCAGGAAGCATATCTGCCACCAGTACGGACGCTGTTAATGGCAGCCAGTTATATGCGGTAGCAAATACCCTGTCTTCTGTTGTAAATTCCACAGTTTCTGTGCTTGGTGGTAATGCGGCGGTTGATGCGAATGGCAAGATATCCATGTCCAATATTGGGAACACTGGTGCAAATACCCTCCATGATGCCATCAAGGCTGCCTATGATAAAGAGGCATCTGTGGTAGCAGGGAGTGCCAACGTATCTGTGACAAATACAGCCAAAAACGATACCGGCGGTACAGAGTATGTGGTGGATATTGCAAAAGACTTGTCTTTAAACAGCGTACAAGCAGGAAATACTACAATAAATTCTGAAGGGTTGTCGATTCAAAATGGACCTTCCGTCACCACTGACGGGATTGATGGAGCTAATAAAAAAATAACCAATGTAGCTGCGGGTACCAATGACGCTGACGCGGTGAACGTAGCCCAACTCAAGGCGGCCAAGAGTAACGTGGCTGCTGGAGATCATGTGACGGTCATACCGACTACGAATGAAGATAACTCCACAACTTATACCGTATCGGTCGTGACAGACGGCAAGGTAGAGGATGGAAATACGGGCATTGTTACAGGCGGTACTGTATATGAAGAAACTAGGGTGAAACAGGATGGGAGTTACATCCAGGCCGACAACACAGCCGGAGAAAATCTTGCTGCCCTAGATAGGCAGGTCAAGAAGAATGACGATGCGATTACCCAGATAGGCAATCAAGTGACTCATATAGGGGACCGAATTGATCGAATGGACAGCCGCGTTGACCGGGTCGGCGCAGGCGCGGCGGCACTGGCGGCTCTCCACCCCCAAGACTACGATCCTGAAGCGAAGTGGGACTTTGCCGCAGGTTATGGCCGCTATAAGGATGCGAATGCGCTTGCTGTCGGAGCCTTCTATCGACCTAACGATGCCACTATGTTCTCTATCAGCGGAAGCATGGGCGGCGGCGAGGATATGATGAATGTAGGGCTCTCCCTCAAGGTAGGCCATCGGAGTGAATACGCAGGCTACTCCAAGGCGGCCCTCACCTCAGTAATCAGCCAGCAGAAGGAACAAATTGCAAACCTTACCACAGAGGTGGCAGGCCAGAAGCAGGAAAATCAGGAATTAAAAGCGCAGGTGCAAAATCAGAAGGCGCAAATCACAAGCCAGCAGAAGCAAATCGAGGATATTCTGCAGCGGCTGGAAGCATTAAAAAAATAACAGCACAAAGAAAAGCAAAAGGGAGAGCCTTGGGCGCTGCCTTTTGCTTTTCTTGCTTAAAATAAGCAAGCCTTTTTATTATGATAAAAATGATGAGACACTGGGCGCATTTTACGACATGGGTGGCACCTGCATTACTGCAGGCATCGGCACCCAGTACCGCCAAAGGATCTCTGGCTCGGCGGAGACGTGGAACGCACCTTCGGCGGAGACATCCAGAAAAAATGGGAATGGAGCCTGGGTGTCTGCCACGCCTTCTAACCGGGTCTGTCTAATTTCAGAAGGAGCGACCGTGCAAAGAAAGCATCGCAAAAAAATAAACGCCACGAGCGGTTTTAAAAGTAGCGCACATTTTAAAAATGGAAGTAAAAAAAGCGAAAAAATTATTAGGAATACTTTAAAATATAATCTAGTATATGCGATTGAATATTTCAAGATTTAGTTGTACAATACTTTTATAGAACTTTATATTTTTTCCCATGGAGGTATAAAATGTTTGAAAACGTAGCGAATTTCAACGGACAGAGGCCTATGATTGATATTGATGATGCGGTTATGGTGCTGATTGATCCCCAGAGCGGCTTGTTCCAGCTGGTAGAGGATATGCCGCGAACCCATCTGCGTACCCATGTGGTAGGTCTCGCAAAGACAGCTAAGCAGGCAGGTATTCCGGCGATCACTACCGCCTCTGTTCCACAGGGACCCAATGGGCCGCTGATTCCTGAAATCAAGGAAATTCTTCCGGATATTACCTATATTCCTCGCCGGGGAGAAATCAATGCATGGGAAGTGCCCGAGTTCCGAGAAGCGATCGCCAAGACAGGAAGAAAGACACTGATCATGTCCGGTACCGTCACAAGTGTATGCCTGGCACTGCCTGCGATCAGTGCCGTGGCTGATGGGTATAAGGTATTTGCCGTAGTCGATGCGTCGGGCACATATTCCAAGATGGCAGAGGAAATCGCTCTGGCCCGCATGGTGCAGGCCGGTGTCGTTCCTGTAGACACCTCCATGGTCACCGCAGAGCTGCAGAAGACCTGGCATCGTGAGGATGATCTGGTCTGGGCAGATATTTTTTCTCATTCCTTCTTGGCTTACCGGGAACTCATGGAGAGCTACGCCAGAACTGTGGAAGCCGTGAAAAAGGATGAGCCTTGGGATTCTCGGAGAGACGACTAAACTACAGTCGGAGCGGCAGAAAATATAAAAAACGACCTTTTGCTAGACCGGAAGAAACACAATAATTACAGCACAAAAAGGGGGACAGCCCTTAAAAATACTAGGGGCTCCCCTTTTTTCGCGCCCCTCTACCTGGAAAGCTTAGGGGATGCATAGGTCAATCACGCTTAAAGTTGTAGGAATATAATTTTTTAGTTAATGCTATAAATAAAATTTAAACTATATGTAAAAATATTGCGATATTGGTACTCTAATGTCATAATAAGTATCTATTAAATTTATTATATCATGCTTATACAAACAGGCGGAGAGAAGATAAATGAAGGAGATGGGGATTGGTTAGCACCTGCGAGAGAAACAGGCCTGGCAGATGAGGGATGCGGGAAGAATACAGGCTAATAGTAAGCATTGAACATATGCTGTCGGAGCCTTCTATCGACCTAACGATGCCACTATGTTCTCTATCGGCGGAAGCATGGGCGGCGGCGAGGATATGATGAATGTAGGGCTCTCCCTCAAGGTAGGCCGTCGGAGTGAATACGCAGGCTACTCCAAGGCGGCCCTCACCTCAGTAATCAGCCAGCAGAAGGAACAAATTGCAAACCTTACCACAGAGGTGGCAGGCCAGAAGCAGGAAAACCAGGAATTAAAAGCACAGGTGCAAAATCAGAAGGCGCAAATCACAAGCCAGCAGAAGCAAATCGAGGATATTCTGCAGCGGCTGGAAACATTGAAAAATAATCAGGTCGTGAAAAATCGGAGATGAAATGGTTCTGCTTTTTTCAAAAGCCTATTGACAAGAAAATCTGATGGCGGTATGATGACAGTCAAATTCATAGGGAGTTTCAAACCTGTGATGTGGAGATAACGTCAGAAAATGTGCGCAAAGAGAATTCGGGGCGGTGGAATCCGGATCGTGGCAGTCTGGCAAATGGACCACTGAGGGTGCGTAGAAATCTTCGGAGAGTATGGCGCAACGTGGCAGTCGCGTTAAGACTGAGGAATGTGTTGGCATTCTGTTATGAGGTGTGCGGATTTTTCCGCGCAGCAAGGTGGTACCGCAGGTCTACGCCTGTCCTTGAAAGAGGACAGGCGTTTTTTTATTGGGAGGGAAAAATATGATTAGGGAAGCCATCATCAAGCTTGTGAATAAGGGAGACCTCACCTATAACGAGGCGCGTTCGGTCATGCTTGAAATTATGGAAGGCAAGACGACGCCGACCCAGAACGCGGCCTTTTTGGCTGCTCTTTCCACAAAGAGCACGAAGGCGGAGACCATCGATGAGATTTCCGGCTGCGCCGAAGCTATGCGGAGCCTTGCCACGCCGGTGCCACATCCGGGGATGGAGGTGCTGGAAATCGTCGGAACCGGCGGAGACGGAGCGCATACCTTCAATGTTTCTACAACTTCTGCTATTGTTCTTGCGGCGGGCGGCGTGAAGGTAGCTAAACACGGCAACCGGGCGGCTTCTTCTCTGTGCGGCGCGGCGGATCTTTTGGACGAGCTGGGCATTCAGAAGGAGATGACGCCGGAAAAAGCGCTGTCCATGCTTCAAAGGACTAATTTTTGTTTTCTCTTTGCCCAAAAATATCACAGCGCTATGAAATATGTGGGCTCTATCCGCAAGGAGCTTGGCTTTAGGACGGTGTTCAATATTCTGGGGCCTCTTACGAATCCGGCGAAGCCGGAGGCGTTTCTCCTCGGAGTCTATGATGAAAATCTTGTGGAGCCTATCGCAAAGGTTCTTGTCCATCTTGGTATTAGGAGGGGGCTTGTGGCCTACGGAAGGGAAAGGCTGGATGAAATTTCTCCCAATGGCCCGTCGGTGATTTGTGAGGTGCTGGATGGCTACTACCGCACATCACTCATCCGGCCTGAGTATTTTGGCCTTGTGCCGGGGACAAAGGAGGAGCTGGCCGGAGGGACGCCGGAGGACAATGCGAGGATCACCCGGGATATTCTTGCCGGAAAGCTGGGCGGGACGAAGCGGAACGCGGTGCTTCTCAATGCGGGGGCTGCTTTCTTTGTTGCTCAAAAGGCGGCGACCATTAAAGAGGGAGTGTCTCTTGCAGCGTCGCTGATCGATAGCGGTAAGGCCTTTGAGTCGCTGGAGCACATTATAGCAGAAAGTCAGAAATAAAGGGGTTGCCATGATTCTTGATAGTCTTGCTGACGCGGCGAGAGCTCGGGTTGCAAAAAAGAAAAGAGAGAAGAGCTTGGCCGCTCTTCGAAGCGAGGCAGAAGCACTTCCTCGGGAAAGGCAAGGCATTTTCCGAGGAAGTCTCTCCGGGGAAGGGTTACATCTCATTGCAGAGGTAAAAAAAGCGTCTCCCTCAAGGGGCCTGATTGCGCCCAGGTTTCCTTATGAAAAAATAGCAGACACTTACGAATACTGCGGCGCGGCTGCCATTTCAGTTCTTACTGAGCCGACCCGATTTCTTGGAAGCAATCAATATCTTGCGGAGATCCGGCAAAGGGTGCAGGTGCCGATTCTCCGTAAGGATTTCACCGTGGATGCATATATGATTTACGAAGCAAAAAGCATCGGCGCCGATGCAGTGCTTCTCATTGCGGCCATCCTTTCGGACACGGAGCTTCAGGAGTATCGGGCTCTGGCAGAGGAACTCGGTATGGATGCCCTTGTGGAGGCCCATGATGAAAAGGAAGTGGAACGGGCTCTGGCAAGCGGCGCCAAAGTCCTTGGGGTGAACAATCGGAATCTGAAGGAGTTCACCGTAGATATTCACAATAGTCTGCGCCTTCGTCCTTTGGTGCCCCGGGAGATTCCCTTCGTGGCAGAAAGTGGCATTCATGAGCGGGCGCAGCTCGAGGAGCTGAAAAAAAGTGGTGTGAACGGTGTTCTCATCGGGGAGGTTCTCATGAGGAGTCCATCTATTGAGGAAAAAATTCAGGAGCTTATGGGGGCACTATGACGGCCATCAAAATTTGCGGTATCACCCGCATGGAGGAAATTAAGGCGCTCAATGACCTTGCGGTGGATTATGCCGGCTTTGTTTTTTATTCCAAGAGCCGCCGCTGTATTTCCATGGATCAGGCAGCGAGTCTCAAAAAAGAACTCAGGCCTTCTATTAAAGCTGTGGGGGTCTTTGTCAAGGCAGATATTTCTTGTATCGCCGAGCTCATAGGCCGGAGCATCATTGATCTGGTTCAGCTTCATGGCGATGAGCCGCCGGAATACTTGGAGCAGCTCCGTGCTGTTACAAAAGTGCCTCTCATCAAGGCTATCCGTGTGAAGGACAGAGAAAGCTTTGAAAATCTGGAAGCCTACGACTGCGATTATTTTCTCCTCGATGGATTTACTGAAGGCTATGGCGGCAATGGGCAGTCCTTTCATACTGATTTGCTTGAAGGAATTTCTCTTCCACAGCCGTATTTCATAGCGGGAGGGCTTAGTGCAGACAATGTCCGGGCTATCACCAAAAAGGCTCGCCCCTATGGGGTGGATGTGAGCAGCGCGGTAGAAATAGATGGAGTCAAAGATGCTGGAAAAATCAGCGCCTTTGTTGAAAGTGTAAGAAAGGATGAGGAAAGTGAGTAACGGAAGATATGGAAGCCACGGGGGGCAATATGTGCCGGAAACGCTGATGAACGCTGTTCTGGAGCTGCAGGAGGCGTATGAACAGTATCGGATGGATCCCCAATTCTTGCAGGAGCTCAAAGCGCTGTATCACGATTACGCCAATCGTCCCAGCCTTCTTTACTATGCGGAGCGCATAACAAAGGATCTGGGCGGCGCGAAAATTTATTTCAAGCGGGAGGATCTGAACCATACCGGCGCTCACAAGATTAATAATGCGCTGGGCCAGTGCTTGCTAGCAAAGAAAATGGGGAAGAAGCGGATCATCGCTGAAACCGGTGCAGGCCAGCATGGGGTTGCCACGGCTACCGTGGCGGCGCTTATGGGTCTTGCGTGCGTGGTTTACATGGGGAAGCTGGATACAGAGCGGCAGGCTCTCAATGTGTATCGCATGCGGCTTCTCGGGGCGGAAGTCATTCCTGTGGAGACAGGGACAAAAAGTCTCAAGGACGCGGTCAATGAAGCGCTTAGGGAATGGAGTTCCCGTTGCGAGGATACGGCCTACTGCATCGGCTCCGTTATGGGGCCTCATCCCTATCCCATGATGGTTCGGGATTTTCAAAAGGTTATTGGCAAAGAGGTACGGCAGCAGATGTTGGAAAAGGAGGGCCGCCTTCCTGATGTGGCCATGGCTTGTGTAGGCGGCGGCAGCAATGCGATGGGGCTTTTTTATGATTTCATTCCTGATGCATCAGTGAAGCTTATCGGTATCGAGGCTGCAGGGCGGGGCATTGACACCGCTGAAACAGCAGCTACTATTTCCTGCGGTCGCCCGGGCATTTTCCACGGTATGGAGTCTTATTTCCTTCAGGATGAGGACGGACAGATCGCGCCGGTGTATTCAATTTCTGCGGGTCTTGATTATCCCGGCATCGGGCCGGAGCATGCGTATCTGTATGATTCGGGGCGCGCTCAGTATGTGGCCATTACTGATGACGAGGCGGTGGAGGCCTTTGAATATGTCTCCCTCCTGGAGGGTGTTATTCCTGCCATCGAGAGCGCTCATGCCGTGGCGTATGCTATGAAGCTGGCGCCTACGCTTCCAAAGGACAAGATCATCGTTATTTGTTTATCCGGCCGCGGGGATAAGGATGTGGCGGCCATTGCAAGATATAAGGGGGTAGATCTCCATGACTAGACTCACTGATGCGTTTCGCAACAAAAAAGCGTTCATTCCCTTTGTGACTGCCGGAGATCCGGACCTTTCCACCACGGAAGCGCTCATTTATGCCATGGCCAAAGCCGGAGCCGGCGTGATTGAGCTGGGTATTCCTTTTTCCGATCCTGTTGCGGAGGGGCCGGTGATTCAGGAGGCGGACAACAGGGCTCTTGCGGCAGGCTTCCGCATTGATGCTCTTTTTGATCTTGTAGAAAGGGTGCGTATTCGCACCGAGGTGCCTCTCGTTTTTTTGACCTACGATAATCCGATTTTTACCTACGGGAGGGACCGGTTCTTTGCTCGCTGCGCCAAGGCAGGCATTGACGGCGTCATCGTGCCGGATGTGCCCTTTGAGGAGCGGGAGACTTTGCGGCCCTACGCCAAGGGAAATGGAATCGCTCTCATTTCTCTCGTCGCTCCCAGCTCGCATGAGCGAGTTCAGATGCTAGCTCGGGAAGCGGAGGGATATATTTATCTTGTGTCCAGCATGGGTGTCACCGGCGTTCGGGAAACCATCACGACAAATCTTCCGGAGATTGTCAAAAAAATCCGTCAGGTCTCGGATCGGCCTATCGCGGTAGGCTTTGGCATTGCCCGCCCCGAACAGGCGGCTCACATGGCGGCCATCAGCGATGGCGCTATTGTAGGAAGCGCCATTGTAAAGCTGGTAGCAAAATATGGAAAGGATTGCGTAGCTCCTGTCCGAGACTACGTGCGGAGTATGGTGGAGGCTGTCCGGGGCTGACGCATACTGCAAAATAAAATTTTTTTCATCCTTCGGCCCTTGCATTCCAGGGGCTTTTTCTGTGCTTGTAAAAATTTCGAGAGGGGGGCAAATAAAAAAACTTTTCATGTCTTTAAGGTATGCAAAGTGCTTTTAAAACAAGAATTTGCCCCGGATTTGTTTTTCATGTATAACTTAGGGGGAGATCGGCGAAGGCCGGACGCCCTTCAGTCATACAACAAGGAGGACATAATGGAACAGGATAAATTTAGCGTATTTGTACCAACCCGGTGGATGTTTGGCAAGGGCCAGCTGTCCCACCTGCATGAACAGCCGCTTCCCGGAAAGAAAGCGATGATTATTATTTCCGGTGGGAAATCAACCCGGGAGAATGGCTATCTGGCGCGGACTGAAGAGGAGCTGCATCTGGCCGGGGTGGAAACCGCCGTATTTGATAAAGTACAGGCCAATCCGGTGGATACCGCCGTCATGGAAGGTGCCCGGGCGGCTTGCGAATACGGCGCGGATTTTCTGGTAGCTCTTGGCGGAGGGTCCGTCATGGATTGTGCCAAGGCTATCGCGCTTATGGCAACGAATCCCGGTGATTTATGGGATTATGTGTTCGGTGGAACCGGGAAAAGGAAGAGGCCGGAGAAGGATCCTCTTCCCATGGTAGACATCACCACGACCGCCGGAACCGGGTCTGAAGTGGATTGCTGCGGGGTTATCACCAAGCCTTCCACTCATGAAAAAATAGCCGTGGCTCATCCCGGTCTCTTTCCGGTGCTTTCCATCGTGGATCCGGAGCTCATGGCATCAGTGCCGCCGGAATTTACGGCGTATCAGGGCTTTGATGCACTGTTTCACAGTACGGAATGTTATATTTCAACGCGGGCCAATCTGATGAGCCATATGGTGGCTTCCACGGCGATCAAAAACATCGGTAAATATCTGGCTCGGGCGGTAAGGGACGGAAAGGATATGGAGGCCAGAGAGCATGTGGCCTTTGCCAATACCATGTCCGGGTATTCTATGGTGACCGGCAGCTGCACGTCCGAGCATTCTCTGGAACATGCCATGAGTGCCTATCATGAAGATCTTCCCCATGGGGCGGGCTTGATTATGATTTCCAGGGCCTACTATCAGTTTTTCATAGATCTTCATTGCTGCGACGACCGATTTGTGGACATGGCAAGACTGATGGGGTATCCGGAGGCGAATAAGCCTCAGGATTTCATCACCGCTCTTGTAAGGCTGCAGAAGGCCTGCGGTGTAGACAATCTCAAGATGAGCGATTACGGAATTACGCCGGATGAATTTGAAGCATTTGCCCAAAATGCGAAGACTGTTATGGGCGGACTCTTCAAAGCAGATCCTGCGGCGCTGTCTGAGGCAGATTGTATCGCTATTTATAAAGCGTCCTACAAATAAGACCGGATACAGCCTGCGCGGTGCAGGTCGAGGAGGAGCGAAGCGATCCGGTCATGTTTAATACGGAAAAGCGGGCTGCTGAGGATGACCGCCGGGCAGTTCATTTTTCCCCTTAAAAAGCGCGTCTCTCAGGGCATGCGGAATTCACCGGCTTTGGGGGGATACATCCGTTTCTGCAAGGCGGATCAGGCGGGCAAACAATGTGCAGGCTCCTTGTCCATCCCCCGTGGAGAAGGGGCTTTTTGCATGCTATAATGAAAAAAACTTTGACATAGGCCGTGCGTCATGCCCATGCAGGCAGCGCTTTGTATGGTCAGGAGGGAAACCGAGTGGGAGAGTGTAGCTTACTGCAAGAGAAAATTATTAGGGAAGGAATTATCAAGCCCGGAAACGTGCTGAAGGTGGATAGCTTTCTTAATCATCAGATCGATGTGCCCTTTATCCGGAAGCTGGGGAAAACGTTTTATGAGCTTTTCTCATCGGGCCGTGTTGACAAAATACTCACCATCGAAGCCTCCGGAATCGGTATCGCCTGCCTGACGGCTGTTTATTTCGACGTTCCCGTAGTATTTGCTAAAAAATCGGCCGGGACCAATATGGATAGCGATCTGTTTTCTACGGAGGTCATGTCCTATACCCACAATAAGGTGAATCATGTAGTGGTTTCAAAGAAATATTTGAAACCCGCAGAGCATGTGCTGATCATGGATGATTTTCTTGCCAACGGCTGTGCGGTGGAAGGACTCATCCGTCTCGTACAGGAAGCGGGCGGTATTGTGGAGGGTATCGGGATTTGTATAGAAAAGGGCTTTCAGGGCGGCGGCGACCGGCTCCGCGAGGAAGGATACCCCCTGAAGTCGCTGGCTATCATTGATGAAATGGATGCCCAAAGCGGCACCATTCTCTTTCGCTGAGGAGACATCATGGCAGATAAGGATCCTGTGTATGAGCTGTACGGAGATATATCGATACGAAAGGCGCTTCCTTTTGGTCTTCAGCATGTGCTGGCCATGTTCGTTGCCAATATCGCACCGGTTTTAATCGTGACCGGCGCGGTGAGAATGCCGCCGGAGCAAGCGGCGTCGCTGGTGCAGGCCGCTATGATTATCGCAGGTGCGGGCTCTCTGCTCCAGATGTTTCCCTTAGGCCCTTTGGGAAGTGGTCTTCCCATCATCATGGGCATCAGCTTTACCTTTGTGTCCGTATTCTGTGTGATCGGGGCGAAATACGGATACGGCGCGATTTTAGGCGCATCTCTTGTAGGCGGGGTTTTGGAGGGCTTTCTGGGGCTTGGCGTTTCGGTTTGGCGCCGTTTTGTTCCCCCCATTGTGTCCGCCACCGTGGTGACCGCTATCGGGTTTTCACTGCTCAGTATCGGTGCCAATTCGTTTGGCGGCGGCTATGGGAATCCGGACTTTGGGGCCGCCCGTTTTCTTATCGTAGGCAGCATTACTCTTGCGGCGTGTCTGCTTTTCACAGTCAGGGCAAAATCCTTTTATAAACAGCTGGCGGTTCTTTTCGGGCTGGCAGCAGGCTATATTGCGGCGCTTTTCTTCGGCATGGTGGATCTTTCCCGGATGGAGTCGGTGCCTCTTGTTTCCGTGCCGGGCTTCCTTCCGTATGAGCTGGAATTTCACGAGGATGCGATTTTTTCCGTGTTTCTGATTTTTCTTGTATCTGCCACGGAGACGCTGGGAGATACATCGGCACTTGCTGTGATGGGGTTTGGAAGAAACGCGAGGGATCGGGAAATTTCAGGTTCCATCAGCGTAGACGGATTTGTCAGCAGCATATCCTCGCTGTTCGGCTGCATGCCGATTACCTCGTTCAGCCAGAATATCGGTCTTATAGCGATGACTCATGTGGTGAACCGGAAAGCGGTGGCCTGCGGTGCGGTGATTATGATTTTGGCGGGATTTCTTCCGGCTCTCGGCGTCATTTTTGCGTCTCTTCCCGATGCGGTGCTGGGGGGCTGTACACTGATGATGTTCGGCTCTATTGTGGTCAGCGGAGTGCGCATGATCAGCCAGTGCGGATACTCTCACAGAAATATGAGCATCGCCGCCTTGTCTCTTTCCATCGGTCTCGGGTTTACCCAGACGCCGCAGATTTTCCGGATATTTCCGGAACTGTTCCGGAGTGTATTCGCGGAAAATTGTGTGGCCGTCGTTTTCATTGTTGCGGTTTTGCTGAACCTCATTTTCCCAAAGGATGGGAGCGAAATAGACAGGGCTCCCCGAAATACGGATTAATACAGAAAATAAACTGGCGTGAAGGGCGCGGCACAGGCTGGCTTTCGCGCTTTTATTCTAAGTGGAACAGGCATTCTAAAACCATTTGCAGAGAACCGTTTCAGGCGTGTCTCATAGCTTTTTGTTCGCCTTTTTTATACAATGAGTATGTGAACTGGATACGCCTGTTACAGATGTCTTTTTCGGTGTATGGGATAGAAAGGAGCAGACAGATTGGGACATTACCACTGGCTTTCTCATGAGGTATCCCGCTGGATACAGGAAACGATCATATCGAAGGAAGAGGGGAATAAAATTTTGGCACTGTACAGGAAAGGAAAGCCGATTCCTTTTTCGGGCGAAGTATTTTTTATATTGGCCTTCGTTTGTCTCATTGCGGGAGCAGCGTTTGTGGGTGCCGGATTTTGGAATGAAATCGCGCAGGACGAACGGTTTATGCTGGCGGTGGGGCCTCTATTGATTTCCCTCCTGGCTCTGGCGGCGGTTCTTATTTTTGACAGAAAAATTCCTGATGTGCCGGAGCGGAAAGAAAACCCGCAGCAAAGGGATGCGCAGCCAAATTTGTCGGAATACGCTACGATGCCTGTCCCCGGTTCTGATGGAAGGGGGAGCGAGGCACGCAGTGAAAATGGAGACTTATTAAGGGATACGTTCCCGGGAGAGGCGGCAGATCCTCCCTCCTATCATCACAGGATCCCTGCGGCGCTCCGTGAAGCGGTCGGCGTTTTTCACGGGGTAATGCTTCTTTTGGCCCTTTGGATGGTGCACGATTCGTTCTGGCTTTCGCCGGATCTGTATCCACTGGCGCTGGCAGCCTCCATCTTCTTATTGGTCATGATGTATGTGTCCCGTTCCGCTGGTCTGGGGATCGTGTATATGATATCCTGCGCCGGGATTTACGGGCTTTCTCCTGTCCGGGGATGGCAGGACGGGGTCGCTTGGATCGGAATGATTCTGGCGCTTCCCTTTCTGGCGTCGATGCTGGCAGAGCGCAGACAGAAAGCGGTGGTGTTTTTTTCCTGGATCTGGGCGCTGGGCATACTGTTTTTGATCTACCACTCCACGGCAAATCTTCTTTGGCAGACTCTGTTTTTCTCGCTGGCTGCCTCGCTGACATGGATGGCCGGAGGAGTGCTTCGTTCTTATGGAGTCGGTGCGCTGGCGCTCCGATTTTTTGGCGGTATCGCCGTCATCGCCGCTCTGCTTGAAGGATCCTTTGGGTATGTGTGGCACGACGCTTTTGGCGGTTGGCTTCTGTGGGTGCTGTTCCTGGTATTCCTCGCACTGGATGCGGTGCTTCTTGTGCGGATGGGATTTAAAAAGGAATGGCTGTCCATTCTGGCGGGGCTTACACCTTTTGTCATGATGACGGCGGCGCTGGTTTCCCTTTTTGACGCCTCCGGCGGCACCTCGGCGACTTTTGTATCTCTGTACAGCGCCATTCTGGCGCTGGGGGTCATTGTCCGGGGGTATCAGACCGGGAGTGTGTACCAGCGCTGGGGAGGCATGCTTCTTTTGTTTGCCACGGGAGTGATACGAATTATTGACTCCACCCTTACTTTTGGACAGCGGGGTCTGTTTTTCCTCTGTATCGGGCTTTTGGCAGCCGCAGCCTGCCTGCTCATCGCTCTTCCGGGAATGGTGAAGCAGAGAACGAGAAAGCGAAAACGGCTTCAGAAGAAACAAAAGAAAGAGGAAACCCTGATGCGGGATACACTGCCTTCCGAGAAAGAGGCGGGCTTGAAAGGAGGAGATGACCATGACTAAAAAAACGTCACTCCTTGTGTTTCTGGCAGCGGCGCTCTGTGAAATTGTATTTCTTGTATGGATGCGAAGCGATTACCGGTCGACTCTTTTGGACGGCGGTGAATATGAAGTGCCTGCGTCCATTCATTTCCAGGGGGCTTTTTATGAGCGAAACTACCTGCCCGTTTCCATTAATATATCGGAGGCATCCTGGCAAGGGGACGGAGGCGTTCAGGCGGGGCAGGAAATTTACCTTGGTATTTCCAAAGATGATAGCGGGCATCTGAAGATAGATCATGCCCAGCCGAATAAGCCGTTCAGTGAAGCCTACATTATCGCCCGGGCGGATAATCTGGCGGACGGCACCGTTTATTTCCGCTTTCCCGCAGACCGTATGTATATGCTGCCGGAGCAGCTGAAAAAATTATCTGTGGTGGAGCTCTCTGAGCGGGTGCGTGTCAGAGACGAAGCGACCAAGGAAATACAGGACAAGATGAAAAATGAGGTGACCGCCCAGATTCACGTAAAGGACGGCCGTGTGGCGATCGGCAGGGTGCTCGTCAATGGCGTTCCGGTCGAGCAGATTTATACGACAGTGGGGAAAAATTTGCGGGTGAAATACGCCACCAGCGGAACCGAGAAGGATATGTATGACGGACAGGCGGCCTTGACGAACGAAGAGGAGAAAATAAATTAGGCTCCTGCAGGCGGCAGGGGCAGAGAGGGGAAAGCGATGTATCTGATTCTTATGCGCCACGGGGAGGCAGTACCCCAGACTGAAAATATTGCCAATAAAAACAGGCCTCTCACGCAAAAGGGAGTGCGGCAGGCGAGAAAAACCTCCCGCATTCTGGCACGTTTTTTAAAGGGAAGGAAGATTGAAATCATGACGTCGCCTTTTTTGCGGACCCGGCAGACAGCGGAAATTTTATCGGAGGAGTGCAAAAGCGGGGAGATTCACACCGCAGAGGAGCTTTTGCAGGGCGATTTCCGCCTTATGGCATCTCATCTTTTGAAGGAAGGAAAGCCGATTGCCCTGGTGAGTCATCATCCGTTTTTGCAAAATTATTTGCTTGCCTCCGCCAGCGCGGCTGTAAAATTTCAAACCGGTGCTATCGCTGTGGTGGAATATGATCTTTCCTGGAAAGAAGGCTCTCTTTTGGCCTACTTCACAGCGGATATACGGGATATACGAAAGGGAGAGCCATGAAAAAATTGCTCACCATAGCCGGATCGGATTCGTCCGGCGGGGCGGGGATTCAGGCCGATCTGAAAACCTTTGCCGCTTTAGGCACATACGGCATGAGCTGTATATGCGCGCTGACCGCCCAGAATACGAAAGGGGTGGCCATGGTGGAAAATGCGTCGCCCTCTATGGTGAAGGCCCAGCTTGAGGCGATATACGATGATATATATCCTGACGCGGTCAAGACGGGTATGCTGTCTTCGCCGGCTATTGCGGAAGCAGTGGCGGATTTTTTGCAAAATCATGGGAAAGCGCCTCTTGTGGTCGATCCAGTTATGGTAGCCACCAGCGGCGATGTTCTTTTGGAGGAAGGAGCTATCCGCATATATAAGAAAAAGCTTATCCCGCTGGCAGCGCTCATCACGCCGAATATCCCCGAGGCGGAGGTGCTGTCAGGCATGACGATACGAACTATATCCGATATGGAGACTGCTGCGCGTCGTCTGAGCACGCTTGGATGCGGGGCGGTTCTTGTCAAAGGCGGCCACCTGACGGAGAGCGCCTGCGACATCCTGTGGGACGGAAAAGAGATTCACCGCTATGAGGCGGAAAAAATAAATTCGGAAAATACTCACGGCACGGGCTGCACGCTTTCATCAGCGCTGGCGGTTATGCTTGCGAAGGGATACCCTCTTGCGTCCGCGGTAGCTATGGCCAAACGGTATAGTACCGGCGCAATTTACAGCGGGAAGGACAAAAAAATCGGCCACGGCCACGGGCCGGTGGATCACTTCTGGTTTTATGGGGAAGGATGGGGAAGGATGGAATGAAGCCGTTTGCTTTTTTCGCCTATATGGCGCGATTAAAATATATTCGGCGTTGGGGGCTCATGCGAAGCCAGGTTCCTGAAAATGATGCAGAGCATACCCTCCAGACCGTCATGATTGCCCACGGCCTTGCAGTGATACGGAGACGGATTTTTCATGAGGACTGCGACGCGGAGCATTGTGCCATGCTCGCGGTGTATCATGATGCCAGCGAGGTATTCACCGGGGATATGCCTACACCGGTGAAATATTTCACCAGCGATCTTAGAGGCACCTATGAAGAGATAGAGCGGCATGCGAGGACACGCCTTCTGGCGACACTCCCTGAGGAGATGAAAGGGGATTATGAACCCTATATCCTCCGGATGGAAGAGGATCCTCTCTGGCCTCTTGCCAAGGCGGCGGATACGCTGTCCGCCTATTTGAAATGCGCTGAGGAAATCCAAGTGGGAAATGCGGAATTTGAAGAGGCATACCGGACGACGGAAAATAAACTGCGAAAAATGGGACTTAAGGAAGTGGATTGGTTTCTTGCGCACTTCGCCGGCAGCTTCTCCTTGACACTGGACGAAATGAACCGGCTTGCATAAATAAAAACGCCGCATCATCAGGAGTGCGGCGTTTTTATTTATGCACCAATTACATTGGCCCCGTGTCGTAAAGGATAGCCAGAATAATCAGGATCAGCCAGAGAGCGGACATTAGGGACAATGCGGAGCGCAGAAAAGAGCTCCGCCGCCCGCTGTTGTGCTTGCCCCGCAGGGAAAAATAATACAGATACGTAAGGATAGTGATGAAGATGCCCGCATAAAGGCCATACCCATTGGCGATAGATTCCAGAATTTTCATGAGCGCTCCCTGCAAACCCGTTTTTACGGTCATGGTATACCGAAATGAGGGAACTTGTCAAAATCCGTGAGAAAGACAGTCGGCATGAGAATATAATCAAGCCCGAAACGGAGCAGTGCGGTGTTTTATTTTCCGTCCGCCCGCAAAAGAGAGAGGAAGGTGAAATGTATTCATTAAAGGCTCTTGCTATACCTTATTTCGATAATTGTGTAACTTTTCTGTTCCATAGGGTATACTAAAGGTAGTATCCCATTGTTGGTAACAAGAGAGGAGAGAGCCCATGATTCGTTTTACACTGCCAAGAGATCTGTACTGCGGAAGCGGTGCCATTGAAAATTTATCCGTGCTGAGAGGGCATCGGAAACGGGCGTTTATCTGCACCGGGGGAAATTCCATGCGCCGGGGCGGATTTCTGGGAAAGGTAGAGGATGTGCTGCATAAAGCCGGTCTTGAGACGTACGTTATGGACGGCATCCAGCCGGATCCCTCCATCGAAGCGGTCAAGGAAGGCGCGCAGCGCATGGAAGAATTCAAGCCTGACGTGATCGTGGCTATCGGCGGCGGTTCTCCCATTGATGCGGCAAAAGCGATGTGGGTATTTTACGAATACCCGAATCTTACCTTTGATGCGATTAAAGAACCGTTTTCACTGCCCGAGCTTCGCCGGAAAGCGATTTTTGTGGCCATTCCTTCCACGTCAGGAACAGCTACTGAAGTGACATCGTTCTCCGTTATTACCGATTACTCCACAGGAATCAAATATCCGCTGGCCGACTTCAATCTCACTCCGGATATGGCCATACTGGATCTGGATATTCCTCTTACCATGCCGCCGAAGCTGGTGGCCCATACGGGCATGGATGCGCTGACCCATGCTACGGAGGCGTATGTATCGAAATTTGCCAACGGATTCACCGATCCTCTGGCAAAACAGGCAGTATCCGATATATTTGACGACATCGTAGCATCCTATCACGGCGACAAGGACGCGAGAGGGCGCATGCATGTGGCCCAGTGTCTTGCGGGGATGGCCTTTTCCAATGCCCTTTTAGGAATTACGCACAGTCTGGCCCATAAAATCGGCGCAGTGTTTCATATCCCCCACGGGTGCGCCAACGCGATCCTTACGCCCTACGTGATCCAGTTCAATAAAAAAGTAGCCCTTTCCCGTTATGCCGATCTGGCGAGGGCTGCCGGGCTTCCTGGCCGGACGGATGCCCAACTGGTCATTTCCTACGAAGAAGCGATCCGGAATCTCAACCAGAAGATGAATATCCCGCTGACCATAAAAGAGTATGGCGTATCGGAGGAGCTTTACGAATCTCGCAAGACCGCCATTGCTCATAACGCGGTGCTGGATGCGTGCACGCCGGAAAACCCGCGGGACGTTAATGATGAGGAAATGGGACGCATACTGGAATGCGCCTACTACGGTAAGCCGGTTACATTTTAAATACGAGGATAGAAAAGGCAGCCCCAGATACCGGGCTGCCTTTTTGGTGCGAGCGAAGGGACTCGAACCCCCATGCACAAGGCGCAGGATCCTAAATCCTGTGCGTCTACCAATTCCGCCACGCTCGCATGAACATGTACTATATTATATCTGCATAGGGGAAAATGCGCAACGACGGACGGATAATATTTGTCAATCCGTCATGGCCCATGGTATAGTTGATCCTATGGAGGGATGGGAATGTCCTTTGAAACCGTGGCAGCGTATTTTGATACGCTGCATATGAAAGACCGCTGCATCAACCTGAAAGCTTCCAGCGCTACCGTGGCGGAAGCGGCAAGGGCGCTTGGCGCCGATGAGGCGGAAATTGCGAAATCCATGTCATTGCTTGTGGACGCAGGGCCGCTTGTTCTTGTGACTGCGGGAGATGCGCGGATTGACAACCATAAATATAAAGAAACCTTTCACAAAAAAGCAAAAATGATTCCCGGAGGGGACGTGGAGCGCCTCATAGGGCATCCGCCGGGCGGTGTCTGCCCGTTCTGTCTGCCGGAAAATGTTCCGGTATATCTGGATATTTCCCTTAAGCGCTTCGCCATTGTTTACCCGGCCTGCGGGACTGATCACAGCGCGGTAAAGCTCACGCCGGATGAATTGGAACGGGCCGCAAGCCCCGCGGGGTGGGTGGACGTGTGCAAGGGCTGGAACGAATAATGAGGATAGGATGAAATTTTCACGATTTGGCGTAGAAGCCTGGATGGATGCCTATGAAGCGGGCGCCGTCTATAATATCACCGATACCTGCGCAGATCCGCTGACTCTAGACGAGCTGTTTACGCTGGCCGGGAGGGATAAGCATGCATTTACGGATGCTTTTTTCAAGCGGGAGCAGACTTACGGGGACATATTCGGAGCGCCGGAGACAAAAGAAGCGATTGCCGGGCTGTATGAAACAATTTCAAAGGATGAGATACTGACGGAGCACGGGGCCACTGGGGCAAACCAGCATATCTTATACTCTCTGCTCAGTCCGGGGGACAGGGTGATCGCCTTTTCGCCCAGCTATCAGCAGTTTTATTCCACGCCGGAAGCGATCGGCGCGGACGTGACCGTGCTGAAGCTTCGGCGGGAAAACGGGTATATGCCGGACGTGGACGAAATAAGAAGGGCTGCAAAAAAAGGGCTTCGCATGATCTGCCTCAATAACCCGAACAATCCGACCGGCTCGGAAATTCCTGAAGCGCTGATGAAGGCTATGATTCAGATAGCGGACGAACAGGGCGCCTACATTCTTTGCGATGAGGTGTATAGCGGCTTGTCCCGGTCCGAAGAGAGAAGCTATTCCATAGCGGATATGTATGAGCGGGGAATTTCCACGGGAAGCCTTTCGAAGGCGTTTTCACTGGCCGGGCTTCGTTTTGGCTGGCTGGCCACCCATGACAGAGACGCGCTTGCCCAGTTTCGCCGTGTCAGGGATTACGATTTGATCAGCTGCGGCCTTTTTGACGAAGCGGTGGCGGCCGTTGCTCTCCCTGCAAAGGACAAAATATTAAACAGAAACAGAAAAATCGTTAAGCGTAATCTGAAAATTCTGGACGACTGGATACGAAGCGAGCCCCATGCAAGCTACGTCAGGCCCGAAGCGGGAACGATGGCGCTGGTTTACTACGATCTGGATATCGAATCAGAAGAATTCTGCCGCCGTATGTATAAGGAGACCGGCGCGTTCAATGTGCCCGGAGACTGCTTTGATGAGCCCCGTTCCTTCCGCGTGGGATATGCCCATGATCCGGATGTGCTGAAGAGAGGGCTTTCCGCAGTATCCGCCTTCTTTTCCATTCTTGAAAAGGAGCGCAGAGGGCAGTAAATCTTATATGCAAAAAGCCCGCCTGATTCCGGGTGGGCTTTTATTGACACCTCATTTTGATGAATCTATAATCAGAAAAGATGAAGGGAGGCTTTCCTAATGGATATACATACATTGGTGGATCGGGAAAAGGCGCATATCATAGAATGGCGGCGCCATTTTCACAAGTATCCGGAGCTGTCGCAGCAGGAATTTAAAACGATGGACTACATCGAGGAGCGGCTTCATGAATGGCAAATTCGGACGGTCCGGGTGCCTCATGGGGGCGTGCTGGGATTTCTGGATGGAAAAGGGGACGGCTGGACCATTCTCATGCGGGCTGACATGGACGCGTTGCCCATTCAGGAGGATCCGGTCAACGAGATGAAAGAGAAAGCATGCGTCTCCGTAAATGAGGGAGTCATGCACGCCTGCGGCCATGACGGTCACGTAGCAATGCTTTTGGCAGAAGCGAAAATTCTGTCGGAACAAAGAGATGCGTTTGACGGGCATATCGTTTTTATGTTTGAAGAAGCGGAAGAAATGGGGGAGCGAGGAGTTGGCCCTCTGCTTAGATATATCCGGGATCATCACATTCATGTAGATACCTGTTTCGGCACGCATGTGAAAAATGATCTTCCTGCCGGGAAGATTGGCATCGTGCAGGGAACCTGTCTGGCAGGAGCCTATTTCTTTCAGGCAACGATTAAAGGAAAGGGCGGCCACGGATCGAGGCCGGATCTTGCCAAAAGTCCGATTGAATGCTTTATTTCCATTGCCGAGGAGCTTCGCAATTTTCGGATGCGCATGGTTTCGCCGGACGTGCAGTTCACTTGGTCCCTTGGTCATGTGGAAGCGGGCAGCACTCCGAATGTCATTCCTGACACGCTGACCTTTGCGGGAACCTGCCGCTGTGAAAAAACGGATGACGGGATCGCTTTCAAGGATTTGTTTTTAGATGTTCTGCATCATGCGGCTACACTTTATGGCTGCCAGGTAACCGTCGAGACGAATCAGTATTTCCCGCCTACGGTGAATACAAAGGAATGTGTCCATCTGGCAAGACGGGTCATAAAGGAACGGGTAGGGGCAGATGTGCTAGACGAGGCATGTCCGATGTGGATGGCTACAGAAACCTTTTCCATTACCGAAGCTACATGGCCGGGAGTCTTTTTCTTTACCGGCGTACAAGATGCCCGGGTAGGGAGCGGCGCCGGCCACCACACGCCAAAATTTGATATTGCCGAGGAAGGGCTTGTGACCGGTGTCAAAGCAGCTCTTGCATACGTGTTGGCCGTGCTGGAGGAAAAGCCGGATATCCAGGCCTTTACAAAAACGGATTTGGAAAGCATGCTGAAGCTGACTGAATAATAGGATTTGCGAAGAAAAGCGGTGAAACATGCCGCTTTTTTTACTTGTATTGAAAATGCAAATTACTATGCATTAATAATAAGACACATTCCATAAAAAAATAAAAAGCGTACTATTTGCTTTACGTGAACGGAAACAAATATTAAAAAGGAATGAATTATATAATCACAGTGTGAGATTGGTTGATTTTTAAAAAGGGATAAATTATACTGAGTACATAGCAAAATAGACAATTTCATCTGTCTGACAGGTGCGTACGCATAACAGAGAATTCGGTTAAAAGCCGGAGCGGTCCCGCCACTGTAAGAGAGAGATACAGACCGGATATGCCACTGGATCATACTGGGAAGGTGTGTCTGTATCGATGAACTCGAGCCAGGAGAACTACCTGTCAAGGAATCACCGTTTTACCTGCGAGCGATGGGGAGGGGATTGGGCTTTATGCCTTGTCCGGCTTTTGGTGAGAAAGTCGGTTTTTTAGTGAGTATGCGCGAGGCTGCCTTGAGGGAGGTGAACCAGCTAGTCTCTGAAATTGTCGCTAATTACTAAAGGAGGATTATATTCATGGATGAACAGAAACCCCAGGAAGAACAGGTCAAACAGTTAACCGATAAGGAACTGGAAGCCCTCTTAAAGAAATCGGAAGGTAAAAGTGATTACCCTGAAGTAAAGTTTGATGAATTTACGCCGCCTACCTATGAGGAGTGGGTAGAAGCCTGTAACGTGCTTCTGAAAGGGAAACCTTTCGATAAGCTGATGTATACGAAAACCTATGAAGGGATTACATTTGACCCGATTTACACGTGGAGAACCGGCCCTGTCGCAACCGATAACATTCTCCCCACCGATGATTATCCGGGCATGGGAGATTTCCTCCGGGGAAGCACGGTAAATGGATACAAAGGCGCTCCATGGGGTATCGCCCAGGCCTGCGATGAAACGCTCCCGAAGGAAAACAACGAGCTGCTCCGTCATGAAATTGACCGCGGCTCTACAGTGTATAATGTGCGTATCGATAGCGCAACTACGCTCGGCATCGACGTGAAGGATGCCGAAAAACCGGGAGATACCGGCGTAAGTATCACTACGCTGGAGGATATGAATGTTCTTTTGGACGGGCTGGATCTGGAAAAATATCCATTTATGATGTACACTGCCACATCGGCGCTTCGCATGCTGGCATTAGTCGCAGCTGTGCTGAAGGCTAAGGGAAAGGATGTCAGCAAGCTTCACGGCGTGATCGGCGCAAATCCGCTGGCGCAGCTTGTGAAGAACGGAAAACTGCCGGAATCGTTGGAATGTGATTATGACGACATGGCGGACTGCATCCGCTGGACAAGAAAGAATGCGCCCGGGCTCCGTACTATCATGGTAAGAAGCGAGGTGTTCTCCAAGGGCGGCGCCAATGCAGTGCAGGAAGTAGCCTACACGTTCGCCATGGCCGTAGAGTACATTCGCCAGATGCAGGCCCGGGGTATTTCCATTCATGACATTGCCCGGTCCATCAACTTCGGTTTCAATACGGGAGCCACCTTCTACATAGAAATCGCGAAAATCCGGGCCGCCCGGGAGGTATGGGCCAATATTATGAAAGCCTTCGGCGCTGATGAAAAGGACAGAGCCGCAAAAATTCACGCTCGTCCGGCATTCTTTACAAAGACTGTATTTGATGCAGGCGTGAACATGCTGAGAGGCACCACGGAAATCTTCTCCGCTGTAGTCGGCGGTGTAGACTCCTACGAAAATGATCCTTACGATGCGCCTATCCGCAAGGGGGATGTATTCTCCCGCCGTATTGCGCGAAACGTTCACATCATGCTGCAGGAAGAATTCGGCATGCTTCGCCCGATTGATCCGGCCGGCGGTTCTTGGGGCATTGAGAGCCTGACGAAGCAGATGTCCGAAAAGATTTGGGAAGAATTCCAGAAGATCGAAAGCATGGGCGGCATTACAAAGGCCTTCGAGGCAGGGTATCCGCAGGGCGAAATCCTTGAAATCCTGAAGAAACGCTTCAAGGCGCTGGATCTTCGGAAAGACCGTGCCGTAGGGACAAATATGTATCCGAATATGGCGGAAGAGCTGCTTGAACCCCGTCCCGAGGACACACCGGCTCTGAAGAAAGAGCTTATGGCCGGGGTTGAAAACTACAGGAAGGATATTGACAAAGAATTCCTGGACAAGAAACTGGAAGAGCTCAAGGCGGCTCCGAAGGGCGGCAAGATGGATAAAGCCATCGAAGCATTCTCCGCCGGCGCGACAATCAGCGAAGTGAAGAAGGCTTCCGCCGGAGAAGCCGGTTCCATCGAAGTGAAGCCGATTCATGCACACCGTTGGACGGAACGGTTTGAACGTCTCCGGTTTGACACGGAAGCGTACAAGAAGGAAACCGGCAAGAACGTGGAAGTATTCCTGGCAAACATGGGGCCTATTCCGCAGCACAAAGCCAGAGCAGACTTCTCCACAAGCTTCCTCCAGGTAGGCGAATTCAATATTCATCTGAATAACGGCTTCCAGGACGATGAAGGAAAGCCCGGCTCCCGTTGGGACAAATGTGTGGATGCGATTAAAGAGGGCGCAGACGACAAGGGTACTCCCTATGATGCCGCCGTTATCTGCTCCACTGACGCAACCTACCCTGAAGACGTGCCGGCTTTGGCACCGCGCCTGAAGGAAGTGCTTGGCAAGGGCATCCTTTTCCTCGCCGGCGCAGCGCCTAAGGATCTGGAACAGACATACCGCGATGCAGGAGTTGATGACTTTATCAGCGTAAAAGCAAATTGCTACGACATCCTCCGTATGCTCCAGAAGGAAAAAGGAATGAAAATTACGGAAGAGGAGGTAAAATAACATGGCAATGAATCCTGATTTTACAAAGATAAATCTTGAAGAGCATCCCCACACATCCTACGATGCCTGGAGGGAAGGTCTTGAAGTCACTACAGGCAAAAAGTACGATGATCTGTTTGAAAATACGATGGAACGTATTCCGGTAGGTCCGCTGTATACAAAAGACGTATATAAAGACTGCAACCATCTGGACTTTATGAGCGGTATTCCGCCGTTCCTCCGGGGACCGTATTCCACGATGTACGTATTCCGTCCATGGACGGTTCGCCAGTATGCAGGCTTCTCCACTGCGGAAGAATCCAACGCGTTTTATAGAAGAAACCTGGCGGCCGGGCAGAAGGGGCTTTCCATTGCCTTTGACCTTCCAACCCACCGCGGCTACGATGCGGATAATCCCCGTGTTATCGGCGACGTTGGCAAGGCCGGCGTTTCTGTATGCTCCATGCTGGACATGAATATCCTGTTCTCCGGCATTCCGCTGGATCAGATGTCCGTGTCCATGACGATGAACGGCGCCGTTCTGCCGATTCTGGCATTCTTTATCTGCGCCGGCATCGAACAGGGCGTAGACAGAAAAATTCTGGCCGGCACCATTCAGAATGATATTCTGAAGGAATTCATGGTGCGTAACACCTACATTTACCCGCCGGCCATGTCCATGCGTATCATCGGCGACATTTTCGAATACACCACGAAATACATGCCGAAGTTCAACTCCATCTCCATTTCCGGCTATCATATCCAGGAATGCGGCGCTACCTGCGATATCGAGCTGGGCTATACTCTCGCGGACGGCATGGAATACATTCGTTGCGGTGAAAAAGCGGGCCTGCCGGTAGATGCATTCGCGAAACGTCTGTCCTTCTTCTGGGATCAGGGCAAGAACTACTTTATGGAAATCGCGAAGATGAGAGCAGCCCGCGTCCTCTGGGCGAAGATTCTGAAGCAGTTCGGCGCGAAGAACCCGAAATCCATGGCTCTCCGCACCCATTCCCAGACCTCCGGCTGGTCCCTTACGGAGCAGGATCCGTTCAATAATATTGCCCGTACCTGTATGGAAGCCATGTCCGCGGCTCTCGGCCATACCCAGTCGCTGCATACCAATGCTCTTGACGAAGCCATCGCGCTGCCGACGGACTTCTCGGCGCGTCTTGCCCGTAATACGCAGCTCTACATTCAGGATGAAACAAAAGCCTGCAAGATCATCGATCCCTGGGGCGGCTCCTACTATGTGGAATACCTCACCAACGAGGTTATCAAACGCGCCTGGGGACACATTCAGGAAGTCGAGGCTCTGGGCGGCATGGCAAAAGCTATCGCCACCGGTCTCCCGAAGATGCGTATTGAAGAATGCGCCGCCCGCCGGCAGGCGGACATCGATTCCGGCAAAGAAACGATTGTGGGCCTGAACAAATACAGACTGGCAAAGGAAGACCCGCTTAATGTTCTCTCTATCGACAATACGGCGGTACGCAACGCGCAGATCAAGAGACTTGAAAAACTCAGAAGCATCCGTGACCCCGACGCAGTTGCCCGGGATCTGGAAGCGATTACAAAGGCGGCGGAAAGCCGTGACAACGGCAACCTGCTTGATTTGGCAGTACAGGCCGCTCACGACAGGGCATCCCTTGGTGAAATTTCCGACGCGGTGGAAAAGGTATCCGGCCGCTTCAATGCCACCATTCATACCGTATCCGGCGTTTACTCCAGCGAATTTGACGACTCGGGCAAGCTCAGCGAGGCAATGAAGCTGGCAGATAGATTTGAAGAGCTTGAAGGTCGCCGTCCCCGTATTTTCCTAGCCAAAATGGGACAGGACGGACACGACAGAGGCCAGAAGGTACTAGCCACGTCCTTTGCGGATATGGGCTGGGACGTTGACGTCGGTCCTCTGTTCCAGACGCCGGAAGAAGCGGCGCAGGACGCGGTGGACAACGACGTTCATATGGTTGGCTTCTCTTCCCTGGCAGCAGGTCACAAGACATTGCTTCCGGCGATCGTGGAAGAACTAAAGAAACACGGCCGTGACGATATTCTCGTCTGCATCGGCGGCGTTATTCCTCCCCAGGACTATCAGTACCTCTACGACCATGGCGCACAGGCGATTTTCGGGCCGGGCACCAATATTCCGGAATGCTGCATCAAGCTGCTGCATATGCTCGTGGACCGCGCCGAAGCTGAAGCCAAGGAAGGTTAAGGTGCAAATATGCCTGAAAACGATGATGACTTAAGACCAAGTTGGGTTCCGAAGGAAGCCAATCCTGAGTTTGCCTGCAGCGTTATGCGCGGCATCGATACGTCGATGAACAGCGTTGTGGAAGGCGCCAAGAAATATCCCGACGCAGCCAAGCTCCGCAAAGTACCGCTTCGCAGGAAATTATCCGTAGAAGAATACGTAGACGGCATAGCTAAAGGGAACCGTACGGTTCTTTCCAAAGCTATCACGCTGATCGAAAGTAATGCTCCGAAAGATTTTGATAAGGCACAGCGTGTTCTTCAGGCACTCCTGCCCCGCACGGGCAAAGCTCTCCGTATCGGGATTACCGGCGTACCCGGCGCGGGCAAGAGTAGTTTCATTGAATCCTTTGGCACAATGCTCTGCCAGCAGGGCTACCATGTGGCGGTCCTGGCAGTGGATCCGTCCAGTACCATCACCGGCGGCTCCATTCTCGGCGATAAGACGAGAATGCAGAACCTTTCCCGGGAGCCGAACTGCTTTATCCGCCCGTCCCCGTCCCGGGGCACTTTGGGCGGTGTGGGAAGAAAAAGCAGGGAGACCATGCTTCTTTGCGAGGCCGCGGGATGTGACGTCATTCTGGTGGAAACCGTCGGCGTGGGCCAGTCGGAAACCACGGTGCGCTCCATGGTAGACTTCTTCATGCTTATCGTTCTGACCGGTGCAGGGGACGATCTGCAGGGAATCAAGAAGGGCATCATGGAGCTGGCGGACGCTATCGTCGTCAACAAAGCTGATGGCGACAATCTGGAGCGGGCCAAGGTGACCCAGGGCGAATATGAACGGATGGTGGAATTCATTCGTCCCGCTACGGAAGGATGGAAAACCCATGCCTACCGCTGCTCTGCGCTGAAAAAAACAGGCCTTCTGGAGCTGTGGGCGGTTATGCGTGAATTTGAGAAAGTGACAAAGAAATCCGGTGTATTCAAAAATCGCCGGCAGAGACAAGTCATTTCCTGGGTACACAGCATGATCGACGAGCACCTCCATAACATGTTCTTTGAGGATCCGATTATTAAAAATCGCATGCCTGAGGTCAAGGCGGCGGTGCTGGCAGGAGTGGTATCACCCAGTCAGGCCGTGACGGAGCTCATTCGCGCCTTCGATATGGACCGGGCCGCTATAAGGCATCTGGAAGAGTCGAAGTGAAGCGCATAAGAAAAAGACCGCATTTGCGGTCTTTTTCTTATGCGCTTTCAGGTATAGGCATCAGCTTCTGGAAGAGCTCAGTGTGGTGTCGATTTTATTCTCCGGCTTTTCGGCGATACCTATGATTTCACTCCGGATATTCTCCATAGCCTCATTATTCTCTTCCGTCAGAACCTTGAGAGATACAGGGGAGGAATCCGCGTTAGTCAGCGGAGTTTCGATAGTCCTGTTTATGCGCTGGTAGGTGAAAGCAAAAGGGCGGCGGCCGGTAGAAGGGGTCACCTCAAGACGACCGCCGTCAATGGTGCCCGTTCCGGAGAGACTGCCATCGATTTCCCGGCTTCCCTGCTGCACCCGGTGCCGTACCGTGACAGTGCCGTCGTCATTTTTTGTAAATGTGACGATCTCCAGATTCCGTATGGTATCTCCGCTCCAGTTGACACCTGCGTCCTGCACGCCCCACCAAGTGCCTTCCCAGGGACTTTTTTCAATGAACATGATGTATAATGCGCCGGTACCCCCGATGAGGAGGATCAGCGCGGCCAGAATAAGAAAGAGATGTTTTTTCATAGTACGCTCCCTGTTGTATGGAAAAGCGGAAAATCCGCCCGTTATATGCAAGCTTACCTGCGGGACTTCTCCGGCAGTGACACTACTAGTGCATTATACTATAACGGCCCTGCTGATTCAAAGAAACGGGAAAATTGTGACGGAAATAAAGGCGGTGCTTTTTTGAAAGGGGGCACCAGGCTTTTTTGCAATTAGAACAAATAAAAAAACGATTTACATACAATCGTTTTTTATTTTTACAAACCCTTCATAAAATGCGTTTAAATGGCGTAAATAAGCGCTTTGTGGTATACTGTAAAAAATATAAGCGGCACAAAACCGCATTCTTTTTATTTGGAAAGGAGACTCTATGGCAGACGACAATAGGATCGACTGGCGGGAAGGGAAAATCATTCCCACCCCGCTGGAAGGACAGATGAAAAACTCCTACATCGATTACGCCATGTCAGTCATCGTGACGCGGGCTCTTCCGGACGTGCGGGACGGCCTTAAACCGGTGCATCGACGTATTCTTTATGCCATGTCGGAGGCGGGGATGCTTCCTGGCAAGGCGTATAAAAAATCAGCCCGTATCGTCGGCGATGTGCTGGGTAAATATCACCCCCACGGCGATACCGCGGTATATGATGCGGCAGTCCGGCTGGCGCAGGATTTTTCTACCCGCTACCCCTTGGTAGACGGTCACGGGAACTTCGGCTCCGTGGACGGCGACTCGGCGGCGGCCATGCGGTACACGGAAATGCGTATGGCGAAAATCACGGTGGAAATGCTTCGGGACATTGATAAGGATACCGTTGATTTTGTGCCTAACTATGACGGCTCCCTCAAGGAGCCCCTCGTGCTTCCCTCCCGGATACCCAACCTTATGGTGAATGGCTCCTACGGCATCGCGGTGGGCATGGCCACAAATATCCCGCCGCACAATATAAGCGAGATCGTGGACGGACTCTGCGCCATGATTGACAATCCGGACATCACCGTAGACGAACTCATGACCTATATAAAAGGGCCCGACTTCCCGACGGCAGCGCAGATCATGGGCGTGCAGGGCATTCAGGATGCCTACCGGAGCGGCCGGGGATCCATCACGGTCCGGGCGAGAACGGATATTGAAGAAATGGGACACGGGAAAAACCGCATCGTGGTGACCGAGCTCCCCTATCAGGTCAATAAAGCGAGACTGATCGAGTCCATTGCGGATCTGTCTCGCCAGAAGGTGATTGACGGCATCACGGCGCTGCGGGACGAATCCGACCGGACCGGCATGCGGATCGCTATCGAGCTCAGAGCCGATGTAAATCCGCAGATCATGCTGAACAATCTCTTCAAGCATACCCAGCTGCAGGTCAATTTCGGCGCCATCATGCTGGCGCTGGTGGACGGCAAGCCCCGGATCCTGAATCTGAAACAGATCCTCTACTACTACCTGAAGCATCAGGAAGAAGTCATTACAAGACGATCCCGGTTCGAGCTGGAGAAGGCGAAGGCAAAGGCGCATATTCTGGAAGGGCTCCTGATCGCGCTGGATCACATCGACGAAGTGATCCGCACCATCCGCGAGTCCCGCACCGATGACATCGCCAGAGCGGCGCTGATGGAAAAATTCGGCCTTTCCGAGAAACAGTCCAATGCTATTCTGGATATGCGCCTCCGCCGCCTGACCGGACTGGAACGGGACAAAATCGAGCAGGAGTACCGGGACGTGAAAGAAACCATAGCCTATCTGGAAGAGCTCCTGTCCTCCAGAGACAAAATCCTAGGCGTAATCAAGGAAGAGATCATTGATGAGAAAAAACGGTTCGGCGACAAGAGAAGAACGGAAATCGTTCCCCGGTCACCGGAGGAGCTGGGCCTGACCGATCTGATTCCCGATGAACCTATGACCATTACTCTGACAAAGCAAAACTACATCAAACGCATGGACGCCAGCGGCCTTAGGGTGCAGAAAAAAGGCGGCCGGGGCGTATCGGGCATCAAGATGAAGGACGAGGATTATATTTACAAGGTCCTCTCCACATCGACCCACAACAGGATCCTTCTCTTTACGAACAAGGGCAAGGTATACATGAAGACCGCGGTGGAATTCCCCGAGTCCAGCCGGACTGCGAGAGGAAGCGCGCTGATTAATTTCATTCCCAGTCTGGACGCTGACGAAAGAGTCACAGAGCTGATGGATCTGGACAGCACCGGCGAAAGGGTGAAATACCTTCTCATGGTGACAAGAATGGGCTACGTGAAAAAGACGGCGCTGGAAGAATACAAACATATCAACCGGAACGGTCTTATCGCGATCCGCCTGAACGAGGGAGATGAGCTGGTGACGGTGCTCCCTGTGAACGGCGACGAAGAAATCATCATGGGGACGAAGTGCGGCATGGCCATCCGCATCTCCATCAGCAATGACTCAGTGCGGCCCTTGAGCCGCAATGCCGCCGGTGTCCACGGTATCCGGCTGTCCCGCAAGGAAGATCGGGTAGTGGGCGCAGTCATTGCGGCGGACAAGGATATCCTCACCATATCTGCCGACGGATACGCCAAGAGAAATAAAGCGGACGCCTACCGCCTGCAGGGAAGAAACGGGATGGGCATCCGAAATTTCCGCAAGGGCGTCGAAATCGTCGCCCTCGTAGCCGCCGACGATAAAGATGAACTGATGGGCATGTCGAAAAACGGCATCGCCATCAAGACGAGAGCCGACCAGATACCCAGTAAAAAAGCAAAAGCCGGCCGGGGCGTCATCCTTCAGAGACTGGAAGAAGGAGACTGTATCGCCTCCATCGATGTGATACCGCCGGAAGAAGAGAACGAAGAAGAATAATAACATCAAAAAACGGATATCCGAAAAAGGGTATCCGTTTTTTTGTGGGGTGAAAGGGGCTGCTGGTTATTTTTACATCGGCCTTCTTTTATAACCATATGGGGCAATAAAAATCCCCGCTTGGAGAGTGCGGGGGAGCATTTATAAAATTTCAAGCGATCCGTCAATGATAGCATCGGGGAGACGATAGGTTTTTACTGCGTCCTTAAAGGCGACCGTGAGGGTATTCTCCTCGATGGCAGTGATTCGGCCCTTCCCGTAAAGAGGACTTGCGGCAAGAGCGCCCACCTGAATGATGAACTCATGGGTGGGGATCCCCTCCGCAGAGGGAGCAGGCCGGGGGATGCTCCGCTTCGGGCGGGACGCTTCCCTGATGATGACCCGCCGCGTCTTTGCGCGAACGAAAGACTTCGGCGCTTTCCTTGGGGCACTTCTCTTATCGGAAGGCTCCCTTCGGGCAGGCAAAGACTCTTTGCCCGGGATACCGAAGGAAGGATCAAAGCCCTCCGGCAGGCGCTGAAAAGTATGCTCCTCTCCGGGGATAGGACCTGATGCAGGCTGTTTTTTTGGAAAACGGCCCGTACCTGCCCGTCTCCGAGACGGCCCCTTCCGCTCCGGCCGTCCTGCCCGCTTCCTTGTATCCATGCGCTTTTGCTCTGTGCCGCTCATAGTATCCTCCCTGCATAACTACCATCATTATACGCTATGACGCAAGAATTCGGCGAAAGGGGAAGGAGATTCTTCTTTCCAAGTCTCAATACAGTGAAAAACCAGGGTATACATTATAGAATGCCTTTTAAGAATCTAATTAAAAAATAATTTATGGGGGGGGTAAAGAAACAGAAAAAATGTTATATTGTAAACGTAGATAAAAACTGTGGTTTCGTACTATGCAAGGAGGAAATGCAATGAACAAAATTTATAAGGTAATCTGGAGCAAGGTAAAGAATTGCCATATCGTGGTTTCGGAGATCGCCGGAGCCTGCGGCAGATCCTCAACGCGGGGCGCAAAGCGCGCAGCCGCCGCTATGGCCGTGCTGTGCCTTCTCTCCGCAGGAGGAAGCGAACTGACCCTTGCCGCCGGTACCGAAGCATTGAAATATCTGGCTGTTTCTCCGGCAGGCTCAGTGGATCAGGATGCCGTGGCTACCGGAGGCGGCAGTGTGGCAGTCGGTCAGGGCAGCTTGGCAGACGGACACCAGGGCACGGCCCTCGGGTTACATTCCCATGCAGGGGAATACGGCTTTGCCGGTGGAAGCGAGGCGAATGCCGTGACAAGCGGTGTTGCCGTCGGCTACGAGGCGAAGGCGGCAGGCGCTCATTCGATTGCCATCGGGGATGGACGCCGGATTGACCAAGCGAATCGGATCTATGAAATGGCGCAAGCCGGTTATTCCGTTGCTATTGGCAGCAGCAGCCATGTAGACAAGGACTCAAACTCGGCGATTGCCCTTGGCGTGAATGCGGACGTAATTAATTCGGCTGCCGCAACGGCTTTGGGTGCCGGTGCCAAAGTAGAGAACGTCGCCTACGGGCTGGCATTGGGCGGAAAAGCCTCTGTAATAGATGGAGATTATGGGGTAGCGCTGGGCGCATTTTCCATAGCGGATCGGGCAGGCGGAGTCTCCGGCTATGATCCGTCTACAGGCAAAGCATCCACCGATGCATCTCTTGCATGGAAATCAGCGGACGGATACGGAGCACTCTCTATCGGAAACGATTTTAAGACACGGCAGATTATAAACGTTGCCGCCGGCAGCCAAGATACCGATGCGGTAAACGTGGCGCAGCTGAAAGCGCTGGATACGAAGATAGGCACACAGATCACGAACCTGAGCACGCGCAAAACGCCTTTTGTTTCGATCAACGGGAAGTCCGGTGACGAGAACGTGAACGGAGATGGCGCCACCGGTGCGTCTGCCATTGCTATCGGACCGGAAGTAACCGCAAAGGGTGATTATGGAGTGGCCTTAGGCGGTTGGACACATGCAGCCGGTAACAAAGGGATTGCAGTGGGAGTTTTAAGTAACGCATCCGCCAATCAGTCGATGGCGATCGGTGTCGGAGCTAATGCAAGTGCCAACGATACGGTTGCCATAGGGACGAGTACGGAAGCCAGCGTATTCAATGCGATTGCATTGGGTGCCTCTGCGAAATCTAAGCAGTCTGGCGGTCTGGCAGCCGGTGCGAAAGCGGAAGTGGCAAGCACCGGGTACAACGGGATCGCCGTGGGCGCCAATGCGTATGTCGGGCCCAAAACAGATGCAAACCCGCCGGACCACTCAGTTCCGGGAGATGGAGCCTTGGTGGGTGATGACGTCAATGACAAAGAACCGACCACGGGAGGAATGACCGAGCAGAATGCTATGGCGATTGGCCAGAATGCGAAAGCCTTCGGTTACCAGAATACATCCATAGGAGCCGGGGCGGAAACGCACGATACGAATACCTTGGCGGTTGGTATCTTAGCGGTTGCGAAAGGGCACTACTCCGTAGCGATCGGGAAGCAGGCCAAAACATTTGCTGAAAAAGCAATTGCAGCCGGATGGCACGCTTCGGCGGATGAGGTCTCTGCAGCGGCATACGGTGAACGTGCCCATGCGGAGAAAGCCAACAGCCTGGCCTTGGGGGCCAATGCGCGGGCGATGGAAGAGGCCAGCGTTGCTTTGGGGAGCGGTTCTCTGGCAAGCGGTGCGAAAGACGGGAAAGCCGTTTTCAGCGGGGAAGAGGTATCAGCAAAGGCCGGTATCGTTTCCGTCGGCAATCCTACATACAAAATCACTCCGACAGGAGGCCAGGAGACGGAGGTTCAGGCTTCGTACCGGCGCATAACAAATATGGCAGGCGGTATTGATGACCACGATGCGGTAAACGTGGCACAGCTGAAGAGTCTCAGCAAGAAGACGGACGATCTGGACGCTTTCAATGTGAAGTACGATAAGGGAACTGACGGCAAGGTAAATAAAAAATCCATTACTCTGGGGGATACCGTGATTCATGGTGTCGCGGAGGGGAAAGAGAACACCGATGCGGTGAATGTGGCGCAGCTGAAAAAGGCGGTAGCCGGCGCAGCTGACGGAAATACCACCTATACCCTTGAGGGAAAGGAAAATAAGGATAACAATACCACCACCATCACCTTTACAGGGAGTGACAGCACGAAGACCGAAGTCACCGTGGCCACGAAGGATACGACGCTGAAGGCGGGTTCGTCCGGTCTCTCTGTAGCCGACGGGAAGCTGAATATGACGGTGGAGGATACGTCCGGAAATACAGTGACCGGATCGGTGGATCTGTCTGCCATTGCTGCCGGTGCGGCCGACGGAAACACCACCTATATCCTTGAAGGAAAGGAAAATAAGGATAACAATACCACCACCATCACCCTTACAGGGAGTGACAACAAAAAGACCGAAGTCACCGTGGCTACGAAGGATACAAGAAACACGGTGAAAGCGGGTGAGAACGTAAAGCTTACAGAAACAAACAATGCGTTGGGAGGAACGGAATACACCATCGGTGTGAAAGCCGACGGCAAGGTGGAAAACGGGAATACCGGAATCGTAACCGGCGGGACCGTATATAACGAAACCCGGGTGAAAGAAGATGGCACGTACGTGAAGCAGGCAAACAGTGCCGGCGATAATCTGACGCTCCTGGACAAGCAGGTCGCGGGCAATACAAGCAGCATAGCCAGCCTGCAGAACAATTTCCATGAGATCGACCGGAATCTGAGCAAGGTGGGTGCGGGAGCTGCGGCTCTGGCGGCACTTCATCCGCTGGACTTCGATCCGGAGGACAAGTGGGATTTCTCGGCAGGCTTCGGGAACTACCGGGATGCCAGTGCAGTTGCTGTGGGCGCATTCTATCGTCCGAACGAGCGCACGATGCTGTCCATCGGAGCGACCCTGGGCGATAATAGGAACCTCTTCAATGCGGGATTGTCGGTGAAGCTGGGTAGCGGAAAAGCACCGGCTTCCATGTCAAGAGCGCATATGGTGGAAACCATTCGCAGGCAGGAGAATGAAATTCAGGCGATGAAGGCGAAGGATGCGGAGCGGGATGCGAGGGATGCAGAACGTGACGCGCAGCTGGAAGCGGTTATGAAGGAGCTCAAGGCTCTGAAGGCAGAGAAGTAAAGGTATACAAAAAGAGATGGCAGCGGGACGAAATTGTCTCGCTGCCATCTCTTTTTTCCATGCAAATACAGGAACATCTGTCCCCATGTCTCCGTAATCCCAGCGTGATGAATCAGGCGCTGCGCACTGGCTTTGTTATGAAATAATTCACGTAAAGCTGCTCAATCTTGTCGTCAAGTCACGTGATGATGCTGACAAGCAGAGGGTATGATGTTCCTGCGTTATGGTTGTCTTGCTGTTTTTTCTTGCTGACCCGCGGGGAGAGGAAAATCCGAATTCAGCCCGCCT
>JAXFOE010000013.1:0-22673 GCA_034180505.1 Dialister sp.
GTTTGATAAAGCATCCGCCCGTTAACAACAAAGAAGATTCATGGAGACTCGAATGGCCGTAAGATATTTTTTGCAGACCACTTGATGAAGCATCGCCCGTTAATAACAAAGAAGACTTATGGGACTCAAGCGTCTGTAAGAGTTCTTAGTGCAGAGAATTTGAGGAAGTAGCACCTGCTAAAAGTAGAAGTTGACGCATGCAGGCTTGCATGGTTTCAGGAGTCTTTTATTTGTCATGGGCTGCCTGATGAGGCGCATGAGCCTTTTCATTTGATTGTGAGTTGTTTGATGAAGGGGATGGGGGAGGGGAGGCAGGTTTTTTGTGAGAATGGATCGAGAAAATGAATCCATCGATAATGCAACAAAGATTGGACAGTAGGCTTGGAGATGAGGAACGAATAGATTCCATGATTTCAGAATATATGGCCCACTATTTCTGTAAAATCATCGGCTTTCAAGGCATCCGGTGCAAGCAACGGCTGATGAGATGATAGGGCATGCAAGTGTAGCGTATAAAAACAAAGATCCTTTTGAGGAGCAGAATTTTCCTTTAGAAGGGCCTTTTTGTTTTGTCTATAAGGCAAATACAAGCGGGAGTTGTGCTACAATACGGATATGATTTGAGGTCTTACGGATGTGCGCCGTCAGGGATGAGAGGAACGGAGGTAAGAGAAAGGAGGAAGGCTGATGAGCAGCATGCGGATGCGGGGCATTTTGATGGCGACAGTGGGATGCATCCTGTGGGGCACATCGGGGATTGCCGGGCAGTTTCTGCTGGTAGGCAAGCAGATCCCGCCGGAATGGCTGACTCTGTGCCGCCTTCTTTTGGGCGGCATGATTCTCCTTATGGTGTCTCTTTTGAAGGAGCCTCAGCGGGTTTTTGCCATTTGGCGAGACGGAAGGGATGGGAGGGAGCTTTTCTTTTTTGGCGCGCTGGGTATGCTCTTTACCCAATACGCTTACTTTGTGTCGATTAAATACAGCAATGCCGCCACAGCGACGGTGCTGGAGTATTTGATGCCCATTTTGATTTTGGGCTGGTACGGTCTAAAGCAAAGAAGGCCTTTAACGAGGAAGGAAATCTTTTGCGCTGTCTTTGCCATGGCGGGCACATTTTTGATTGCCACTCAAGGGGAGCTGACGAGGCTAGCCATTTCTCCAAAGGCGCTTATTTGGGGGCTTATCGCGGCAGCAAGCTGCGCGTTTTACACGGTAGAGCCGAAGCGAATCATTCAGAAGTGGGGCGCAGTGCTTGTGGTGGGCTGGGGTATGATTGTGGCCGGTATCGTCCTGATTCCGCTGGCCTGTCTCACGCCGGTGACAGGCGATCTTGGCATGGAAGCGGTGGGTGCCTTTATTTATGTGGTACTTTTTGGGACGGTGCTGTCCTTTTCTCTCTATCTCGGCAGTCTGGCTTATATCGATCCGTCGGAGACGAGCATCATCGCTGCGCTGGAGCCGCTGTCATCCATTGTTTTTTCCTGCCTTGTGTTTCATATGTTTTTTGGCATGGCAGAGCTTTTGGGTATGCTGCTTATTATTGCTGCGGTGGGTGTGGTCACATCAAAATAGGGCAGCAAAAAAGCAGGGTCCGGAGGGTCCTGCTTTTTTATTTTTGAATATAGCTTTCATCCCGCTTGAAGGGCACTGTCATATCATAGTGGCCTGACAAATGGGTGATGGGCTTTCCTTCCATGCGGAAGGAGACCTGCTTGATGTTTGGAAATTCGGTGAGTGTGTTTACGCACAGCATGATAAACAGCTGTTCGGTGGTGCTTCCCTTTTCCAGATGCTCCAGCTCCTTTGAAAAATCAATGACTGCCGCGCCGTCCTTGACGTCCACATATTTCACCGAGAGCCCTGCCGGAAGAAGGGGATATTTTTCTTTTTTGTCGGTGGCAATCATTTTTTCAATCGCTGTCTTTGGCGTTTTATTGCCGGCGGCAACGGTGACGGAAACCGGCACAAGATGAGTCGCGTCAGGGGAGACCTTGTAGACCGTGAGGGTCGCTTCTTTTTGCGCCGGCGCCTTGGATGAGGTTTCGGCGGCGGGCTTGCCGCCTGTTTCGGCAGGTGGGGTTGAGATACAACCGGACAGGGAAAGAATGAGAAGGGCCGATGCGCAGGCAGTAAGAATTTTTTTCATAATGGCTCGCTCCTATCTGACTTGTTCAAAGTAATTGACAAATCCGTTAAACAGACTGGCGGCGATCGTTTTTGGCGCCCATTTGCTGGTCAGCATTTCCAGACGGTGCTGGTTCGTGATGTATCCCAACTCCACCAGAATGGAGGGCATCGTGGTATGAACGTTCACGTAAAAATTGTTGGAACGGATGCCCCGGTCTGGTATGTTGAGACTGCTGAGCGTGGATTGATGCATGATCTGCGCAAAGAGAAGGGTGTTTTTATTTCGGCTTCCTGCGTAGTAATAGGTGGTGGTGCCGTCGATTTCAGGATTCCCGATGGAATCGATGTGTATGGAAATAAATACCGCCGCATGAGCCTCATTGGCGATGTCGCAGCGGGCTTGCAGCTCTGTGGTGGCATCCGAAAAGGGGCCGTATACGTCCTTGTCATCGGTCCGCGTCATGACGACCTGCGCGCCGGCGGCGCTCAGCATATCCCGAAGGGGCTTGGCAATGGCAAGGGTGATGTCCTTTTCGTAAATCGCTTTATTTTTCAGATGGCCTATGGCGCCCACGTCAGAGCCGCCGTGGCCCGGATCGATACAGATCACCTTGCCCTTCAGCGCTTTTTTTGCCCGCTCGTCAATGGTGACGGTGCCTACCTTTACAGGCTTCTCCAATTTTTCAGAGACAGTATCTTTTTTTGTGTCGGCTGTAGGCTTTTTGTAGGTCTGCTTGGCGCCGATGATGGGGATGTCGACCACAAGACGATGGGGTTTTTGCAGCTTCGAGTCCGGCTTCAATGCAAAAATGCGGATGTCGTCAATTTTCTGCGGCTTCGTAAAAAGAATCTCCACATAGGTGTCGCCGTCTTTTTCGGATACCGTAGCAAAATCAATGGCCCGGTGATCCAGATCATCGTATTGTCCCAGCGCGGTGCCGGACCTTGTATTTTTCAAAATGAGCTCGAAATTTTTTCCCGAATCGTCCAGTGCGGCTTCCGCATGGGTGGCCCGTTTCAAATCCATGGCGATGCGCATGAAGGGAGGGTCCCCGTCATTTCGCGCGGTGGCCCGGAAACCGGTGATTTCATTGTCTGCAGCGCCTGCCCACTGCAGGGACAGCACGAAGAAGGAAAGAAGAAGGATGCATATTTTTATGAGCTGCTTCATAGGTACCTCATTTCTGCGATGACGCTATAGGCAAACAGCGCAAGGGTTGCCGATTTTTTTTGCTTGACGATTACATTATATCATGAGGAAGCGGATGGAATCGGAATTTTTCACAAAAAACATCGATTTCTTCAAGGATAAAACCGTTTGAAATGGAAAAACCGCTCCCACAGGCGGAGAGGACGGTCTTTCTGTACATCTGCCCCGCATTTGTAGTAAAATAAGCTTGTCTTATGTCTTTGAGGAGGCGTATCCAGGAATGAGATTTGGTAAAAGACGGGCAGCCGCTGTCGTTTCTGTATTGATGGCAGCGCTGCTTTTGACAGGCTGTTCCATGATGAATGAAAAGGAGCCGGAGCCGGCCCCGCAAAAAGCGGTAGCCATGACGGAAAGCAAGCCGGCGTTGCCGGGTGTTGCCGTGGCGGTCAGGGATGAAAATGTCCGATACAGCGTGCCTCAAGGGGTTTCTGTCCTCATGTATCATATGATCGGGGATCTGAAGGATAATTCGGCAGTCATGACAGAGGCGAATTTCCGTCTTCAGATGCAATATCTCAAGGATCACGGGTATCATCCGATTACCATGCAGGAATTGTATGACTATGTAACCAAGGGGGCAGCTCTTCCGGAGCGTCCCGTGTGCATTACGTTCGATGATGGGTACCAGGACAGCTATACTGTGGTGTATCCGATTATGAAGGAATTCGGCTATCCGTGGACACTGTTTTTGATTACCGATGACGTAGGACAAATGCATAACCGCATGACCTGGGAGCAGCTGCGGGAAATGGCAAACAGCCACACCGTGACTATTGCGAACCACACCCTGTCCCATCCGAAGCTGCACAATCTTCCTACGAGAGCGGAAAAGAAAAACGAAATACTCGGCGCCCAGCAAGCGTTAAAATACCAGCTGGGGATTGATAATGCATGGCTTGCCTACCCCTACGGGGATTATGATGACGAGGTCATCGAGGTGGCCAAGGAATGCGGCATTAAAATGGCGCTCACTACCGATGCGGGCCGGGTGCATGTGGGAAGCTATCCCTACGATTTAAAGCGGGTATACATCGGGAATAATGTATCTCTTGCCCGATTTAACGAACGACTGAACAAGGACGATTACACGCCGCTATGATCTGATGCGGTTAAGGGGAATCCATGAAACGATTTTTTAACAGCATGCTCTGCAAGTTCATACTGGTGACATTTATCTTTTTCATCGTCACATCGCCGGTGGTGGTGCTTTTCGGGCCCTTTGGCAATCTGAAGCGGGCCGTAGTGGGCGCCATCATGCGCTCCCGCCATCCCCAGTACATTACGTGGCTCTTTAACAGAGAGGAGCTGAACCAGATTCTGGGCACGGTGAGTCCTAATGAAACCCAGCGGGTCTTTTCCTTCAAGCCCAGGACTGATTCTACACTGCGGCTGCAGAAGATTGAGACCTCCCGCTTTGTGGGCTATCTCCTTGAGATTCCCAATCCGAACCGGGTACAGGTGGCGACCGCGGCGGATATTAACGAAAAAGGGGATACCACCAGTAACATAGCCAAGAATAATAATGCGGTGGCTGCCATCAATGGCGGCGGCTTTTATGATCCTAACGGCACCGGCATCGGCCGCCTGCCCTATGGATTTATTATCCATGAAGGGAAATATCTGCTCGGCCAGACTGTGGACGATGTGGAGAAGGTAGATTTCGTAGGCATGACCCAAAGCGGCAATCTGATCGCGGGAAAATATAACAAGCGCATGCTTCGGGAACTGGGGGCCACCGAGGGGCTTACTTTCGGGCCTCCACTGGTTTTGAACGGCCAGAAGGTGATCAAAAGCGGCGACGGCGGATGGGGGATCAGTCCCCGGTCGGCCATCGGCCAGAGGCGGGATGGCACTATGCTGTTCCTCGTGATTGACGGCCGCCAGCCGGGATACAGCATCGGTGCCACGCTGGTGGACGTGCAGAATATTATGTATGAAAAGGGCGCTTACATTGCGGCTAATCTGGACGGCGGTTCATCGACGACGCTGTATTACAACGGAAAGGTCGTCAATAAGCCGGCAGACCTTTTGGGCGAGCGGATGATACCGACCGCGTTTATCGTCAAGTGATGGAGGACCATGTGAGAAGGAAACTGATGACCCTTTGCAGTCTGTTCATCATCGGGCTGGCAGTACAGTCGGCAGGGTACCTGTATCTGGATCAGGTGCTGTTTGCGCCGTTGGACACGGACGACTATAACGTATCTGATGTGCCAAATAAAGACACCGACATGGACCGGGCAGGGAAAAGCCTGTATGCGAAGATTCGGCTGAAGGGGAAAGCTCATTATTCCCATGATTACCATTACATGGCTGATGTGTCGGAAAATTCGGTGACCATTTATAATTCTGATGACCTGTCCCGCCCGCAGCGGGTGGACCTGAAGGATCAGGGGGTGTCTTATTTTGAATGGATGCCTGACAGAAATTTGGCACTCATGGCTCTGTATCCACTCCATTTCCGGGGCGGCCAATGGGATGTGACACTGGCCCGGTATAATCCGGAGGGGACGACCCATGAATCAGACGCGCCGATCCATGATTTGCCGCGGGATACAAAAATTGTGGATGTGGCGTATTCCACAGCTACCAATGCGGTGTATATGAAAATGAGAGTAGGACCCGGGCTGTACCGTCTGTACCGGACTGATGCCAACTATGATACTCGCCGCATTTATGTGCAGACCTCCCATATCGGGAAGATTGCGGTGTATTACGATGAGGATCGTCTCTTCTATGACGATACGGAGAGGGGCATCATGTACACTTTTAACGGCGATGACAGCAGCTGGCGGGTGATTTCCCCGCCAGGGAACTACCGCCTTGTGGGCCTCGGCAGCGACAAGGTAATCTATGCAGTGAAAATGAACAGCAAAGGCGAGGTCATCGGTTACTATGCGGGCCGGCTGGGGGTAGGCTTTGAGCGGGTGAAGGAGCTGGCCACGCCGGTGGAATTTAATTCCGTCACCACTCACCTCATTGCGGAAACCGCAAAGGCAGAGGGCGTGCAAATTCCGGAAGCGAGGAAAAAATAATAAAAAAGGGCTCTGACGGATCAGAGCCCTTTTTTATGAGCCGAAGATGGTATAATAATTTAGGAAATTGTGGCGTTGCAGCGCTGCGCCCGTGAGAGGAGTGGAAGCATGAGGGGCAAGGAGGAGCTTATGGCCGATGATCGGCTGATCGTCGCTCTGGACGTAGATACCTTTGAAAAAATGAAGGCCCTTGTAGATGAGCTGGGAGATCTTGTATCGTACTACAAGGTCGGCATGGAGCTGTATTATGGGGCCGGACGAAAAACGATCCGTTATCTGCGGGAAAAGGGGAAGAAAATTTTCCTTGACTTGAAGCTCCATGACATACCTAACACGGTGGGCCATTCGGTGGCTTCTGTCACAAGGCTAGGGGTCAATATGGTCACGGTTCACGCCGGCGGCGGCCGGGCTATGATGCAGGCGGCATCTCGGTATGCCCGCATCACCGCAGATGAGCTGGGCGTGGAGCGGCCCAAAATATTGGCAGTCACGGTTCTTACCAGCTTTGATGACCAGCTCTGGCAGGAGGTGGGCGGTCACCTGCCCATACAGGACCACGCCCTTCAGCTGGCGATGCTCGCAAAGAATTCCGGCGTTGACGGAGTCGTGGCATCACCGAAGGAAGCCTCTATGATCCGCAAGGCAGGCGGGAAGGATTTCCTCATCGTCACGCCCGGGATTCGTCCCGCCTTCGCGCAGACTGATGATCAAAAACGTATCGCCACCCCGTCAGAGGCGCTGAACGACGGCGCGTCTATGCTCGTGATAGGCCGTCCGATCACCCAGGCCGTGGATCCGTCCGCTGCAGTCCGGCTGATTTTACAGGAGATAAAGGAGAACGCAAAATGAATGAAAAAGAAATAGAACGGTTGCTGAAGGAAACAAAAGCTATTCTGGAAGGTCACTTCCTTCTGACCAGCGGCCTTCACAGCCCGCTGTATATAGAAAAATTCAACGTGCTCCAGCACCCGGACTACACCGAAAAGCTCTGCGAGGAAATTGCGAACCATTTTAAGGACAAGGGCATCGAAACGGTCATCGGGCCTGCTACAGGCGGCATCATTTTATCTCAGGTGACGGCCCGTCTTTTGGGAGTCCGCTCCATTTTTACGGAACGGGAAAATGGGAAGATGGCACTCCGCAGAGGATTCCGTGTAGAGCCGGGAGAAAAGGTTCTTATCGTAGAGGACGTGGTCACCACCGGCGGCTCCATCAAGGAGGTGGTGGACGTGGTCAATGCAGCTAAGGGAGATATTGTAGGGATTGGTCTGCTGGTAGATCGCTCCGGCGGCCATGCCGACTTCGGGGTTCCTGCAGAAAAGGTATTCCCTCTTCTCCACCTCACGGTGCCCACCTATGCGCCGGACACCTGCCCGCTTTGCGAAAAGGGTCTGCCCATTACAGAACGGGGCAGCCATCACTTAAAAAAATAAGTGCAACAAAAAATACCCACACCTTACGGGCGCGGGTATTTTTTTATGGCTTCAGTCAGTCAGCTCGTGAATTAAATTATGCACCGTGGTGATTTCCTTGATGCGGTACGCATTGGCGCCGCAGAAGATGAGAGCGTTGTCTACGTCGCCCCGGACCGCCCGGATGAGAGCCATGGTGATACAGTAGGGCGTTGTGTGAGGATCGCAGGTCTTCAAGCAATGGAAGCAGTTCGTTATCTGCTCCCGGCTCCGCAGGACTCGTTTCACGAAGGGATTTAACAGAGCTCGTCCGGGCATATGTACAGGGCTTTGGACGATGGTGATGTCCTCTTTTTTGGACCGTACATACATTTCCTTAAAGGATCGGGCCGCGTCACATTCCTCGGTGGCAACAAAACGGGTTCCCATTTGTACGCCCGACAGGCCGAGGGATAAATATCGTTCAATGTCGTCCTTGCTGAAGACGCCGCCGCCAAAAATCACAGGGATTTTTTTCTTGAACCGGTATTCAAATTCACGGACTACCGCAAGAATCTCAATGATTTCTTTTTCATATCCGTCAGTCTCATGCATTTTGATCTCTTCCCGGGTGTAGCCGAGGTGGCCTCCTGCCTTCGGGCCTTCGATGACCACCATGTCAGCGGTGCGGTTGTGATGGCGGGCCCACAGCTTCAGCAGCACCCGGGCAGCCTTCACAGATCCGATGATGGGAGCGATTTTTGTTTTCGTTCCTTCAACACAGGCCGGAAGATCTGCTGGAAGTCCTGCACCGGAAAAAATAATATCGATGCCTGATTGAGCTGCCTGTTTCGCATAGATTTCATAATTCTGGCCCTTAGTCATGATATTCATGCCCAGCACGCCACCCTTTGCGATGGTTCTGGCTTTTTTTATTTCCGACGCAATGGCCCGAAGATTGGCCTTGATGGTGTTCCGTATAAAATCTGGCTCTCTGTATCCGATTTGGGCGGCAGAAATCACGCCGATGCCTCCCTCGGCGGCTACTGCGCCTGCCAGTCCGGACAGACTGATGCCGATGCCCATGCCGCCCTGCACGATAGGGATGCGGGCGGTCAGATCACCGATGTGTAATGCTGGAAATTTCATAGTATCGCCTCCGGGATAGTATGCCGCGACTGCGGTTAAAGCGTATGGTCTGGTTATGAGTGATGCCTGCTTTCATGCACAGAGATATTTTATCATACTATTCAAGAATAATGTTTTATAAATAGCAAGAATCACTCATAAAAATCACGTTGCTGTTGGTTGTATGTAGTGTAGTATAACAGGAATTATAAGTCAATATGAAGAAAGAGAGTATTGCCTAAGCATGCTATACTAAAAATTGAAAATGTTTTTGTTTTCTCATTTTCAAAAGCATATATCGGCGTTGGTGCAGGGAGCAGCGCTGGGCAAGGCGATTAAAAAATGACGGATACCTGCTTGCTATTTGTGATATAGTATTAGCAGCAGGTGATAACTATGAGAAAAACTACACCTTCTTCGAGGGAAGAACGGCGGAATGCTCTTTCTGGAGCCTTGCAAAAAAATCCATGTCTCACCGATGCCGATCTGGCAAGAATGTTTGGCGTCTCGGTGGCAACGATCCGTCTGGATCGGCAGGCCTTGAGGATTCCTCAGATGCGGAGCCGCATTCTGGACGCGGTAGCCTCTTTTAGGTCCGATGGGCAGGAGGGGCTTGTTGTTCTTGATGTGGAGCAAGGCAGAAAAGGCTTTGCCCTGTTCTGTCCCACCAAGGAGATGGCAAACCGGGACGGTTTTACCGGCGCGGAGCACCTCTACGGAGCGGCTGCGGAGCTGGCTCAGCGTATTGAGGGCGAGCGGTTTACTCCGGTTCAGGTAGGAAATATCAAATATAAAATCCCTGTGTATCCGGGCATGTCCCTCATTGCAAAGGGAGTCATCACTCGATTTCGGGGAGATCGGAAATATATTTATATTTCTTTCTTCTCTCAGGCGGATGAAGTGTTCCGGGCTAAATTTATTATGGAAGTAGCAAAGTAAGGTGTGAGATATGATAAAAATCGCCGTAGATGCCATGGGCGGTGACTTCGCGCCTCTTGAAATCGTTGAAGGCGCCATATTGGCAGCGAAAGACTTTCAGATCCCCGTGGTTCTTGTGGGAGATCAGGAGCAAATTCTTCCGATTCTGAAAAGATATGATGCCGAAAGGGATGAACGGATAGAAATTCGTCACGCGTCTCAGGTTATTGAAATGGGCGAGCATCCGGGCATGGCGTTCCGCAAAAAGAAGGATGCCTCTGTTTCGGTAGGGGCGCGGCTCGTGTCGAAGGGAGAATGCGGCGCGCTTGTGGCGCCGGGCTCCACCGGTGCGGCGGTCACTGCCGGGCTTCTTGGGATCGGCCGCATCCGGGGCATTGAGCGGCCGGCTATTTTAACGCCCATTCCCAATGCAAAGGGAGGCTATACCTTCCTCGTCGATTCGGGAGCCAGCGCGTCGCCGAAGCCGGAGACGCTGGCCCAGAATGCGCTTCTCGGTTATGCCTATGCCAAGTACGTGGCACACATAGAAGAGCCCCGCATCGGGCTTCTGAACATTGGGGCGGAAAGCACAAAGGGATCCCCTGTGGTAACCGCCGCATACGAGCTGCTTTCTGCGCAAACCATCCTTCCCTTCCATGGGAACGCCGAGGGGCGGGACATTCCCACCGGCGAATTTGACGTCATTGTGGCTGATGGCTTTACAGGAAATGTAGTGCTGAAATTTGGCGAAGGGCTTGCCAATTTATTCGGCACGCTCCTTAAGGACGCGGTCATGAAGGGCGGCATCAGGGCCAAGCTGGGCGGACTCCTTTTGAAGCCGGCGCTGGGAAAATATTTGAAGAAACGGATCGATTACGCGGAATACGGCGGCGCGCCGCTGTTGGGCATTAACGGCAGCCTTGTGATCTGTCACGGTACGTCCAAGGCGTGGGCGATCCGGAACGCTATCAAGCAGGCGTCCCAAATGGCAAAGGGTCATATGATTGACGTGATTGAAGACTCCGTGGCCCGCTTGAATGAACATTTGAAAGAGGAAGAAAATAATATATCCGTGGCGGGAGGATAGCATCCCGCCCTTGAAAGGAGTTTTGATGGAAGGACTAAGCGCAGGTATTTTGAGCACCGGCCGGTATGTGCCGAAGCGGGTGCTCACCAATTATGATTTAGAAAAAATGGTAGATACCTCGGATGAATGGATACGGACGAGGACCGGCATACGGGAGCGTCATCTGGCATCGTCTGAGGAAAATACATCTGATCTTTGCGTGAATGCAGCAAGGAAAGCGATGGACACCGCCGGCGTGAAAGCCGATGATATTGATCTGGTTATTGTGGCCACCGCATCGCCGGATTATATTGTGCCCTCCACGGCATGCATCGTGCAGGACAAGCTGGGCTGCCGCAGAGCGGGGGCCATGGATTTGTCCGCGGGCTGCTCCGGTTTTGTGTACGCGCTAGACATGGCCTCCCGCATGGTGGTCTCCGGCGGATACCGCTACGTTTTGATTTGCGGGGCGGAAATTTTATCCCGCATGGTGGACTGGAAGGATCGTTCCACCTGCGTGCTTTTTGGTGATGGGGCAGGGGCGGCCATCATCGGATCGGTGGAGGCAGGTTATGGCCTTCTCTCCAGCGATTTAGGATCTGACGGAAGCCTTGGTAATGTGCTTTCCATGCCCGCCAGCGGCGTGGCAGAAAAAGTTACTCACCGCGCGATTGATGCGGGGCGGATTTTTATTCATATGGAAGGCTCCGAGGTATTTAAGGCAGCCGTGCGCCACATGGAGGAAACCACTCGGGCCGCGCTGGATAAGGCACAGCTTTCGGTGGGTGATATTTCTATGCTTATCGTTCATCAGGCCAATGACAGAATCATTCAGGCCGTGGCTAAGCGCATGCATGTGCCGCAGGAAAAGTTGTGGGTCAATGTGGATGCTTATGGAAATACATCCGCCGCGTCGGTGGGCATTGCCCTCGATGAAGCGGTGCGGGCCGGACGGATCCGTCACGGCGATGTGGTGGCCCTTACTGCCTTTGGCGCAGGTCTTACCTGGGGCTGCGATATGGTTCGCTGGGTGTGACTGACAGGGCAGGAAAGGCCTGCTATAATGAAAATCATTCATCAATTGATAGTAGCATGAAAGGTGATCCTATGAAAACAGCATTTCTTTTTCCCGGGCAGGGCTCGCAAAAGGTGGGCATGGTACGGGATCTGTATGATGCCTATGATTCTGTAAAGGCGCTCGTTCGCGAGGCTGATGAGCGGCTTGAATTTCCCATTTCAAAGCTCATGTTTGAAGGTCCTGATGAGGAGCTGATGAAAACAGAATTTACCCAGCCCGCGATTTTGACAGCCAGCGCGGCAGTCTGGCAGGTATTAAAGGAGCACGGTGTGGAGCCGGATATAGCGGCAGGCCACTCGCTGGGGGAATACGCTGCCCTTGTAGCGGCAGGGGCCATGGCCTTTGGTGATGCGGTGTATACAGTGCGACTCAGGGGACGGTTTATGCAGGAGGCGGTTCCACTTGGGGAAGGAGGAATGGCGGCGATCATCGGGCTGGATCCTCAAAAAATCGTGGCCGTTCTTGAAACGGTATCCACCGAAGAAGCTCCGGTGCAGGCGGTCAATTTCAACTGCCCCGGCCAGACGGTCATCGCCGGCACCTCCGGCGCGGTGGCAAAGGCCTGCGACGCTCTGAAGGAAGTCGGCGCAAAGCGGGCGATTCCGCTTAAGGTCAGCGCGCCCTTCCATTCTATACTGATGGAACCCGCCGCGGATCGTCTTAAGGAGGTGCTGGATACGATTGACATTAGGGATACCGTGTTACCGGTAGTAGCCAACGTAAATGCGAAGGAGGAGACAAAGGCAGAGGACATCAGGGCCCATCTGGTGGCGCAGGCGGCTCATCCCGTGCACTGGGAGGAGTCGATCCGGTGCATGATTGAGGGAGGAGTGGATTTAATGATTGAAGCAGGACCAGGAACCGTACTCTCCGGCTTTATGAGGAAGATTGACCGCTCGATCCGCTGCTGCCATGCAGAGGACAGAGCCACAGTGGAAGAAACCGTGAAGGTTTTCAAAGGAGAATAATATGGAACTGACAGCCCTTGTAACAGGAGCGTCCCGGGGAATCGGCCGCGCGATTGCCTTTGCCCTTGTAGAAAAAGGGTACACCGTGATTATCAACTACGCAGGAAGCAGGGGCCGGGCGGAAGCGGTAAAGGCAGACATTGAAAAGAAAGGCGGAAAAGCCTGCATCATGCAGGGAGATGTGTCAAAACCGTCTGATGTGGAACGTATTTTTAAGGATATAAAGGATACCTTTGGCGGTCTGTCCGTGCTTGTCAATAATGCTGGAATTACAAGAGATGCACTGCTGCTTCGCATGAAAGAGGAAAGCTGGGATGCGGTGCTTGATACGGATCTTAAGAGTGTATTTCTGACCGTGAAGGCGGCAACTAAACTGATGATACGTGCCAAAAGCGGAAGCATCATTAATATTTCCTCTGTAGTAGGGATCACAGGCAATGCGGGACAGATCAATTATGCCGCTGCCAAAGCCGGTGTTATCGGATTCACGAAATCCGCAGCAAAAGAACTGGCGCCTCGGGGTATCCGGGTTAATGCGGTAGCTCCCGGATGTATTGAGACGGATATGACCGATGTAATTCCCGCAAACCTAAAGGAGGGTATGCTCCGTTCCATTCCTTTGGCCCGCATAGGGAAACCGGAGGAGGTTGCCAAAGCCGTGGCATTTCTTGCATCCGATGATGCATCGTATATCACCGGGCAGGTGATTCAAGTAGACGGCGGAATGGTTATGTAATATAATCTATGATGGTAGAAATCACAATGAAAGGTGGTGAGACCGGATGAGCACGTTTGACAGAGTAAAGAAAATCGCTGTGGATCAGCTGGGCGTAAACGAAGCTGACGTACAGATCGACTCCACGTTCATTGATGATCTGGGCGCTGATTCCCTTGATATCGTTGAACTGATCATGGCGTTTGAAGAGGAGTTCGAGATCGAGATCCCCGATGACGCCGCTGAAACGATCAAAACCGTAAAGAATGCGGTTGATTACATCGACCAGCAGATCCAGTAATTCAATCTTTTGAATACGATTTCATAGAACATCCGGGGGCCGTTCCCCGGATGGCTTTATGGATGAGAGGAGAAACTCTCAAAAAAGCGGATCGCTGTGGGCTATCCGTTTTTTTGAGGATTTGTCCGTATAACAGGCAGTCTGCCCCGGGCAGATAGTTGTAACGAGGTGCATGGAATGGAAAAAAGAAGAGTCGTAATTACAGGCATGGGCGCGGTCACTCCCGTAGGCATCGGGATTGATGCGTTTTGGGATGCCCTTTTGGCAGGAAAGTCAGGCATTGGCCCGATTACAGAATTTGATGCCAGTGAATTTCCCGTAAGAATCGCCGGTGAGGTGAAGGATTTTGATCCGGAAGCTTATGTGGGTGACAGAAAAACGGTCCGCCATATGGATCGCTATGTCCAGTTTGCCGTGGCGGCTGCCAAAATGGCAGTGGAAGATGCGGGGCTGGATATGGGAAAGGAAGATCCGGACCGGTGCGGGACAATTATCGGTACCGGAATTGGTGGCATTGCCACCATGGAAGAGGCGGTGGAACGGATCGATGCCAGGGGACCCGGAAAAATAAGCCCTTTTGCGGTGCCCATGATGATCGCCAATATGGCTTCCGGCCAGGTATCGATTACCTTCGGCTTGCAAGGGCCGGTGCTGACCGATGTGACAGCCTGCGCATCAGGCAATAACGCTATCGGCAGAGCACTCCGGACGATTCAATGCGGCGATGCGGATGTGATGGTCGCAGGCGGGACGGAAGCGGCGGTGACCCGCACGCCCATGGCTGGTTTTGCGGCCATGAAAGCGCTGTCCTCCAGGGATTGCCCGCCGGAAGAGGCGTCCTGTCCTTTTGATACGCGCCGGGACGGTTTTGTTCTCAGCGAAGGGGCCGGTATCCTGATTCTGGAGGAGCTGGAGCATGCCAGGGCTAGGGGAGCCCGTATTTATGCGGAGCTGATAGGATATGGTTCCAACGGTGACGCCTATCATATCACGGCGCCCCGTCCCGGGGGAGAGCTGGCAGCCCGCTGCATGAGACGGGCTATCAAGGATGCCGGAATTTCTCCAAGCGAAATCGATTACGTCAACGCTCACGGCACATCTACCGGCCTCAATGATAAAAATGAAACTACTGCGCTGAAGGAGGTTCTTGGAAAGCATGCTTATGATATTCCGGTAAACTCCACGAAGTCCATGACAGGACATCTTCTGGGGGCTGCCGGCGCCATTGAGGCAGTGGTGTGCATCCTTTCCATTATCCATAATAAGGTTCATCAGACTCGCAATCTGATTCATCCGGATCCGGAATGTGATCTGGATTATGTACAGGGGGCGCCCAGAGATGTGAAAGTAGATGTGGCTATGTCCAACGCGTTCGGATTCGGGGGACATAACGCGGTTATCATCATGCGGCGTTACGAAGCGTGAGATCCGGGAATACCCGGCATAGGGACAGACTGGATGAGCTGACCCGGTTTGCCCGGGACAACGGCATACCCATGAAAAATATCCAGCTGCTTAACGTGGCGCTGACGCATACCTCCTATGCCAATGAGCATAAAGGTAAGGTTATTCATGATAATGAACGGCTGGAATTTCTCGGTGACGCAGTGCTTGATCTTGTGGTCGGGGAGTATCTGTTCCTTCGGTTTCCTTCCTGGCCGGAGGGTGAGCTTACAAGGGCGAAGGCGAGCGTCGTGTGCAAATCGTCCTGCGCGGAATGCGCCGCAAAATTTCATGTAGGCGACCTTATGCTCCTTGGCAAGGGGGAAGAGATGTCCGGAGGCAGGGAACGCGTATCTATTCTGGGGGATGCCTTTGAAGCGATCATCGGTGCCGTCTATCTGGACAACAGTTACGATGTAGCATCCCGGTTTATTCTGGGGCACATGAGAAAATTTCTGACTCTGGTGGATCAGGGGGATTACGACCATGATTACAAATCAGACCTGCAGGAGCTTGTTCAGAAGCATGGAGACGCAGATATCTGCTACGAGGTGGTTCATGATGAGGGACCGGATCACGACAAAACCATCTGGATAGAAATTTCTGTCAATGGGATCGCCATGGGAACCGGTGTGGGTAAGAACAAAAAGGAAGCCGCCCAGCGTGCAGCCAAGGTGGCTATCGAAAAAATAAGTAAAGAGAACACATAAAAGAAGCCGCCCTTCCCGGACAACAGGAGGCGGCTTTTGTATGGGGAGGGAGATTGGTATGCTGACTACAAAAGAGAACATAGAAAAACGGATCCGCCGCATCTATGAGCCGAATCATTTCATGGCCGATTACTTCCATATTCACATCGACGAGATCGGCTGCGGCCGGGCTACAGTTAGTCTGAAAACGAGCCGGGCCAAGCATACGAATCATCGGGGCGTCATTCACGGCGGCGTGCTTGCGGCATTGGCCGACTCTGTCACCGGCGTGACCAGCGCGACCGTGGGCGCCGTCGTGGTCACAGTCAGCATGACCATGAATTTTATACGGAACACAGCGGCAGGCAATAAAATTTCTGTCACCAGTCAGATCATTCACAACGGGCATACCACCATTGTGATTTCTGCGACCATGACCGATGAAGAGGGAAAGCGGATGGCTGAAATTTTGGCCACCATGATGGTGGTGGACCGCATTCCGGATATTCCTCGTAAATGGTAAACATCACATATGGTAAAAAAACTCACAGCAAGGGCTGTGAGTTTTTTTATTTCACACGGTTCCGAAGTGTGCCAATGGGATCAATGGTGATTTCAACCACGTCGCCGGCGGAAAGAAATTGAGGCGGGTTCATTCCCATGCCGACGCCTTCAGGAGTGCCAGTGGCAATCACGTCCCCCGGAAGGAGTGTCATGCCGCTGGAGAGAGAAGCGATGAGCTTCGGGATGGAAAAAATCAGATCTGTAGTCACTCCCTCCTGCCGGAGATGGCCGTTGACCCTTGTGTAAATCGTGAAAGGAACCGGCCAGCCGCCTACAAGAATGGTGGGGCCCATGGGACAGAAGGTGTCCAGGCTTTTTCCGCGAAACCATTGCTCATGAGATTTTTGCAGATCCCGGGCAGTGATATCGTTGATGATGGTGTAGCCGTACACATATTGCATGGCGTCCTCTTCCGCAATATCCATGCCCTGCTTGCCGATGATGATGCCCAGCTCGCCCTCGTAATCCACCTGTGCCGTTGAATCAGGATGGCGGTCGATGGCGCTTTCAGTGCCGATGACCGAGGTGGTAGACTTTGTAAAGAATACAGGCACCGTCGGATTGGCAGCGGCCCGATCCTTTTCAAATTCTTTCACGTGAGCTTGATAATTTTTACCGACGCAGAAAATATTACGCCGCGGCGCAAAGGGCGCTTCCACGGTGACCTCTGACAAAGGAATGGGAGAAATCGCGCTGTCCTTTTTATTTTGATCCAGCGCCCGGGCCAGATCGAGCAAGCCCTCGTCGCCCCGTTCAATAAATTCGCCCAGCGTCTCGGGGAAGGGGATGAAATAGGTCTCCTCCAGTGCGCCAGCCGGATAAATGCCTTGGCCGTCAGTAGTGAGCACGCCCCATTCCCGGCTGCCCTGATAGGAGTAAGAGAGCAATCGTTGCATACAATACCTTCTTTCGTTATTATAAAACCCGGATGGATAGGAAATCATCGCGGTGCGTCATTTCGCGCATACCATTATAATACAAATGAAGAGCTGGCGAAACAGGCGAAGACTGAGCAGGCGCCGGCTCTTTTCCACATAGCGGTGCCCATGAGTTCAAAAGTGGGGCCGTCCATGCTAGAATGGTAGTAATATATTGAATCGGAGGGAACGGATATGGAAGAAAAACGGGAGGCCGCTAATTTTATTGAGGCGGAAATCAATAAGGATATAGAAAATAACGTGTACGCCAATGGGCGCGTCATGACGAGATTTCCCCCGGAGCCGAACGGCTATCTGCACATCGGCCATGTAAAAAGCATTTGTCTCAATTTTGGGATCGGCAAAAAATACCACGGCGAGACGAATATACGATTTGATGACACGAACCCTACCAAGGAGGATGTGGAATACGTCAACTCCATATTGGATGATGTGCGCTGGCTCGGCTTTTCATGGAAGGAGCCGGTGCATTACGCGTCCGATTATTTTCCTCAGCTCTATGAATTTGCCTGCCGCCTGATTCGCATGGGTCTGGCCTATGTGGACGATCAGAGCAGTGACGAAATCAAAGCTACCCGGGGTGATTTGTCCAAGCCCGGGACCGAAAGTCCTTGGAGAAACAGAAGTATCGAGGAAAACCTCAAGCTGTTTCAGGAAATGAAGGCGGGCAAGTACAAGGACGGCGAGAAATGCCTTCGTGCGAGAATTGATATGGCCTCGCCGAATCTGGTCATGCGGGATCCTGTCCTTTATCGCATTCTGCGGGCGACCCATCACAGGACCGGCGATACCTGGTGCATTTATCCGCTCTATGATTTTGCCCATCCCCTATCGGATGCTATAGAAAATATTACTCATTCCATCTGTACCCTTGAGTTTGAGGAGCGGCGCCCGCTGTACAACTGGTGCCTTCAGGCCTACGAGGGGAAGGAAAAACCGCGGCAGATCGAATTTGCCCGCCTCAGCGTGACTACCATGATTACTAGCAAGCGGAAGCTCCGACGTCTGGTGGAGGCTCATGTGGTGTCTGGCTGGGACGATCCCCGTATGCCTACCGTGTCAGGGATCCGCCGGAGAGGATATACGCCGGAGTCGCTGCGGGATTTCTGCGACCGTATCGGCGTAGCCAAAGCGGACAGCGTCGTAGATATTGCCCTTTTGGAATACTGTATCCGGGAGGATCTGAAGGCGAAGGCACCCCGGATCATGGTGGCCGTGGACCCGATTAAGGTGGTTTTGACCAACTATCCGGAGGACAAGGTCGAATACATGGATATGGAAAATAATCCCGAGGCGCCCTCTATGGGCATGCGGAAGGTTGCCTTCAGCCGGGAGCTTTACATCGACCGGGACGATTTCATGGAGGTGCCGGCAAAGAAGTTTTTCCGTATGACTCCGGGCAAGGAGGTCCGCCTCAAGGGAGCCTACATTGTCCGCTGCGATGAGGCCATCAAAAATGAAGACGGCTCCATTAAGGAAATTCATTGCACCGTGGATTTCGACACAAGAAGCGGCACCCCCGGGGCAGACCGCAAGGTGAAGGGGACCCTACACTGGGTGGATGCCCGCACCGCGGTTCCTGTGGAAGCCAGGCTCTATGATTATCTCTTTGCGCCGGAGGATACTGACGACGGCCGGGATTTTGTGGAAAAGGTCAATCAAAATTCCCTCACCACCTGCCAAAGCTTTGCGGAGGCGGCCATCGCAGAATATCAAATCGGGGACCGGTTCCAGTTCCTGCGGAAGGGGTATTTTATCATCGACACCGATTCCACGGCGGATCATCTGGTGGTGAACCGCATCGTGGGACTCCGGGATAGCTGGGCGAAGCTGCAGAAAAGGCAGCAGCAGAGGACGTGACATGAAACGTAACATCGCAATGACCATCGCGGCAGGCGCACTGTCATTTCTGGCAGCTTGCCCGGCGCTGGCGAAGGACAGCCTTGAATTGCCCCATATCGGGACTATGAATTTGCCTGCTTATGTGGTTTTTGAAAAGGGAGATCAGGCATCCCTTGCTTTTCCGAAGGGGAGCCGCGCCTTTTTTGCAAAAACCGGCGCTACCGGCGGGACCTATTACACCATGACCTATGCCAGGGGGCCCCATTTCTCCTATGGCTGGGCAGTCAGCCAGACGCTGGGCATACCATGGTTTTCCAACGTAGGCCTTCGGCAGTATACGACTCGCTCCGCAGAGGAACAGCTGGACGCGGCGGCAGCATATATCAATCAAGCCTTGATCCGGCAGAGGGCCGTGTATACCGGCCCGTCGCCGCTGGTAAAAATTAACGACAAGAAGTCCCCCCGCTGGGAGGGATCCTTCCTTATGGTGCGGCGGGAGCGGGATATTCTGTACAAGGAAAGTTATTTGATGGCCCTTCAGACGGACGGATATTTCGTGTATTGCGGCATCATCAATTCCGACGGAGAGCAAAAGGAACTGACCGCAGACATATCGGATATGTTCGCGAGGAGAAAGCTTCCCAAGTAAATGAAGGGAAAAACCGCGGGATTTGTTTTACATTGACAAGCCGGGGGATTGCAAGTAAGATAAAAAAAGCAAAATTATAAATTACCCGGCCCGTCATGAGTGGTTTGGGAATGTATGCAGGCAAAGCCTGCCGACAGGAGGAAACACAATGGCAAACATAGCGATTGTATACTGGAGCGGTTCCGGCAATACGGAAGCCATGGCGCAGGCCGTGGAGGAAGGCGCAAAGACCGCCGGCGCGGAGACTACCTTAAGCTTTGTAAGCGATACCAATGCGGACGATACTGCAGCCTTTGATCATATTGCTCTGGGCTGCCCTGCCATGGGAAATGAAGAACTGGAGGAATATGAATTTGAACCGTTCTTTGAGGAACTGCTGCCCAAGCTGAAGGGCAAAGCCGTCGTTATTTTCGGCTCCTACGCTTGGAATCAGGGCGATTGGATCGAAACTTGGAAGCAGAGACTGGACGAAGCCGGCATTGAGCTCGCAGCAGACCCGGTGAAAGCATACAGCTATCCCGATGATGAAGCGCTGGATCTCTGCCGCAAGCTTGGCGAAGTGCTGGCAAACGCATAATCACAGGATGAGAGCGTTCCTTTAAGGACGCTCTTTTTTCATAAGGAGGCAGCGATGGCTGATAAGGTAGGGGTCATATTTTTTTCTGCCACCGGAAATACAGAGGCTATGGCAGAGGCAGTGGCCGTAGGCGCCAAAAAAACCGGCAAAGAGGTGATTCTCGCACCGGTGGCCGATGTGGATCCGGCAGAAATTGGAAATACCTGTCACCGCATTCTTCTGGGCTGCTCCGCTTGGGGCGTAGAGGTCATCGAGGAGGAGCAGATGAGGCCGTTCTGCGAAAAGCTGAAGCCCTATTTGAAGGGGAAAATCATGGGCATTTTCGGCTCCTGCGGCTGGAGCCGAGGTGCTTGGCTGAATGCATGGAAAAATGATCTCCAATTTGCAGGTGCCCGTTTTCCCGCGCCGCCGCTTCTGGCCTACGGCTATCCTGATGAGGAATCGCTGAAGCGGTGCGAGAACTTGGGCGAGAGGGTAGCCTCTTCCGAGGAGTAGATTATAGAGAGGATAACAGGTGAAGCTATGGATTGGGATTCAAAAATTGCGTCCCATGTAAAGGGCGTGCCCTTTTCGGGGATCAGAAAATTTTTTGATCTGGCCAGCACCATGGAGGGGGTGATTTCTCTTGGCGTGGGCGAGCCGGATTTTTCAGCGCCGGATAAGGTGATACAGGCATCTGTCAAAAGTCTTCAGCGGAAGGAAACGTCTTACACTTCCAATTGGGGACTGCCCGCGCTGCGGCAGGAGATTGCCAAGCTGTTTCAGCGCCGGTATGGGCTGAATTACAAGTCAGAGAATGAAATCATAGTGACTGTCGGCGTATCGGAAGCGATTACGGTGATCATGCAGGCCATTCTTAATCCGGGTGACGAGGTGCTCATACCGGATCCGGCGTATCTGGCCTACCCGGCCTGCGTCAGCCTTGCCGGCGGCGTGCCGGTACTGGTACCCACCTATGGGGATAACGATTTCCGTCTGACTGTAAGCGAGCTGGAAAAGAAGATCACCTCGAGGACAAAGGCACTCCTTGTGGGATACCCGAATAATCCTACCGGCACCGTCATGGAAAAAGAAGAAATGGCAGCTATCGCGGCTTTTGCGAATGCCCATGATCTGATCGTGCTCTCTGATGAAATTTATTGCGATCTGACCTATGACGGTCAGCATACCTGCTTTGCGTCTCTTCCGGGCATGAAGGAGCGGACCCTAGTGATGAACGGCTTTTCCAAGTCCTACGCTATGACCGGTCTTCGCATCGGCTACATTCTCGGGCCGGAGGAAGCGATGGAACAGATTTACAAGGTGCATCAGTATGAAATCCTATGTGCCTCTGTAACGAGCCAGTACGGCGCTATCGAGGCGCTCCGCTCCTGCGACGATGATGTGCAAGCCATGTTTGATGAATACAAGAAGCGGCGGGAGCTGGTATACGGCGCGCTGAAGGATATGGGCCTTCCTGTGTGCAGGCCGAAGGGCGCCTTCTACATATTCCCGGACATCAGCAGCTGCGGCATGGACGACGAAACCTTCTGCGACCGGCTGCTCAATGAAAAAAAGGTGGCCGTGGTGCCCGGTACCTGCTTCGGCAAGCAAGGAAAAAATCATATCCGCATTTCCTATGCGGCGAGCCGCGAAAATTTAGCGGAGGCCATGAAGCGGATGGGCGAATTTGTAGCAGCTCACAAAAAATGATACAAGGCAGCGGGCCATGGTTCGCTGCTTTTTTTGTGCCCGTTTTTGAAAAATATTTTTTGAGGGGGGTTGTGATTTTTCACTCATCTGACGACTTTATTATTGAGAGGTAAAAATCCTCCGGAAGCAAAAACCTGAAGCGGCTTCTTTCGCGTCATGATACGGCGCCGGCGCAAAGAAAATCCCTCAGGCAGGCTGAATTCGGATTTTCCTCTCCCCGCGGGTCAGCAAGAAAAAACAGCAAGACAAACATAACGCAGGAGCACCATACCCTCTGCTTGTCAGCATCATCACGTGACTTGACGACAAGATTGAGCAGCTTTACGTGATATTTTTCACAAC
>JAXFOE010000018.1:0-113966 GCA_034180505.1 Dialister sp.
AGGCGGGCTGAATTCGGATTTTCCTCTCCCCGCGGGTCAGCAAGAAAAAACAGCAAGACAACCATAACGCAGGAACATCATACCCTCTGCTTGTCAGCATCATCACGTGACTTGACGACAAGATTGAGCAGCTTTACGTGATATTTTTCACAACGAAGCCAGTGCGCAGCGCCTGATTCATCACGCTGGGATTACGAAGACATTGGGATAGGTGTTCCTGTGTTTGCATGCAAAAAAGCCAAAACCGACTGTTTATAATCGGTTTTGGCTTTTTTATTATCGATGGCAACAGAGACAGACCGGGCCGCAAGATAAACCATGCCCCGTCTCTCTTTAGTGGCGATTGTCCTACTCATAATGAAGCGCATCGATCGGGTTTAATTTAGCCGCCTTCTGCGCAGGGTACAAACCAAATACGAGACCGATAATCACAGAAAACAGGAATGATCCTGCGATGGGGGTCACAGCGATAACAGTCTGCACATCTACAAGCAGCGGAATGGCTTTCGCGATAATGATCCCCGTAATAACACCTATCAAACCGCCTGCTACGCTGACAGTCACTGATTCGATCAAAAACTGCACCACTATCATATGATACGTCGCGCCAAGAGCCTTTCTAATGCCAATTTCTTTTGTCCGTTCCGTCACAGAAACGAGCATGATGTTCATAATGCCTATGCCGCCCACAAGAAGAGAAATCGCGGCTATTGCCCCCAAAAACAGAGTAAGCGTCTGCATGGTGGATTCCATGGTTTCCAAAATATCCTGCGAGTTCTGAATACTGAAATCATCATCTCCGCCTGTAGCAATTCTATGGCGGGTGCGAAGAAGATTGGTCACGTCCGTTTCAATCTGGCTCAGGTTATTTGAATCGTCTGTTGTCAGCACGATATTATTTACGTGAGTAATGTGCATCATCCGTTCCTGCACCGTAGTGAAAGGACATAACACGCGATCATCCTGATCCATAAATGTATACCCTTTTTCGGATAAAACACCAATCACCGCAAAGGGATTTCCATCGACACGGATTTTCTGCCCTACTGGGGATTCGTCACCGAAAAGACCGGAAGCCACCGTTTTCCCAATCACTGCCACGCGTTCCCTGGTCTTGAATTCCTGTTCCGTCCAGAAGCGCCCTTCTGAAACGGACAGATCGGAAATTTTCGCATATTCGGCGGTTACCCCATATACGCTGGTAGTCCAGTTTTTATTCCCGTTGACCGCAACATAGCTATTATGAACAAGGGGCGCGGCAGCGGACACATTGGGCAGATTTCTAATCGCCTCATAGTCCTTATATGTCAGGCTCTGCATAGATCCCGCTGCCGGGCGAACTCCCGGCTTCCTCCCGGTCCCAGGAATAATCGTGATCGTGTTGGAGCCAAGGCTTGAAATATCGCTTTCAATGGAAACCTGCACGCCATATCCGATAGACATAAGAGTGATAACTGCAGCTACGCCGATAATAATTCCCAGCATCGTCAAAAGAGATCGCATCTTATTTGCTACGATGGAGCTGAAAGCCATAATGACGCTTTCAAGATAAATATTCGTCATCCTAGGGTCCCCCGGATATCCTTGCTGATATGCCCGTCCGAAAGAATCACATGGCGGTTTGCATATTCTGCTACGCTGAGCTCATGAGTAACAAGAATAACTGTTTTCCCCGCCTTATGCAGATTGGAAAATATCTCCATCACTTCTTTGGTGGATTTGCTGTCCAAATTGCCTGTCGGTTCATCAGCCATGATAATAGCCGGGTCATTGACTAATGCTCTGGCAATAGCCACCCGCTGCCGCTGTCCGCCGGACATTTCTGCCGGCATATGATCCCTCCGATCTCCGAGACCCACGGCAGCAAGCATTCTGGCTGCCCGCTCTTTTCTCTCGCTCTTGTATACATTTCCATAAATCATGGGAAGAATGACATTGTCCAGCGCGGAAAGACGGGGCAATAGATTGAAGCTCTGAAATACAAATCCTATTTTTTTATTCCTCGTATAGGCCAGTTGATTATCGTTTAGCGAAGCTACTTCCTCGCCGTCCAAAAGATATGACCCTTTTGTCGGCCGATCCAAGCAGCCAAGGATATTCATCAGTGTGGATTTCCCCGCACCGGAGGGCCCCATAACAGATACAAATTCTCCCCTTTCAATAATCAGATCGATTTGTGTCAGTACAGGAACCTCTGTGTGGTTTTCAAGAAAATAACTCTTTCCGATGTCCTGCAGCTGAATGACCGTTGTCCCGGCCCGGTTTTCGCCTGTTTTCATGATCAAAGCGGATGTCCCCCGCGTTGATTCTTTGTGACCGCCTTCCCAGTAGTCTCTTGTGAAACGGTGCCGCTGATCACGATAGAGTCTCCCTCAGACAGCCCAGATTTAATTTCAACAGATTTATCCGTAGTAATTCCTGTCTGGACGTAAGATTTTTCCAGATCGCCGTTTTTCTCAACATACACATACGATCCTTTTGTATCGCTGCGAAGCGCTGTAACAGGCACCACAAGAGCATTTTCACTGGATCGTCCACGGATTTCCGCTCTGGCCGTCATGGACGGATACAGTCCCTCCAGCTCGTCCGGATTAATCGCCACATAGACGGTATAATAAACCACCGATGACGAAAGTGAGGCAGAGGAGGAAGAATATGATTTCTTTGAAATATTGTCCACTATACCGTGAAAGGTTTTGTCCGGATAGGCGTCAACCGTAAATTCCACGCTCTGCCCGATCGCTACCTCGCCGATATCCGTTTCGTCCACGAGAAGCTTGATCTGCATGGAGCTGAGGTCGGCCACAGTCATGATAACCATCTGACTGGAAAGTCCCTGAGAGACCGTTTCCCCTTCCTTCATCGGCTCGCCGATAACCGTCCCGTCCATAGGCGATATGATCACTGTATCATTTACATCTGCTTTCGCCTTATCAAATGCGGCCTGAGCATTCAGATAGTCCATCCGGGCATTATCCATTTCCTGATACGATATGGCTCCCTGATTGTAAAGAGACAGCAGCCTTTCATAATAGGACTTCTTGTTCTCCAGTGTATTCTGCGCCTGCTTCTGAGTCGATGTCAGTGCTTTGGATTCAATTCGGGCCAGCACCTGGCCCTTGTGAACCGTTTCATTCTGCTTCACATACACATTCTCCAGGGTTCCCGATGCCGTAGCAGACAAACCAACACTCTCCACGGGTTCAATTGTGCCTGTGGCCGACACAGTCGCGCTGACTGTCTCTCTTCCAACCATTCCCAGCGTATACGTATCCTTCTGCGCCTGGTGATTGCCTTCATACCAGTAGTATCCGGCCGCAAAAATTGCCAAAACACCGATAACAACGGCAATCATATATTTTCTGTTCACAATAATTGTCAAAACCTCCTGTTTTATGATTGTCTGCAACTCCTAAAGGGAAATATTAACGGTTTCTTTTCTTCCCTATTCTCATCAGTTTCCCATTATATCACAACAAGAGTAATAAAAAAGAAGAGAGACCGCTTTGTCCTGTCTCTCTTCCTGCAGCATTTCTTTTTAAAGCTCCTCATAAATCGGATATTTCTTACAAAGCGCCGCCACTCTTCGGGATGCGTCCGATTTGACTCCTGCGTCCTCCGGCGCTTTGCATACCTCGGTTATAATATCAGCAATTTCCATGAAATCCGCTTCCCTAAGACCTCTCGTGGTCAGTGCCGGCGATCCGAGACGAAGACCTGAGGTTACAAAGGGGCTCAGCGTTTCAAAAGGAATCGTATTTCTGTTGGCAGTAATTCCCACTTCATCCAAGGCGGTCTGCGCAATTTTTCCGTTAATCCCGATGCCTTTCATATCTGCTAAAAGTACGTGCGTATCCGTGCCGCCTGAAATGACCCGGATCCCATTAGCCTGCAGCTGATCGGACAGAGCCTTTTCGTTTTTCTTTATCTGCCGGGCGTATAGCTTGAAATCATCGGACAAATCTTCGCCGAAAGCGACTGCCTTCGCCGCAATTACATGCTCAAGAGGACCGCCCTGCATGCCCGGGAATACCGCCTTGTCAATGGCCTTTGCAAATTCTTCCTTGCACAGGATGATTCCGCCTCTAGGCCCGCGGAGCGTCTTGTGGGTCGTGGTGGTAACTATATCGGCAAAGGGGATCGGGCTCGGGTATTCCCCGCCGGCGACGAGACCGGCAAAATGAGCCATATCAATCATAAGGAAGGTGCCCGCTTTTTTCGCTATATGCGCCATCCGCTCAAAATCGATAATTCTTGAATATGCAGAGGTGCCGCCAATGATCAGCTTTGGCCGAATCGAAAGAGCGTTTTTTTCAAGAGCGTCATAATCAAGAAGCTCGTCTTCCTTCCTGACTCCATAAGGCACGACGTGAAAATAATTGCCGGAAATATTAACAGGGCTTCCGTGAGTGAGATGCCCACCGTCATTGAGATTCATCCCCATAATGGTATCTCCGGGCTTTAACAGCGCATAGTAAACAGCAAAGTTTGCCTGCGATCCGGAATGAGGCTGCACATTGACGTGATCCGCCCCGAATAATTCCTTAGCCCGGTCGATAGCAAGCTGCTCCACCTTATCCACATACTCACATCCACCGTAATACCGTTTTCCAGGATAGCCCTCGGCATATTTATTTGTCAGAACAGAACCCTGCGCTTCCATGACAGCGTAGCTGACAATATTTTCTGAGGCGATAAGCTCCAGCTTGTTTCTCTGGCGGTCCAGTTCGTCCGAAATAGCCTGAAATACTTCCTTGTCATCCCTTAAATGTCTCATTCTGTCCCTCCTGCTGGAAAATTTATTTTTCTCTCACGTAATGGGCCCGCTCTCCGCCGACAAGAGGTGGTCTTGTCCGCGCGCCAACCACAAGGGCTTTTCCCACATGATTCGCGGCAAGGCGAACCGGCACAGCCACATGCTTCAAATGCATGCCAATCAAGGTAACGCCGATATCAAGCCCGCCGTCCGCCTGTATTTCCTCCACAGCCACCGGGTCCTTCATTTGATAAAATGCGGCGGTGGAAAATGCGCCGCCCGCATGCAGCCAGGGCACAACGGCAACCTCCCGATACCCCGCTTTTTCAGCAAGCTCCCGTTCCATGATAAGAGAACGGTTCAGATGTTCACAGCACTGAAAGGCCAGATAAACGCCTCTCTCCTCTGCGGTCTTTCGCAGCGCCGACACAACGGCTTCCCCGATTTCGGCAGAGCTGTCTTTCCCGATATGTCCGCCCCGTATCTCACTGGAAGATCCGCCGATGACAAGCAGGCTTCCTTTTCTGAAGTCTGATTTATCACATAACTCGTTTAATGCGTCTGCCGCTTCTTCCCCATAGCTCTCCGTCATTTCAAAAACGCCTCCAATTCCATAATCTTCCCTACCCGCCTTTCATGACGACCGCCTTCAAATGGCGATGCAAGGAATTCATCGAGGATGCGCTCGGCCAGTCCTGTCCCTATAACACGGGCGCCTAAGGCAATCACATTCGCGTCATTGTGAGCCCTTGCGAAGTGAGCGGAAAATACATCGCCGCAGAGAGCGGCGCGGATACCCCTGATCTTATTGGCAGCCATGCTCATTCCGATGCCTGTACCGCATACAAGGATCCCGTATTTTGCTTTTCCGTCCAGAACAAGCTGGCACGCTTTTTCTGCAAAATCAGGGTAATCGCAGGATTCTGTCGAGTCAGTTCCGCAATCAATGACCTCCACATGGTTTTCTGTAAGGTGAGTCTTTAATAATTCTTTCAATGTATATCCGCCGTGATCACTGGCAATAGCGACCTTCATATATCCTCCTTGTCGCAAGAATATGCTGATGGATAGAGAATACAATTATTTTAGAGTTCATATTCAGTATACAACATCTTAGAGGCAAAAGAAAAGAAACCGGCCTGCCAAAGCCGATTCCCTTCCGCTCACGCATCTTTTACGACAATATGGTGCCCCGATGCCTTTTCCAGTCGGTTCATGATGGCAAGGCCAAGACCTGTCGTATTAGTTCCCTCGCCGACAATGCGCTCCACAGGGAGGCTGTCGAAATAATGAAGCCCGGAAAACAGGTTATGTGCAAATTCGCGCTGATTGTCCCGCCGCCCCCAGATAAACACAGGATGCCTTGCGGGAAGCTTTTCCGCGGTTTCAGTGCTTACAAAAAAACCAATCCGGCCTTCTTTTTTCGCTTCTTCCAGTATCGCTTTCTCTACCTTTTCTATATTTCCGGTAAATATGGCAAGCGGCGCTTTCGGCGCATAGTGCCGGTATTTCATGCCCGGCGCTTTTGGCCTGTCCCCTGCCCCGAGAATAGCCCGATCAATTCGTACCGGCCCGATAGCGGAAAGCATCTCCTCCGTCACCCCGCCAGGGCGGTAAATCACGATGGTTCCGTCTTCGATGGCCACAATCGTGGATTCCAGCCCCACATCACAGGTCCCGTCATCAATGACGGCTTGTATCTTCCCATCCAGATCGGATAAGACCGCCGAAGCCGTTGTGGGACTGGGACGGCCGGAAATATTTGCGCTCGGCCCGGCCAGGGGAACTCCGGCTACCCTGATAATCTGCCGCGTGGCTTCATTGGCGGGACAACGCATGGCCACCGTTGGAAGACCGCCGGAGGTTTCGTCGGGTATGATTTCTTTCTTATCAAAAATAATGGTCAACGGTCCCGGCCAGAATTGTTCCATGAGCTTTTTCTGCACCGGCGCGATCGTTTTTACATAAAGGGGTACGTCTTCCATAGATGCCACATGAACGATCAGCGGATTGTCCGACGGACGCCCTTTCGCCGCATATATCCGTCTGGCCGCTTCCCGATCCAGCGCATTCCCGCCAAGACCGTATACGGTTTCTGTTGGAAATGCAACGAGCCCCCCTGAGCGGATAACACTGGCAAGCCAAGGTATTTCCTCGGCAAATGACGCGGCCCCTGCGTCGATCCGTTTTGTGATCATGATTTACTTCCTTTTTGCATAGACAGCACGCTCGATGCCGCCATAGTCCTGTATAATTTCAAATTTCTCAAAGGCGTCCGTTTCCATAAGCATATTTTTTACGCTACCTGCCTGACCGTCCCCCACCTCAGCCGCTATAAATCCTCCGCTTCGTATAGCTTTTGGCGCGGCCAGAGCCAGCCGTTTATAAAAGGAAAGCCCATCGTCTCCACCGTCAAGTGCCATGGGCGGCTCCGCTTTGACCTCTTTGGGCAACCCTTCCATGTCTGCCGACGGGATATACGGGGGATTCGTAAGTATCCCGTCAAATACCTCACCCTCTCCCAGCGCGTCTGTATAATCCCCCAGTCTCCATTCAGCGCGGGCTGATATACCAAGAGTCTCCCCATTTTGTCTCGCCGTTTCCAGTGCTTTTTCAGAAATATCAATGCCGATGCCGTTTGCTTTTTTATTGTAGTAAAGAAAGCTGATGAGAAGAGCGCCGCTTCCGGTTCCTAAATCAGCGATGTGAAGCGCGCCGTCATTTCTATGATACTGAATAACCTTTTCTATCCATGTTTCTGAGTCGGGACGGGGAATCAGCACATGCTCGTTGACGTAAAACGTAAGCCCCATAAACTCTTTTTTCCCAGTAATTGCCGCTACGGAGCGGCCGGATACCCGTTTTTGTATCCACTCCCTGTACTGTGCTCGTTCCTGCAAGGAAACAATCTGATCAAAATCCGTATACAACGCAATTCTGGGCTTTTTTAATACATGGGAAAGAAGAAGCTCTGCGTCTAGTCTGGGACTTTCGATGCCATGGGCTTCAAAATACGTAGAGGTCCACGACAAAAGCGCCCCGACGGTCCATACAGTATCAGCCATGGGACTCAGCTTTCTTCATTTTTCTCGCGGTATCCTCCTCGATCAATCGATCCAGAATGGGATCCATATTGCCGGACAGGAAATCATCCAGCTGATACAGGCTCATATTCATGCGGTGATCCGTCACGCGGCCCTGGGGAAAATTATAGGTGCGGATCCGTTCCGACCGATCCCCGGAGCCGACCTGGCTCTTGCGGTCTGCCGCCTCCCTGCTTCTGGATTCACGGAGCGCCTTATCATAGAGACGGGATTTTAAAATCTGCATAGCCTTTTCCCTGTTCTGCCGCTGACTCCGCTCATTTTGACAGGTCACAACGATACCGGTCGGCAAATGAGTGATACGGATAGCCGAGGATGTTTTATTGATATGCTGCCCGCCTGCGCCGGAGGCGCGATACACATCAACACGGAGATCCTCCTTATTGACCTCCACATCCACATCGGCCGCCTCGGGAAGAACCGCCACGGTCACCGCCGAGGTGTGAACCCGTCCCTGACTTTCTGTAGCGGGAATCCGCTGCACCCGGTGCACACCGGATTCAAATTTCAAAAGAGAATACGCATTTTTTCCGTCAATTGTGCAGGTAACTTCCTTGAAGCCGCCCAAATCGGTCTCATTGGCGTTAGCAATCTCCGCATGCCAGCCCTTCCGTTCCGCAAATTTCAAATACATGCGAAGCAGGTCTGCCGCAAAAAGAGCCGCCTCCTCACCGCCGGTGCCGGCACGGATTTCAAGAATGACGTTTCGGCTGTCATTTGGATCCTTCGGCATAAGCAGGTGATGAATGGATTGCTCCAGTCTTTTCTTTTCGGAGACAGCCTCCCTGAGCTCCTCCTTTGCCAGATCATGAAGCTCCATCTGCTGCTTGTCTGCCAATACATCTCTCGCCTCTTTTTCCTGCTGCTCTGCCGATTTATAGGATCGATACAGGGATACAATCTCCCCCAGCTCGGCATGCTCCACAGAAAGTGTGCGCCAGCGCTGATGGTCGGCAATCACTGAAGGATCACTGAGCTGATCCTCCAGACTCACATACCGGGCTTCCATACTGTCTAATTTATCTGTTTTCATAAAATATCATCCTCAAGGCAAGCGTTTCCCCGGCGCCCTTATGGCGCACCAAATCGGGCGGACTCATCATACATGACCGCTGGTTTATTATATCACACGCCCAGGCCTGTTTTTCCAAATAAAAAACAGGGGCATTCCCCTGCCTTTTATTAGTCTGTCGTTTTCCCGTACCGTCTGTTGAATTTTTCAATACGGCCGCGAGCCTTTCCAAAACGCTGCTGTCCGGTAAAAAACGGATGGGATTTGCTGCTGATATCTACATTGATCAGCGGATATTCGTTACCATCCTCCCATTTCACGGTCTGGCTGGATGTCGCCGTAGAACGGGTCAGGAAAGAATAATCCGCACCGATATCGCGGAATACTACAGGATGATACTCCGGATGAATTCCCTTCTTCAATTGTCGCACCTCACTTCATTAAAGATAATTCCCCGATATTATATCAAAAGGAAACCGGTAATGCAAGACAAAATGTTCCTATTTGGCAAGAAGCCCTTTGATTTCTGCCAGAAATTTATCCTTGCTGTGGTAACCGATGATCCTCCCCTTTTCCTCGCCGTCATGAAACAGCACGTAGCAGGGAACTCCGGGAATATGAAAAGATTCTGCCATCTCCTCCTGCTCATCAATATTGATGCGGCAGAAAGAAACCTCCGAAAGTAACTCTGACGCATACTCCACAAAGGGTGCCATAACCTTGCAGGGACGGCACCAGCCGGCATATAAATCAACCAGAACATACCCCTTCTTTTCTGTAATCTCCCGATCCAGATCCTCATAGGAACGAATTTCTGTAAGCATAAGCCCTCCTGATATAAAAATTCTAAAAACTGTTTACCCCTCCCTGTCCAAAAGCAGTGAATAGGTTTCCCGATACGGCGTATCACATATTTCTGTCCGAAGCATGCCCTGTTTTCCCGTTTCCTCCAGCCATCGATCAAGGATTGGTTTTACCTCCTGATGACAGGAAACGATGAGCGGCTCCCGCAACGGTTCTTTTTCTCGAATGGCTTCCATAATCCGATGCGCTGCGGCCTTCGCGGAAAGAATTCGCCCCCGCCCGCCGCAGACAGGACAGGTGTCAAAATAGGCCTCAGTAAGAGATTTCCCCATGCGGGTCCTTGTCATCTCTACAAGCCCCAGCCTTGTCATTCCGAGCACAACGGTTTTTACATAGTCTGATGCGACCGCTTCCCTGAGAGCCCTTACCACCGCATTCCTTCGGGAGTCATTCTTCATATCGATAAAATCAATGAGAATCATCCCACCGATGGAACGCAGCCTGATTTGTCTCGCGATCTCTGCCGCCGCTTCCCGATTCGTTACGTAAGCCAGATCCTCATGGGGCATTCCCTGTCCCTGAAAGGTTCCGGAATTGACATCGATCGCTGTCAGCGCCTCTGTGGGATCGATGACGATGGTTCCCCCTGACGGGAGAGTGACCTGCCGCTGAAAAAGAGCCTCGATTTGTTGATCCAGTCCATAGGCGGAAAATAAAGGCCGCTTTCCTTCGTAAAAAATAAGCGTATCCTCCGGAAGATTGGCATCCGCAGAAATAGAATTCTTCAGGATTTTCCAAATTTTTTTGTCGTCTGTAATAATTCGATCGCCGGGCAGCTTGATATAATCCCGAAAAGCCCTGACTGCCAGATCACTTTCACGGTACAAAAGCTCCGGCCTTTTCCCGCGATGGAACCGTTTTTTTATAATTTCCCCTAGGCGAGCCAGATTCTCAAAATCATAGGTGAGCGTCCTTTCATCGGTATTCCCCGCCGCCGTGCGGATAATCATGCCATATCCGTCAGGACAAATGGAACGCCCCAGCTGCTTTAGACGTAAGCGCTTATGCTCATCTTCAATTTTTCGGGATACCCCGATATAGGAGCTGCCCGCAAGAAGCACCGCATAACGGCCGGGAATACTGATATGGCCCGAGACGAGCGGTCCCTTCGTCCCGGTCCCGTCCTTCTCGACTCGAACGATAACCGGGCTCCCTTCGGTCAGCGTCTGTCCCTCAGGCGCATCCTTTTTGCGCAGAAATCCGTTTTTCTCTTTGCCGATATCCACAAAGAAGGCGTCCATGGCGGCAACCGACCGTTTGACGATGCCTCGGTAAATCTGCCCCACCAGACTGATCTCTTCCTCCCGTTCCCATTTGAAATCGGTCAGAATCCCGTCTGTTTTCGCTGCCATCACCGTTTCTCCGGGGCGGGATGAAAGCAATACCTCAGTCATGGGTTATCTCCCGTTCGATCATCTCTTTTGGCGTAAACCGCTGATTTCCGTCATTATACCAAGCGCCTGTACGGGAGCAGATAAATTCGCCTGCCTGCCAGGGACAATCAAAGGAATCGGAAAGCAGCTTCCATATATCCTTGGGTTGCACCGTTCCCATGCTTGAGCGGATGAGCGAAAATGACAAATACGCTCTGCCCTTTTTTATGACAAGCTTCATCGGCTCTATCACCATAGGTCTCACGTCCAGGACTCTCGTTTTTTTAGGCGTAACCCGGGCATATAAAAAGGATTCGCTTTCATTGAACCGAGCAATTCCTTCGGCAGCTTTCCCAAGGTCTGCGCCAGCCTCCACCGGCCCTTCCATAGCATAGGCATCCTCATTGAAAAGGGCGGTTATTTTTTTCATACCCTGCGGCACTTCCATGATGGCGCGGATACGTATTCCCGACGGCAGCTGTTTCGCAAGAGCTTCTTCAAGCAACTCTGTATTCATATCCTTTTCCAGCCTCAAATCCACGTATAACGGATCTGCCGCAACTCCCACCGAAAGCGCCGCATCAAAAGAAATCCGCATATGAGGATTAAACCCTTCCGAGTAGGCCACCGGTATTTTCGCCCGGATCAGTGCCCGTTCAAGGGTGCGTAAAAAATCAAGATGACCCAGAAAGCGGAGCTCTTCACCTTTCGTGATAGACAAAAACAGCCTTTTCATGGGCAGTCCCCTCTTTCTGATCGATAACACAGGCGTCCAGCGCAGGACATACGGCACAGCCGTTGCAGGGATAATGGCGACAATCCTCCGTCAGCACGCCTCGCTTGGCCAATCTCCATTCCCTCCGCAGATAATCCTTCGTCACACCGCAATCTATATGATCCCAGGGCTCATTCTCGTAGAGATCCCGTTCCCTCGATGTATACAGCTCCGGCGAGATACCGCATTCGTGGAAGGCAAGCATCCACCGATCGAAATCAAAAAATTCCGTCCAGCTGTCATACTCGGCGCCCATCTCCCAAGCCCGTTTTATCACAGCGCCCAGCCGGCGATCCCCTCTGGCCAGCGCCGCCTCCAGAAAACCGGTTCTTGCGTCATGGTACACATAGCGGATACGGCTTCCCTTGAAGCATTCCTTCAAATACTGCTGCCGCCGTTCAATTTCCTCTACCGGCTGCTGCGCCATCCACTGAAAGGGTGTAAACGGCTTCGGAACAAAGCTGGAAACGCTTACGGTAATGCGGCATCCATATTTTCCGCGAATGTCCTTATACAGCGCATTTATCCTTTTAGCAAGGTCGGCGATCCCCTTCAGATCCTCGTCGGTTTCCGTGGGAAGTCCCATCATGAAATAGAGCTTGACCTTGTTCCAGCCATTTCGGAATGCGTTGCCGCAGGCCGCCATTACATCCTCTTCGGTTACTCCTTTATTGATCACGTCCCGGAGACGCTGGGTACCGGCTTCCGGCGCCAGGGTAAGCCCGCTTTTTCGTACCTGCTGAACCTTTTTTGCTATATCGACAGAAAAGCTGTCCACCCTAAGGGACGGCAGACTCACGCTGACCCGTTCATCCCGAAAGGTATCAATCAAGTGATCCACCAGCTCCGGCAGCCTGGAATAGTCCGCCGAAGACAGGGACATGAGGGAAATTTCATTGTACCCGGTATTTTGAATTAGCATTTTCGCAATATTTTGCAGATTTTCTTCCGTTTTTTCCCGTACCGGCCGGTAAATCATCCCGGCCTGGCAAAACCGGCAGCCTCTCGAGCAGCCGCGAAACATCTCCAGCACGGCCCGATCGTGCACGATTTCAATATGAGGAAGAATAGGATGATCATCAATAGTGACGTGATCTACATCCTGAATGACCCTTTTTTTCACGGGGAATGCCGCGTGCTCGTCAATAGGCTGTACGGAGCGGAATAGCCCATTTTCATAATAGGAAGCCTCATAAAGAGAAGGACAATAGCAGCCCCGCACGTTTGCCGCCCGGCGGATAATCTCTTTCCTGCCGCCCGGCCGTCCTTCCCCATCCCAGGCCTTATACACATCAAGGAATTCATTGATCGATTCTTCCGCCTCACCCACAAAGAAGACATCAATAAAATCACACATAGGCTCCGCATTATATACGCAGGGACCTCCGCACAGGACGAGGGGATCCTTATCGCACCGATCCCTTGCTTCTACCGGGATGCCTGCCAGATCCAGCATATTCAGGATATTTGTGTAACACATTTCGTAGGGAATCGTAAAGCCTATCATATCAAATTCCCTGACAGGGCCTTTATTCTCCAGCGTAAACAGAGGAAGCTTTTTTTCTTTCATCAATGCTTCCATATCCGGCCAAGGCGCATATACCCGTTCTGCCAGCGCATCCTTTCTTTTATTGATGACACTGTAAATAATTTTGAGACCCAAGTGACTCATGGCGACTTCATACACATCCGGAAAGGCAAGCGCCACCCGCATAGAAACGGAATCCGGATCTTTCACGATGCTGTTCCACTCTCCCCCGATGTACCGGGCAGGCTTTTGCACGCCTGACAGCCACACCGGATCTATATACACTCGATTCATTCATTCACTCCGATTGATACGCATTATTCACAGATTGAATGTCTGTGTTTTAATCAAACATGAGCTTTTTCCGCCGAAGATAGATATTCATCAGCAGCCCCACACAAAGCAGATTCATCAAAAGCGCGCTTCCGCCATAGCTCACAAAGGGCAGCGGAATACCGGTGACAGGCATAATTCCCAACGTCATACCCACATTGATGCATACCTGAAAGAGCCACATGGAAAATATCCCGCATGCCAGAAGGGCTCCAAAAGAATCCTCCGCAGAACGGGAAATGATAATGGCCCGATACAGCAGCAGGAAAAATAGAAACAGCACAAACATGGCACCTAAAAATCCAAGCTCCTCCCCAATGACTGAAAAAATAAAATCCGTATGGTTTTCAGGAAGAAAATTCAGCTGCGACTGCGTTCCCTCAAACAGTCCCTGTCCCATAAATCCGCCGCTGCCAATAGAAATTTTTGACTGAATCACATGGTAGCCTGCCCCATAGGGATCCACGCTCGGATCAAAAAGAACCCGTATCCGCATTTTCTGATATTCCCGAAGAACGAAAAACCATAAGGCAGGGCATACAACCAGCAGCACAAGCAAAGCCTGCTTTACCAATTTCATGGACAATCCGGATATAAAAAGCATGCCAAGCATGATAGCGCCAAATACGAGGGATGTTCCCAGATCCGGCTGAATAAAAATCAAAAACGCAGGCAGCGCCATAAGTGCAAATACGGGAAGTAAGCTTCTCCACGTGGTAAAGCCCCCGGAATGGCGGGACAATAATCTGGCAAGGCAGATAATCATAATCAATTTAGCAAATTCAGACGGCTGCAGCGTGAAAGGTCCTATCTGGAGCCAGCGCTGCGCACCAAGCGCACTGGTCCCGGCGAACCGCACAATCATAAGCAGAACGCAGTTGATACCATATAGTGGCCAGACAAAGCGTAACAAAGCCCGGTAGTCATACCGCATAAGCCAAGCAGCCAGCCCAACGCCAACGAGAAGAAATCCTCCCTGCCGGGCAACAAACCCAAGATGCCCCGGCTCGTTGGCATGAGTGGCACTTCCAATGACAAGAAGGCTGATAACAGACAGTGCCAGCACGGTAAGAAAAAGGGTCGTATCCAACCGTTTCCATAACCGGACAAGATTCATGCTTACCATCGCCCCCTGCGCCACTTATAGTTCATTCGTACCTTCTCCCAGCGGCTTTTTGCCGTATTCTCTTTCTCTGTAGTAAAAGACTCGTTTTCAAGAGCTCCAAGCCTGAGCAGACTTTGCCATCGGCTAAGGGGATACTCCCTTTCCTTTAAAATCCGCTTATATACAAGAGTAAGAGCCTGCCCGAAGCAGCCTTCTTCCGTGAAATGGGGCAATTCGCCGCGGCGGGACAATCTGGCCGCTTCCTCACTATAAGGAATAACGCCTCCGAAATCGTCTTCATCCACCGTTTCAATGGCCTCTTCAAAGGAAACCCCTACCAGATCCTTATGAACGAACTGATTGAGCACCATTGTCACCGGTATGCTCTGTCTCATCATCTGCATCACCCGCCCGGTACTCCGGGCTGATGCCCAGGACGGCGCCATGATAGCCACTGCCCGTTCTGAAGCGGACATAGCATACGCAATCCCCTTGCCAATGCCTGCCGGACAGTCAAGCAGAACAAAATCATACCGATCCGCCTCATCCTCGAGAACAGTATCGATAGCTGCCGGAAGAATATCATCCCAAGTTTCCCGCTGATCTGCCGCCAAAAAATCAAGATTTTCCATAACCGGAAGAATTGCGTCCTCGGAAAAACACCGGCCTTCCGCCAGATCGCAAATCGTATACAAGCAATCACTTTCGAGCCCCAATATGAGATCCAGATTGCGAAGCCCCATATCCGCATCGATAAGAAGCACTTTATACCCCTGACGGGCGAGAGTAATTCCAAAAGCACCGGTAAAAAGCGTTTTCCCCACTCCGCCCTTGCCGGATACCACAGAAAGGATACGCGTCATTATGGAGCACCTCCTGCTTTAATCCATGCCTTTGACTGTGATGCATTCCCTTGGTATTCACCATACCTGAAAAAAGCATCCATGATTTTCTTCACCACCGGAGCCGCTGAATCTGAGCCATACCCGGAATGCTCAAACATGACCGCTACCACGATTTCCGGTTTCTCGAAGGGGCCATAGGCGATAAACCATCCATTATCAAGCCCATCGCTGATCTCTGCAGTACCGGATTTTCCCGCGGTGGCAATCGGATAATCATGGAATAGAAATCCGCCGGTTCCCTCTTTTGTCATAACCCGCCGCAATGACTCCTGAACGGTATGCAGCGTAGTTTTCGAGATGGGCAGCGTTCCCATCTGTTTTGGCGCATAAATAACAAGAGGTGTGCCATCCATGTTATCGATGCGGCTGACAAGATACGGTTTATACCGGAACCCCCCGTTTGCTATAGCTGCATACACCATAGCCATTTGAAGGGGCGTTGCCAAATTAAAGCTCTGCCCGATAGCCGCGTCAAAGGTTTCGCCCAGATACCAGTCCTGATTGAATACCTTTTGCTTATATTCCTCAGATGCCACATTTCCTTCCGATTCGCCTGACAAATCAATGCCCGTCACCTGGCCGAGACCGAACTCTCTTGCCATTTCTGACAAGCGCCCTATCCCGGCACGCCGTCCCATTTCATAGAAATACACATTATCCGACTTTGCCATGGCCTCGTAAAAATCAATCCATCCAAAAGCCTCTCCGGCGGCATTTCTTTTGTCAATGATCCAGTGCTTCCCGCTGTCGTAAATGCGTTCATCCGGAGTCACTACCTTTGCTTCCAGCGCTGCCGCTGCGGTAATCGGTTTAAATGTGGACCCTGGCGGGTACATCGATGAAATGGTGCGGTTCTGCAACGGATGATTGGGATTATTAATAATTCCGTTCCATTCCTGCTCAGTAATGCCCCGGGCAAACCAGTTCGGATCATAACTGGGCCAGGAAACCATAGCCAGAATGGCTCCCGTATTGGGATCTACCGCCACCGCGGTCGCGCCGGTGGGATATACGCCATCCTTGGCAAGAATTTGCATCTGCTCATTGATCGCATCCTCCGCGGCCACCTGCAGATGGGCATCCAGCGTGAGACGTATATCATGCCCTGCAAAAGCAGCTCTGCCTCCCGCAACCCCCACCGGCTGCCCCGACGCGTTAACCTCTACCAGACGGATTCCGTTTTTCCCTTCCAGATATTGATTGTAATCTCTTTCGAGTCCCGCCCGGCCAATCAGTGTACTTGATGCATATGGGTTTCCATTTGCGTCCCGGTCATCCGGCCCGGCCTCCCCCACGTAACCAAGCGTCTGCGCGCCTGCATCACCGAGGGGATAGACCCTAAGGGGCATCACCTCAATGTCTATCCCGGGAAATTCATCCTTCTTTTCCTCGATTTGCGTCGCAATATCGATGCTCACATCATTGGCCAGATAAATAGAACCAAATGCGGTTTTATGATCCTCAATACGTTTCTTCAGCGTTTCTGCAGGAATGGATAAAATCGCAGATAACCGGTTTAATTCTTCCTCCGATAGAGAACTCCTTTGGCGATCAATGGGCATGACTACAGAATAGGCCTTCCGGGAACCGGCCATAATAATCCCATTCCGGTCATACAGGATCCCTCTCGCTGCCTGAACAGGAATCTCCCGGATACGGTTGCCGTCTGCTTCAGATTTATAATAGGCCCCTTCCACAATCTGCATGTAAAACAAGCGGGCCGCCAAAACAAACAAAAGCCCGCATGCCAGATAGATCATACGGATGTATCGGGTTTCCTCATTCCTTCGTAAGAGACCCGACAGCATCTCCGGTATTTTTTTATTTACCACCGGGGCTCACCTTCATATCGTATGCTCCATAGTAAATTATGAAAAATGACGGCGCCTGCTGCATTCAGAAGAATCATCGGCGCTGTAATGGACAACGCATAAGTAAAACCAGGAAAAACCTTATATCCCGCATATAATACAAGAGCTGAAATCAAGGAAGACAGCAGTGTCCCAATCGTAACAGTTGCCACGCTCACGTACCAATGGCGATTATATTTTTCCTTGATAAACGCGGTTAAAAGGAGCGCCACTGCAAGATAGGATATCAAATGAAGACCAAAAAAATTACCAGTTATCAAATCCTGACTGATACCGCCTATGATTGAAAATAATATCGGGCAGCGCCTTTCAAGCACAAGTGCCGAAACGCCGATAAGAATCAGCCAGAGATCCACCTGCCATACCCCACCGCAAAAAACAGGCAAAAATGAGGCCTCCAGTAAAAAAATGACGAAAGAAAGCGCAATAAATGTAACTCGGCGCATATCACTCACCTGCCTGCTTCCGGTTAGGGTTCATCGGTGGCTCTCGAAAAGGCACTTCGTTTTTGATCGTTTCCGGTCGTGTCCTTTCAATGGCGCTCGTAATAACAAACACTTCTTCCATATGGGAGAAATCAGCGGACGGCTTTATAATTGCCTTTCCCGACAGCTCTGAATCTCCAGCAGGCATAATACTCTCCACCGTTCCGATGACGAGGCCTTTGGGATACACGCCGCCGTACCCGGATGTGACAATGATATCCCCTTTCAGGATATCCGCCTCTCTTGACAAATTCGTAAATGAAACATGCCCCGGCACATTGCTGACGCCGGAAACCATGGATACCAGACGAGATGACGGCCGCTGGACAATACCGCCCACGTTTGTCCGAGGATCGATAATCAGCTGCACCTTTGAGGATGTTTTATACACTTCGCTTACAAAACCGACCACCCCCGCCGGAACGATGACCGGCATGTATTTTGAAATTCCGTCTTCACTGCCGCGATCAATGGCCATCGTCTGCGTCCACCCCCCATAATCTCTTGCGATTACAGAGGCTCCCAGCATCGAATACTGGGTATATCCCTGCTTGAAGGATAACAGATTCCGGAGCCGTATATTCTCAGACAAAATTTCAGAGTATCCGGCCTGCTCAAAGCGAAGGCCATCATTTTCCCGCTTCAAGCCCTCCAATTCCTGCCAATTTGTGATAATCCCGTGAAGGACACCGCTTCCTGTTTTTAAGGACGCAGCCAATCGGGATGTGCCATATTCAAACGGAGCCGCTGCAATAGACAGAGGCTGCGATACAAACGGTACCGATTCACGGTGCCGCCACAGCCACCCGCATAGCGCCATACACAAAAAAAGGGCGATAGCAAAAAGTATTTTTCGTTTCCCAAAAAAGAACACTGTTTATGCTCCTTTGTAATATCTGGCTCCGCTTTCTACGAGAAGAGGAAGCCTCTTGTAATCGACGAGCGCAAGAAAACAGCCCCGGGCCACCACCTCCTCAGGCATATCCGGCACTGTAACAGGAAGCCTGGTCCCCCTATGAATCCAATCAGAAAAGCCGGGCAGCCGTGCTGAGCCGCCGGAAAGAAGAATCCCATTATGAAGCAAATCTTCAGCCATCTCCGGGGTCGCTCTTTGCATGACCTTCCTTAAAAGCTGTGCCGAGGGGCGCAATATCTTTTGTAAGGCGGAATAAATTTCGGATCTGCTGAGGGCTAACGCAACTTCTACCCCGTCAGCCAGACGACGCCCGCAGATGGGCACCACATCGGTTTCTCCAGTTTGCCCAAGGTCGGATAACTCTTTTTTTATAACCTCGGCCTGATTTTTTCCAATTATGACACCGTGAATATCCCGCACATAATCACGCACATTCAGATCAATCGTTGCACCGCCGAAATTAAGTCCCTCCTGATACACGAAACCGCCACCGCAAAAAAGCCCGCAATCAGTTACATCCTTACCGACCACCATGGATAAAACCGCATCAGGAAGATGTATAGCCGCACCGATACCCACTGCGGCTGCCGCAGTGGCCGAAATCAAAAATACCCGCTGACATCCTGCATGAACCAGCGCATCAACCAGCGCATGCCGTGTTACCACAGACATATCGCTTCGTATGGCGACCATCACCTCGGGACGGCTGACAGAACCATGCAACGATTTCTCTATAAAAAAACGCAGCATATCACAGGTCAGCCGATAGTCAGTCATCATCCCCTTAACGATAGGATACACTAAATGGCTCTTCTCCGGCATACTATGATAACGAACAAGCGCTTCCGTTCCGTAGCCCAACACCAGATGCTCCGCATCAGATACAACGGCACAGCTGTCCTCAGAAAGAAGCATTTTATCATCAGCATATATGCGAATGGTGGAAGAGCCCAAGTCAATCCCAAGCCGGTGGGATGAAGTGGAAAAGCCTCTCATTCCATATACCTCTCTTATAAATTACTTTAATTGTACCATATCTGCTATATTCTGCGTGAGTTCAGAGGTCACACTCTCTTTTTCGTACCCATTCGCCCGATCGATGAATCTTGCCCAAAATTATCCCCTCGCATAATCCCAGAATGACTGCCGCCGTGTATGTATAGGTGATGGAAACGGTCTTTGACCTGCCTCCCTTTCCTGTACCCCGTGTTTCTTTATGCTCGATAGCGGTAAAGTCATCATGATAAATAACGTTACCCACCATTCTCAGAGTTCCTAAGATTCAGGGACGGTTGCGCCATATTCAGCGATGTTTACTGTAAATTCACTTAATTGATTTGCCCTTGTGGTGATGGCGCATCCATAGAAAAATCCCACGGTGTCAGCTCCCTTCTGGTCTAGTTTTTAATTCCCTTGAATCGATATATACCCCTAAGCCGTGAGCGGCCTTGGCATCGTTGAACATGGTATCCGTCAACTTCGATAGTATAACACCCCGGTTTACATAGGCATTCACTACCTGCATGTTTCCCAACATATACTGCCCTGTGAGAAACGCATCGCCCAAATTGATATAGCAGAAAATCGCCGGGTTTCATTGCCTTTACTTTCGGGCAATGCTGCTTTACGTGTTCCAAAAAGCTTCTCGCTTCTATGCGGGTGCCATTCATTGCTATAGGGCGGTTTCTATTGTTCCAGCTTTACCATTCCCGCATCCTCACGGCTTGCAATGAATAGCATGCCGCAATCCACACCGAATCCCTTCCGCTTGGATATTTCCGCCTTGATGGTTGATACCATTTCCGCGCCGTTTTCGAGCTTTTCCAATGCTTCATACAATTCTGCCAGTGTCATAAAAGCGTATCTCCTGTGTACCGTGAAATATGGGCTCCTGCCCCAATAAAAAGCGCCGTTCTTTAACGCCTGCGGTCAGGCTCCTGTCCCGTGAAAAGGCAATAAAAAAGCACCCCTATCAGAGTGCATAGGCTGCTTCAGATGAAAACCTCCTACTCCTGTAAGCGGCTAGCCATTTTTATTTTACTTCTTTTCTCTTGCGCAGATTCTTCCTGCTTTTAATCCAGCACCTCAATAGATTTAATTTCATCTTCTGCCATTTCATAGTATATGTTCTTGCCCCCCTCTTTCACTTTAAGATCCATGGAAAAATACCCGGGCGCATCATCCTCTTCATTATCTAAGTCTGTAGTAAATCCACTAACAAAGCCTTCCCAGACCTTGTCGTCGCTGTCTATCATTTCGAACGGTGTGTCCCACCGCTTTTTCCATCTGCCTCACTAAATCCATTCCTATTTCACCTCTTTAGGTACCACATGTATCCCACGATTGCTAAAGTGCACAAGGCTATACTCTGTCACTTTTTCTTCCCCGCTTGTATACACAACCACCGCACGCATTCCCTCATGATGCACCAATACCTTTTGCCTCCAGTTATTTCTTTTCGTAACCATTAACTCTCCGAGAAATATCCATTTTATTACATCGTGTATCGGAATATCATCTGCGCTTAAATAATAACTTCACCCTTCGACATATCTTTTGTCAGTCTTTATAGGAATTGCCTGCCGTGACGTGAATTCTTTCGTACAGTATAGAGATTTAATATAATTTCATATCCTGCTTTCAAATTCTGACTCAGTTTCACCGGAATTTCTAACTGCGCCTTCTTTTATATTGATTTTACCATTTTTGATATGAGGCCTCAATGATTCAGCGAGCGCCTGTGCCATTCCTCCCATTCCATCGCTTGTAAATAATTCGAAGGGATTATAAACCGCAAAGAAACAGAGTTCATATTTACATATGAGCACAAATAAAAACTCCCCGCGCAACTTGTTCCTTTGCGGGGAGCCTGACAGGACGGAATTGAATTGCTGTTACATATCCTTATATGCCAGATTCAGCAACTGCTGCATGGCCTCAGGAGTTCTGATTCCCGGGTTTAGCAAAAACAGATCTGCCGGCAGGAAAAACACTCGGTTATTCCTGACTGCATCCAGATACGCCCAAGCCGGATTGCTTCTCATTTCTTGATCCAGCTTTTTGTTAATTTCTTCTGCCTTTCCCATGGTAACGATGAAGATTACATCCGGGTTATCAGAGGATAACTGCTCCAGTGAGTAGCTGACCGTTTTGGTATCCAGCTTCAATTCATCATGGCCGGTAACTACATTATCCATTTTTAAAAGCTCTGCCATCGATGCACAGATGGATTTTGGGGTTTCCGCGGTCACATCTTTTCCTGTAGCCCGAAGAATCGCAACCTTCACCGGTTGTTTTGCTGCAGCCTCTTCTTCCACCTTTTTCATCCTCGCGTTGTAGTCATCAATGACCGCCTTTGCTTTATCAGGAATCCCATATATCTGTCCCATAAACTCCATAAGCGGCACATTGTCATTAATTCCATCATAGGTAATAAGAACATAGGGAATTTTATTGGCCTGTAGCAAGGACTCCAGCTTCTTATTTTGCGTGGTTTCCCCGATAGCAAGATCCGGCTTAAGTCCTACCAGCGACTCCATATTGATATTCTGGACATGCCCGATTTCAGGAAGCCCTTTGGCTTCCTCCGGAATAGGATTGTTTGTGGTCGGCCTTCCTACGGATGAGCCGCCTACTGCGTAGGCCATATTCAAGAGCGGTGTTGTTAGCATGACTATCCGTTCAGGCGCGGCTTTTACTTCAATCCTTTGATCCTTGTACGTATAAACCGCTCCTTTTCCTGCCGGCTGATTCTCTGACGATCCGCATCCTGCGATCCCCAGACAAAGAACCCCTGCCAAAAGAGCTGCATAGATTTTCCTCATACCTTCTCCTTTTATACACGTTACTATAGGGTAACGGAGCTTCCCCTGTATTGATTTGTTAAAGGGCCCCCCATTCACATGGAGGGCCCTTTCTATTGCTTACTATACTACTAAATCCTATTTTTCCAATTCTGCCAGCGCTTCAGCTGCACGCTGTACATACATATCACGGATCTTTGCATTCTCGCCGAGCCCGTGGATATAAGCGTCTACCTTTATTCCTTCGGCCATAAGAATGCTCTTGTGAGAATCCGGATCATCGCCGGCCATATCATTGTTTGCATGATCGCCGGCAACCATCATGATGGGCATAAGGGTGACATGCTTAACGCCCTTTTCTTTTAGCACCGGGATAACGTCATCAAGGTTCGGGCGGCCTTCAACGGTATATACATACACATTATTCATCCCAAGACGATTCAGCCGATCCTGAATGACTGAGTAGTATGCGTTGCCTGGATGAGGTGTGCCGTGCGCCATAATGAGAGTCGCATCTTCTTTGCCCATCTTCGGGAACTGACTGGAAAGAGCCTTAATGAAGTCTACTACCTGATCCGGTTCCTCCTCGGTCCCTTGGAAATACATGAGCGGAGTAGCCAGCGACAATTTCTTGAAATGAGGAAGCTGCATCTTTGTTACAATGGAGTCGTAGTCGTATTCCATACCAGGGATAACATCCAGAGAAACAACTGCCACGCGGGTATATCCTTCCTTGCGGAGCTTTTCAAAAGCTTCCTCTGGCGTCATTTTCTGAACCCCTTCGTTCTTCTTGACACGGTCGATAATGATATGTGAGGTATACGCTTCATAAACAGGAACGTTCGGATTTGCTCTCTGAATGGCCGCTTCTACAGCATTGATTGTCTTTTCGCGGGTGTCCTTAAAAGTAGTACCGAAAGTCATCACAAGAATGGCATCCTTGTTCGGCAGATTTTGAAGCTCCGGATTTTCTGCGCTCCATACACCGATCTTGGATGCCTCCTTCAATGCCGGCGTAGCTGACTTGACCTCAGGGTTAAGCTCATAAGCATTTGCGGTCATGCCAAGGCCGAACATGCACAGAGTAGCCACAGACGCGGAAATCAATGCTTTTACACTTTTTTTCATAGAGAAATCACTCCTTTGAAAATAGCCCGCAGGGCAGGCAACCTACATCATAAACGCAGAAAATGGGGACCTTCCCTTAGACCCATTTCCAGCATGTTTAATGATGTATTTACTATTAAATAGTTTAATACAAGATTTTTACAAAGTCAATCATTTCCATACCGTTTGCAAGACTAATGTTGTCCAATCATTAGTATACTCTCATGGAGATTGCTTCTCTTTATAACTTGTATATTTCTGACTATAAAGTCAGGTTATTCATGCTTATAATCTGACTTGTTTCCTCGATAAATTTATTTCTCGCTTAATAACCCGTCTATGCAAATGCTGGGGCGTCCCTTGCGAAGAATAATTTCAGCGTCCACCTTAAATATCTCGGCAATTGCCTCATGGGTCATCACATCCATGGGAGGCCCATGACGATGTATAATACCATCCTCCAATACAAGTATTTCCGTGGAATAGCGGATTGCCTGATTGATATCATGGAGAACCATAATGACAGTAAGCCCTTCTTCCTTATTAAGACGGGTTACTAATTCCAATACCTCCAGCTGATGGCAAATATCAAGATACGTCGTTGGCTCATCAAGAATTAGGATCTTTGGCTCCTGCGCCAGCGCCATGGCGATCCAGACCCGTTGGCGTTCACCTCCGGACAGATTAGCCGCGATACGCCCCCTCAGGTGAAGTGTATTTGTCCGCTCCATCGCACTTTTTATGACCTCCCTATCCCGGGTGGATACACCACTCCACCAGTGCTGATAGGGATAACGCCCACAAGCCACCAATTCTTCTGCGGTCATGTCTTTTGGGATTTCATGCACCTGCGGTAAAAAGGCAACGGTACGCGCCATCTCGTCTCCCTTAAACCTGTCTAGAGATTTCCCATTGATTTCGACACGCCCCTTCTGTGGAGACAAATTCCTTGTAACTACTTTAAGCAGCGTCGATTTTCCGCAGCCATTCCGGCCAAGAAAGGTGACGATGCTTCCTTTCTCAATCGCACCGTCAGCCCCCTTCAGCACCTTGTGATTGCCAAAGGCAACATGCACATCTGAAATTGATACAGCAATATCGCTCATTACGAAGCCCTCCTTAAGAGATACAGGAAGAAGGGCGCCCCAAGAAAGGCCATAATAATTCCCGCCGGGATTTCGATCGGAGCAAAAATTACTCGACCAAAGGTATCGCAAAACACGAGAACCCCCGCACCAAGTATGGCTGAACCGGGAATGACATACTTATAATCAGTTCCAACAATAAGCCGCACAATGTGGGGAACCACCAGGCCTACAAACCCGATGAGTCCCGCTACAGATACAGCTCCAGCCGCTAAAAGCGAGGCCACAGCGGTCATGGTAAAACGGACTTTTTCTACCGGAACCCCAAGGCCTCGGGCGGTTTCATCGCCAAGGCTCAAAATCGTCAATGTTTTTGCGCCTCCGATAGCAAGAAGAAGGCCGAGCACCGTATATGGAAAAAGCGTTTCCACCTGGGGCCAGCTCCGCGCCGATAGTCCCCCTACCATCCAAAGCAGAGCTCCCTGAACCCTGTCGGAGTAAAACACGAGAAGCGCTGATATGCCCGAACCGAGAAACGCGCTGACCGCTACGCCTGCTAGAATAATCCGGCTGGGACGAATCCCATTTTTCCACGCCAGAGAGTACACAGCTGCTGCCGATAGCATGGCCCCCACAAAAGCAACCGGCGTCAGCAAAAGTCCTGCGCCGGGCCAAAAAATCAACATGCACACCCCTGCAAGACCAGCACCGGAAGACACGCCTACAATCCCGGGATCGGCAAGAGGATTTTTCATAACCGCCTGCAATATGGCACCTGATACGGCAAGATCGGCCCCAACCAGTGCGCCAACAATATTTCTGGGGAAACGAATATTCCAGATAACCATTTCATCCGTACTTTCCACATGCCCCAGAAGCGCATTCACAATCGAGGCAAATTGAATATCCGCAGACCCGAAAAGAAGGCTTCCTATCATGGCCCCTGTAGTGAACAGGGCAAAAAGAAGAATGATGAAAAATTTTAATCCCCTACTCTTCCCCGATTCATGTCTATTGTTCAAGGACAATGCCCTCCTTTACAACCTACTTGTCTTATTGTAACCTTTGTTAATTCGTGCCGCAAGGAAAATAAAATAATACATCATCCTTTCGTCTGCTATGTATTCACAGCAAAAAAGCCCCGCTTTCGCAAGGCTTTATCTATACAATGTAACTTATTTCTTGTCCTGAATATAGAGCATGCTGTCACGCTGTACGAGATTGTACATAAGCGCATTGACAACAGATGCCACAATGGAGCTTCCTCCCTTTGTTCCCCTGACGGTGATATACGGAGCAGGACTCCTCATAACCAGCTGCTCCTTAGAATCAGCAGCACCGACGAATCCGACAGGTATGCCGATAATGAGAGCCGGTTTGATCCCATCCTCTTCACACATACGGATTGCTTCATATAATGCGGTAGGCGCATTCCCTACTGCGATGATGGAGCCGGTAAGATCCTTGCCGAAGGAATTCATGGCCGCCAATGATCTTGCGCAATTTTTCTCCTTCGCAATTTTTGCAATTTCCGGATCTGCTACACGGCAAAAAACCTCGCCGCCAAGCTTGTCCAGTGCCCGCTTGTTGATTCCCACCTTAACCATATTCACATCGCAATAAATATTGCACCCCTTGGAAAGAGCTTCAATGCCCGCAGCTACTGCACCTTCACTTGTCTGGATAAGATGGCCGTAGTCCACATCTCCTGATGCGTGAATCATGCGGGAATATACAGTGACCTCTTCCTTTGTCAGATGAATATCACTGATAAAGGGAAATATCAGGTCCATCGACTTTTCTTCAATCGCTCTCGGGTTCTTTATAAAATCCATATTTTCCCTCCATATACCGCAATGTATCTTCCGGCGTAGAAAACACGGGTACGCCTTGAAGATCCGCTTTCGGCTTATCAATAACAATGACGGAAATCCCCGCATCCATGGCGGCCTTCAGCTTCGTGTCGCTTCCACCCACAAGGCCGCTGTTTTTAGTTACCAGCACATCCGCATGGTAGTCTCGAATCATAGCCATGTTCATATTGTACGAAAAAGGCCCTTGCAGGGCAACTATGTATTTTGCTTTCATGCCCAAGGACTCGCACATGGCTATCACCGATGAAACAGGAAGAACCCGCGCCCATATTTCTTTGTCCTGCAAGCTTTTTTCTTTGATAAAAACAGGCAATGTTTTGGAACCGGTTGTCAGCAGGATGCTTTTTCCAAGCTTGCCGGCGAGACTAGCTGCTTCAAACTCATCCTTTGCGTGATACAGCCTGTCATAATCAGGAAGCGGTATTTCTGCCCGTTCATAGCGCACATAATCAATTCCCGTTTCCCTGCAGGCAGACAAAGCAGTTTCTGACACGATGGCCGCATAGGGATGACTGGCGTCAAGAATCAGCTGCACCTTTCTTTCACCGATGACGCGTATCATATCCTCCTCGGTAAAACGGCCTACCTGAATCTCAATGCCTTCATGCGTCGCCAGCACCTTCCCATACTGGGAAACAACGGTCATCATGATTTCCCGCCGCTTATCCTCCGGTTTTGCAAGCTCCCGATCCGCCAGCTCCGCCGCAATCTGACGGCCATCCTGCGTCCCGGAAATAATCCAAATCACAGTCTGTACCCCCGGGGAGTAATCATTTTCCCGTCAGCAATATAAGTACGGCTGTTGCCGATAATAACTGTTGACTGCATATCTACATCCTGCTTTGGCAATTCACCGAGGGTCGTCACGGTCCAGTTCATTCCCGGCCGGCCTGCCTTTCGGACTATACCCACCGGCGTATCCGGTGACCGGTAAGCAAGAACAATATCTCTTACTTCATTCAGATACGTTGCCCTGCCGCGGCTCTTTGGATTATATATGGCGATTACAAAGTCCCCCTCCGCCGCCAATTTGGCCCGTTTCTTGATTTGCACCCACGGAGTCATGAGATCTGAAAGACTGATAACCGCATAATCATGCATCAGCGGCGCTCCCAAAGCAGCTGCTGATGTATTTGCCGCAGTAAGCCCTGGGATAATCTCGCACGCCGGACGATCCTCCTGCGGCAATTTCTGAATCAGCTCCAATACGAGCCCTGCCATTCCGTACACGCCGGGATCTCCGGAGGAAATCACTGCCACCTGATTTCCCTCAGCGGCCAATTCAACCGCCTTCTGGCAGCGATCCACTTCCTGCCTCATCCCATTTCCTACCACCTGTTTATCGCCGATCATGTCCCGGACCAATGCGATATACGTGTTGTAGCCAACTATGATGTTTGACACATCCAGCGCTTTGACCGCTCTTGGCGTCATTTCCTCTATATGCCCCGGTCCAATACCGATTACCCGGACAATCCCGCCGCAATGGCTATGGTTACCTTCGGAAATTTTGTTTTCGGAAGAAGCGTTTTCCCTTTCCCTGCTTCCTTCAGCGATGCTGTTTGACATACGTTACCTACTCCAATCGTTTTTTCCACAAATCCAGATTTTTCCATATGATACATGTCCTCGATTATCCGGAGCTCCCGAGGGGTGTAAAAATGTATGGGAAGTTCCTTTCCCTTCGCAAAGGAAAGGAGCCCTTTTTCATCGGCCTTCAATGTCACGCTGGCCAGAGACTTCACCTGATATGCTGAAGCGCCAATTAAGGCAAGCCCCTTCTTAAAAGCCTCTTCAATATGATCTGCGTCGGTTCCCCGCTTGCATCCGATCCCGACAAATAAGTTACGAGGTCTTAGATAGACATGCGGACAGTTAGCCGAAATCGTTTCTTCCGTGATAATCGCGCAAGCCTCAAAGCTGGCAGTATCCAATTCATTCCACAGGCTCACGGAGGCGCCAAGATCGGACAGACGTTTCGCAATCGAACCGGCGCCATCCGCCGCGGGATCCACAAACCAAGCAAATCGTTTGCCCTCCGCAATCGCGCTATTGACTGCCTTAAGCGCGGCAAGAGGCTCTATACGCATCATTAATTTCCGCGCCACATCATCCGGTGCAATCCGGCCATGGACATCGGTAGCTGTTGTTATGACCGGATCTGCGCCGCAGGAAGCGGCAACCGCCCTTGCCCATTCATTGGCCCCGCCAAGATGACCCGACAAAAGCGAGACGCAATGAAGTCCGCATTCATCCATAACTAGCACAGCAGGATCGCTGGCCTTACTGACCAGAAGCGGGGCAATCGCCCGCACCGCAATTCCTATAGCCATGATGTATAAAATACGGTCAAACCGAGAAAAAATGTCCCTTGTCAACGCAAAGGTACTGTTAAAGTACGTCGCCCTTTCTCCGCTTGATGCTCCTTCTCTTTCAAAAAGTGTCGCCTCACCGCCAAGGCTCTCTGCCACACGGGCTCCCAGCCTTGCTCCTGTCTCAGACACTGAGACTATGGCATATTTCATTTGCTGTCCGTGCCTTCCCGGAACATGGTAGTAAATTTGCTGTCATACAGCTTGGATAATTCATACTCCGTATCAAGCACTTTTCCTACAACAATCATTGCCTGCCGGAGGACGCCCTCTTTTTTCAATACATCAGCAATCGTATCGATGGTCCCGCGAAGAATTTTCTGATCCGGCCAGGTAGCTCTTACCACAATTGCCACTGGCGTATCCCCGGAATATCCGCCCTTCTTTAGTTCATCCATAACCTTGTCAATGGCCTGAACCGACAGGAAAATGCACATGGTTGCCTGATGCGCCGCCAGCATATGAAGCTTCTCCTTATCCGGCATAGGCGTACGGCCTTCCATACGGGTGATAATGACGGTCTGGGAAATCCCTGGAAGCGTATATTCCTGCTTAAGCGCTGCGGCAGATGCCAAAAAGGAGCTGACCCCGGGAACAACTTCAAAGTCACTTTCTTTAATTCCTGCTTTCATGAGGCCATCCATTTGTTCCTGAATGGCTCCATAGATCGCAGGATCTCCCGTATGAACCCGGGCAACTGTTTTTCCTTCCTTGAGAGCCTTGATCTCTACATCAAGTACCTCATCCAGATTCATGGTGGCGCTGTTGTATATTGCCGCATCATTTTTCGCAAATCGCAGCACCTCAGGATTCACCAATGAACCGGCATAGATAATCACATCTGCTTCAGAAATGATCCGCTTTCCCTTAAGGGTGATCAATTCCGGATCCCCCGGGCCGGCTCCAATGAAATATAGATGACTCATGTGCGTCTCCTCCTCACTTATGCAATCTTTTCGCAGTAAATATAAAGACCGGGCTAAGCGGATTGAACAAATGATAGCGGCCAAGCTTTCTGAGCCGATTAACCTGCAGTTCAAATCCCTCCAGCTGATAGGGCCTGTTCTTGAACAGCTCAACTACCTCGCCGGTCGTCTCCGCAGTAACCGCGGTAATAATAAACCGCCCGCTGTCTGTAAGCAGCGGCTCTGCCCTGTCAATGATCGCTGCCATATTGCCGCCGCTGCCGCCGATAATCACCACATCCAGCGCGGGGAGACCGCTCATCGCGTCCGGCGCGGCGCCCTCAATGATTTCTATATTATCACAATGAAATTTTGCGGCATTCTCCTGGATCAGCCGGATACCCTCAGGATTTCGCTCAATGGCGTACACCTTCCCCTTTGACGCGCATCGGGCCGCTTCAATCGTAAGCGATCCTGTTCCTGCTCCTATGTCCGCCACGGTATCTGTCTCCTCAATCCGCGCCTTAACCATAACCATGGCACGGATTTCAGCCTTTGTCATAGGAACCTTTCCCCGAACAAACTCCTCGTCATCAATCCCAAAATGAACCATTATCCCATCACCACCATGACCGATTCACCAAAGCCTTCCAAATCTTTCATGTCCTTCAGCGTTGAAGCCTCAAGCTTTTCATCATCATATGATATTCGTTCCGCCGCCGCGCAGGGAGTATTTTCCGGCCAGCCGCGGCTTATAAGTATTTCTGCGATACGGCTCGGATTATTCGTAGCATCCGTCAGGAATGACAGCTTTCTCCCCGGCTTATAGGCCAATTTCGCCTCCTCCGGGACTCGACCATGAAATGAAAGCCACTCCGCCTCCTGCCAAGGCTCCGCTAAAAGAGCAAAGCAGGCTTGAACAGAGGAAATCCCCGGAATCACATGAATCGGCGAATCGGAAAAATTCTCTTTCAGCCAAGGCAGAAGGCTGTAATATCCCGGATCGCCGCTTACCATGACTACTACATCATCATGAAGCAGACTGCTGCGAATCCACTCAGCCAGAGCCGATAATTTCCCTGTGACAGGAAACATTTCCTGCCCATCATTTCCAAAATCAGAAAGAGCCCTGCGTCCGCCAGCGAGATACTTCGCATGCTGTATTGCGGACAGCGCCTTGGGAAGAATGTACTCCTTCCCGCCAGGGCCTATACCGGCGACAATCAATGAATGTCCCAATGTTCCTCCTCCAGTATTTCTCTTGCCCGGGAGCTTACGGCCTGAATCGTCCCATCCATGGCGGCAAATATGACTCCTACTCGCGCCTTGCCGAAAATATATCGCTCACTGCGTACCTGCGCTCGCTCTGCCATCTGTGGATAGATACATTCCAGATGTTCCTTTTTTATAATTTCTGCAGCCCCGTCAGTGGTCGTGCAGGCCATAATCTGTTTCACCACCTCCGAGGAGGCTCCATTCATCGCGGCCCATGCGGCCATTGTTTCCATTCTTCCATCGCTGTTTCTGTTATAGGTATGAAAGCTTCCGGAGGCAACTTTTACCAGTTTTCCCATGTGCCCGATAAGAATCAGCCTCTTGAAACCGCTGCTAACAGCCTGCTCCATCATAAATCCGATGAAATTGCTTGTTTCTGTGATATGATTCACAGGAATTCCCATGCTCTGCGCCGCCCGTTCTCCTATGCGGCCCGGCGCCAGCACCAGCGTAGTAAACCCGCTGCTTTTCGCGACTGAAATTTGGGGTGTGAGGGATCGCTTATATGCATCCTCGCTCATGGGCTTTACAATGCCTGTTGTCCCAAGCACGGAAATCCCTCCTACAACGCCCAGTGTGGGATTGAGCGTTTGCTTGGCAAGCTCCTCTCCTTTGGGGATACTTACTGTCACAATAGCCCCTTTTTCTTTTCCAATGAGTTCCTCATACACATAGCGCATCATAATCTGGGGGCCCGGATTAATGGCAGGCCGTCCCACCTTGACCTGAAGGCCCGGGCGGGTAACGGTTCCTACCCCTTTCCCCGCGCGAAGCTCAAGACCCGGCTCCTCTTTCATTTCCACTGTAACTACAATAGGCGTGCCATCGGTACAGTCCAGATCATCACCGGCATCCTTGAGCGCGGTGGCAGTTCCGATCCCGTCCTCAGCGGAAGCGGATTCGATGGGAATCGTGATCTCCTGCCGCTGGGGGGAAAGCACCGTGACCCGCTGAGGAAATTCTCCCCGGATAGCAAGAATGGCTGCCTTCATGGCCCCCGTGGCAGTGGCTCCGGTCGTATGCCCTTCCCGGAGGACCTTCCCCATCATTTCTTCTGCGTTCATAACCCTCCTCTTCCTGTATTTGCAAAATAATCTTCCCTAATTATCTGTAATTTACAAACTGCAAATCAGCGGGCAAATCCTGCTGCTTCAGAAAAGCGATACAAGCTTGAAGCTCATCCTTATCCCTGCCGGAAACACGCACCTCATCTCCGCTGATTTTTGCCTGCACCTTTATTTTTGAGCTCTTGATCCGCTTCACAATGTCCTTTGCCATCTCCGAATCAATCCCATTCTGGAGAGTAAGCACTTGACGCACTGTACTGCCTGCGGCCTGCTCCTTTTTTGTTTCCTTCACATTCTTGAGGGAGATGCCCCGTTTTACCAGTTTTCCGTTGATGATGTCCCTGACAAGGCGCAATTTAAAATCATCATCCGCAAGCAAAACGATAGTCCCATCCACAAGTGAAACGGAGCTCTTGCTCCCTTTGAAATCATACCTCGTCCCGATTTCCCGCATTGCCTGATTCACCGCGTTGCCAGCCTCTGCCAAGTCTGTGCGGCACACGACATCAAACGAGTAATCCTTTGCCATGCCAGACCTCCTCTACCCAACAATTCACTTTTTCTCTAATATAGTTTATATTACCACAAGAGAAAATAAATAGCAGTCAAAAGTCTTGTCCCTGACCACAATGCTCCCGAAGTACGTATCATTCTTACTATTCAGAAGTATACTTGCTGGAAATATCACAAATCATCATCTATAATACATATGGAACAACTTATTACTTTTTATCTCACATATATCCAAACCGCAGAAGAGGCGTTAAGGAGAAGTTCATCCGTCCTCTAGTTGTTTTCTTACTGAAAGGAAGGTAAACGATGCCGCTTACAGATACAAAAGATATGTTCAAAAAAGCCTATGACGGCCATTACGCCATTGGTGCTTTTAACGTGAACAACATGGAGATTATTCAAGGGATTATGGAGGCTGCAAGAGAGAAGCGCTCCCCGGTTATTCTGCAGGCCTCTGAAGGCGCCCGCAAATATGCAGGGCAGAAATATATCGTGGGCCTCGTAAAAATTGCTCTGCAGGATTTCCCTGAAATTCCCGTGGCGCTCCATTTGGATCATGGAAGCTCCTTTGAAATTTGCAAGAATTGCATTGATGGTGGTTTTACGTCTGTCATGTACGACGGTTCCAAGCATTCCTTCGAGGACAATATCCGTATCACAAAACAGATCGTTCAATACGCTCACGAAAAGGGCGTTGTCGTTGAGGCGGAGCTGGGACGCCTCGCCGGTGTAGAGGATCTGGTAAGCGTCGATGCAAAGGATGCCATCTTTACGGATCCGGATCAGGCGGTCGAATTTGTGGAGCGCACCGGCTGCGATTCCCTCGCGATTGCTATCGGTACCTCTCATGGCGCCTATAAATATGCCGGCGATCCTTATCTTGATTATGAACGCCTTGAAAAGATCGGAACGCTGTTGCCGGCGTATCCCATCGTTCTCCATGGCGCATCTACAGTCATTCCTGAGTTTGTGGAAAAGTGCAATGCTTACGGCGGGAATGTACAGGGAGCTAAAGGCGTGCCCGAGGATATGCTGCGCAAAGCAGCAACCATGGCAGTCTGCAAAATCAATATCGATACCGACATTCGTCTCGCCATGACATCCGCTATCAGAGAAAGCCTCTTCAAGGATCCTTCCAATTTCGATCCCAGAGGCTACCTAAAGCCCGCCCGGGAAGCGGTAAAGGCTATGGTCATGCATAAAATCGAGGCTGTAGTCGGTTCTGCGAATACGATTTAACTGGAATTATGAAAGGGATAGCACCACAAGGGGCGCTATCCCTTTTCTTGTTCACAGGTGCAGCAAAAAAAGACACAGGATTTCCTGTGTCTTTTTACGTGTTATGCATTCTTTGCGATTTCACAAACCTGTGCGAAGCCGGCCGGATCACTGACAGCCATTTCGGAAAGCATTTTGCGGTTGATTTCCACGCCTGCTTTAGTCAGTCCCGCAATGAGGCGGCTATAGGTCAGACCATTCAGGCGGGCTGCTGCATTGATGCGGACGATCCAAAGCTTGCGGAACTCTCTCTTCTTCGCTCTGCGGTCTCTTCTTGCATAGTACAGCGCTTTCATGACCAGCTCGTTAGCTTTTTTGAACTGGATGTGACGGGCTCCTCTGTAGCCCTTTGCCATCTTTATAATTTTTTTATGTCTTGCATGGGCAGTAACGCCGGATTTAACTCTTGCCATGTTCTATATCCTCCTTAATCAGCGGTTCGGCAGCAGTTCTGCCACACGCTTGTAATCTGCCTTGGAAACCAGAGCGGCCTTCCTGAAATTTCTCTTTCTCTTGGGCGATTTCTTTTCGAGGATATGGCTCTTGAACGCCCGGTTGCGCTTAAACTGCCCGGAACCGGTTTCAGTAAAACGTTTTGCCGCAGCACGGCGTGTTTTCATTTTCGGCATATTAATACTCTCCTTTATCAAACTTTGGGCGCAATGACCATAGTCATATTACGCCCCTCTAATTTCGGCGGTTTTTCACGAACGATCGTATCGGCCAGTTCTTTTGCAACCCGTTCCAGCACATCTCGCCCCAACTCAGGATGGGACATTTCTCTCCCTCTGAACATAATGGTGACCTTTACCTTGTTTCCATCCTTCAGAAACCGCTGTGCATTTTTCAGTTTCACATAGAAATCGTGATCATCAATGTTTGGCCGGAGCTTGACCTCTTTAATCTGGAAAACCTTCTGTTTTTTCTTGGCTTCCTTTTCTCTCTTCTGCTGCTCGTATCTGTACTTTCCATAATTCATAATACGGCAGACCGGCGGGCGGCCATTAGGCGCGACCTCTACGAGATCAAGATCCTTGTCCTGGGCCAGCCCGATCGCATCGCGCAGAGACATGATACCCAGCTGTTCGTTTGTATCGCTGACGACTCGCACTTCTCTGGCACGAATCGCTTCATTGATACTGAGTTCCTTTGCTATTGTTTTCACCTCCGAAACTATGAGGCGAAAGCCCGCCCCAGGGATCATTGCAAGTAAAATGCGGACAGCTAAAGCCGCCCGCATATCAGTTCATACGTATACCTTAGTAGCTGTTTGCCTTGTAAGGTGAGAAGCGGATGACTTCTTCTTGCAATAAATTATGTCCATAATCATACGACAAAAAAAGATGTTTGTCAAGTATCGTCCCGAAGGGTTCTGTGGGCAATTCCGACAGCAATTTCATTGAAGTGCAACACTCCCACGCCGATATAGACCGCTACGCAAAGATGCTCATTCCATCGGGCAATCCCCACTTTCCCGCCTACGTTCATGCCGATGGCCTTCACCTTGACCTGTTCCATGGCTGATTCTACAGCGCCAAGAACAGAACCGTCTCCTACATGGGTATCCGAAACGACATTCTGCCTCTGGGCGGCCACGATAGCCGATTCATATACCTTGGGAAGAATATCAAGAAACTTTCCTCCAAAATTTACGGCGCAGCCTCGTATCCCCTGTGCTGCTAAAGTATCTCGCAGCGTATTTTCATCGGTTCTTGTCTCAGACAGTGCCAGCTGGAGCGCAGCCCGCCCCACATCAGCACTCTCAAATCCGTTATCCTGATACTCCCGTGCCATTTCAATATTCCCTGCTCTTGATTTCACGAATCAGATTAGCCGTAAACATGGGGAGCGGACAGGATCCCTCATCTCCATTCCTGCGGCTTCTGATGGAAACCGCATGAGCTGCCGCTTCTTTATCGCCCACGACGAGCATGTACGGAACCTTTTCCATCTGCGCCTTTCTGATTTTATATCCAAGCGTATCGTTTCCTTCTTCTACCTCTACCCGGATATTCGACTCGACCAACGCCGCTGCCACTGATTTAGCATAGTCCAGATTTTTTTCGGAAATCGGGATGACTTTTGCCTGTACAGGAGCGATCCAGGTGGGGAATGCGCCGGCGAAGTGTTCTATGAGAATACCGATAAACCGTTCCAGCGAACCGTAGCCGGCCCGATGAAGCATGACGACTCTGTGCTTTTCCCCATCCTCACCGATATAATTTACATCAAACCGTTCAGGGAGCTGCATGTCCATCTGGATGGTGCCGCACTGCCATGTGCGTCCCAGACAGTCCTTGACATGGAAATCAAGCTTCGGCCCGTAAAATGCGCCATCTCCTTCATTGACCACGTAAGGAATCCCGGATTTCTCAATCGCGTTTCTAAGGGCATTGGTAGATACCTCCCAAAGCTCATCGGAGCCCATGGAGTTTTCCGGCCGCGTGGAAAGCTCCACGTGATAAGGCAAGCCAAACACACCATACATCTTCTGATACATGGCCATGCACTTCAACACCTCTTCCTCCATCCGGTCCTGAGTCATGAAAATATGGGCATCATCCTGAGTAAAATTACGAACCCGGAACAGCCCGTGAAGCGCTCCGTGAAGCTCGTGGCGATGCACAAGGCCAAATTCGCCCACCCGCTTCGGCAGCTCTCGGTAGGATCGCTGCTGTGTTTTGAAATACAAAATTCCGCCCGGGCAGTTCATCGGCTTCACTGCATAGTCTTCCCCATCAATTTTGGTGAAGTACATGTTTTCCTTATAATGGTCCCAATGGCCGGATTGCACCCAAAGCTTCTTTGACAGAATAACGGGCGTCATGATTTCTTCATAACCAAATTCTTTAAAAAGCTCCCGTTCATAATTCATCAGCTCATTGCGGAGCACCATTCCTTTTGGATGGAAGAACGGAAACCCCGGGCCTTCCTCATGGAAAGAAAACAGATCCAGCTGGCGTCCCAGTTTTCTGTGATCCCGTTTTTCCGCTTCCGCGCGAACCCGTAGGAATTCATCCAGATCCTCTTTCTTGAAGAATGCCGTCCCGTAAATTCGCTGGAGCATTTTATTATGCTCGTCTCCGCGCCAGTAAGCTCCCGCCACAGTCATGAGCTTGAAGGCCTTTATCTTTCCCGTGGAGCGCACATGAGGCCCCCGACACAAATCGGTATAGTCCCCTTGGGTATAGGTGGAAATCACTGTGTCCTCAGGCAAATCAGAAATGATGATATCCTTGTAATCCTGATGATCCTCTTTGAAGAGCTTCAATGCGTCGCTTCTGGACAGGATATGCTTTTCAATGGGCAGGTTAGCCTTGATGATCCTCGCCATTTCCGCTTCAATCGCGGGAAAATCCTCCTGGCTGAATACATGCTCTGAATCAATATCGTAATAAAAGCCATCATCAATGGCGGGACCGATAGCAAATTTCGCATCCGGGTACAAATGCTTGATCGCTTCTGCCATGACATGGGCGCAGCTGTGCCGCATAGCCATGAGTCCTTCCTTATCATCCTTCGTGAAAAACTCCACCTTCGTGCCGTCCTTCACCGGTTCTCTCAAATCAGTAATTTCTCCGTCAACTCTAGCAACCAGTGCCTCTCTTGCCAGGCTGTTGGAAATCTTCTTTACCGCCTCAAAAAGTGGTACTGCTTCTTCAAATTGAAGCTTTTTGCCGTCCATAAGCTCAATGGTAATCATGGTTACATCCTTTCTTTCTGGCCATATATTCAAAAACAAAAAAATCGCCCCCAAAGGGACGAAAATAAATCCGCGGTTCCACCCAAATAGATCAAGCGATCCTCTCAGGGCCGATAACGAGGCAAACCGGAAACGCTTACTTTTGTTCAGCGCTTCAGCTCAAAAGTGGTGGTGACCGGTTTCATCATCTGCTTCCCACCGCCGCAGACTCTCTGTGAATGAAGCTCCCGCCCATCGTTTCTTTATCCTTGCTTATGCATAGTGTAGTAGCTTTGACGGCAGATGTCAAGACATCGGCAAAAGCACTCGCATAGCGTTAAGAGTGAATCACAGCTTTGCAATAAATTCCATAACCTCTTGTTTCTTCTCCTCCAGGAGCGCCTTGTCTCCCCGGGTCTCCATATTAAATCGGATCAGAGGTTCTGTATTAGATGGGCGCAGGTTAAAACGCCAATTTCCAAAATCAAGGCCAATGCCATCGATACGGTCGATAGACACCGCTTTATGGGCATATTGTTTTTCCACGAGCTCCAATACCCTTTCACCATTGTCGGCAGGAAGATTTAATTCACCGCTTACGGGGAACGCTTCCTCCATGGGCCGGATCAATTCGGAAAGAGATTGTCCGGTCTCGCTCATAATCTCTGCCACAATGAGCCAGGGAATCATACCGCTGTCACAGTAGGAAAAATCGCGGAAGAAATGATGGGCGCTGTTTTCCGCCCCATAAATTCCCCTTACCCTGCGCATGGTTTCCTTCATAAAGGCATGACCGCCCTTGGATTCCGTATATCGCCCGCCGAGGGTGTCACAAATTTCCTCAGTATTCCAAAAAACCCTCGGATCATGGATGATCATCTCGCCGGGATGACGTTTCAGAAAATGGGACGCCAAGAGACCCACCATGTAATACCCTTCTACGAAAGAACCCTTTTCATCTATGAAAAAGCAACGATCAAAGTCTCCGTCCCAAGCAATCCCCAGATCCGCCTTTTCCTGGATCACCTGATCTACCAGCGGCTTGCGGCACATTTCAAGCATCGGATTCGGCACCCCATTGGGAAAACTCCCATCCGGGGTCATGTACATCTCCGTAAACGTAAAGGGAAGATGCGCCTTCAGCGGTGTAAACGCGATGCCTCCGCAGCCGTTTCCTGCATTGACCACGATATGGAGCGGCTTCATTTTTTTCACGTCCACAAAGGTCAGCAAATGACGGATATAGTCATCCAGCACACGCTGCTCCTTCACGATGCCTTTTTTATGGGTCTCTCCGAAGGCTCCTGAAAAAGCAAGCTCCTCAATCTCCTTCAGACCCGTATCAGCACTGACCGGAATACCCTCCTCCCGCACAATTTTTATTCCATTATAATTAGCGGGATTATGGCTGGCGGTAATCATAAAGCCGCCATCATATCCGTAGTAAAAGGTTGTAAAATACACCATTTCCGTACCGCAAAGGCCAATGACATAAACATCGGCTCCGCCGTCTGAAAGTCCCTTCACCGCCGCATCGCATATCATTTTTGAGCTTTTTCTGATATCATAGCCGACACACATTGTTTTAGGATGGTACAGCTCCGCATAGGCTCGGCCCACACGGTATGCCAGCTCCTCATTCACCTCATCCGGCACGATTCCTCGGATATCATATGCTTTGAACCCATTATGGCTGTAATTATGTAGTGCTTCCATGGCCTGTTCCCTCTTCCATTGCTTCAAGTCTCGATAAAACAGTAACATATCCGTCTGCGCCGTAGCTCAGGCACCGCTTCACGCGGGAAATAGTCGCCGTACTGGCTCCCGTGACTTCTTCTATATGCTCGTATTTTTCACCTGCCCGAAGCAGTCTTGCCACCTCCAGCCGCTGTGACATATCCCGAAGCTCATTGACGGTACATAAATCCTCAAAGAACTCATAGCATTCATCTATGGAGGTCAGGGATAAAACCCCATCAAACAGCTGATCCATCAGCGGGCTGACCAATCTTTTATTTACACTCATAGATCCTCCTGTTGCTTGTATCACTCATTATCTATACTTTACCACAGCAGCGTAATAGAAACTATCCTCACCAGAACACGCCAAGCATGCATTTCTTTCACCCCCCTGAGCCCCGCTAAAAAACGGGCGCGTCATATTGACAGTAAAAATAGGTAGGTGTTATAATGCTTTTCAATCACCGTATACAGACAATCGAATATATTCATCATGAGTGGCGGAGGGACTGGCCCTATGAAACCACGGCAACCATTCCGACAGGAAAACGGTGCCAATTCCAGCGGGTATTCTATCCGGAAGATGATGGCAGGCCTTCTTTCATCACTTTCGATGAAAGATTTTTTAGTTTATGGAGGATGTATGATCGAGCTTAAGCACATCACAAAAACCTTTGATGGCGGCATCCACGCCCTGAAGGATATAAGCATCACCATTGAGGACGGAGATATTTACGGGATCATCGGCCAATCCGGCGCAGGCAAATCCACCCTCGTGCGATGCATCAATATGCTGGAAATTCCCACCTCCGGCAAGGTTCTCATTGACGGAAAGGATATGACAAAGCTGTCAAAGTCGGAGCTGCGGGCGGAACGAAAAAAAATCGGTATGATTTTTCAGCATTTCAACCTGTTGTCCGGCCGGACGGTCTACCAAAACGTAGCCTTCCCCCTGGAGCTTGCCAATGTACCGAAGGAGGAACAGGAGCCGCGGATCATGGATATTCTTGATCTGGTAGGCCTGACCGAATATAAGGACAAATATCCGGCCCAGCTTTCGGGCGGACAAAAGCAACGCGTCGGCATTGCCCGAGCCATCGTATCAAACCCGAAGGTTCTCCTCTCTGATGAAGCCACCAGCGCGCTCGATCCGGAGACCGTCAAATCCATTCTCCAGCTTCTGAAAAACATCAACAAAAAACTGGGTATTACGATCATAATGATTACCCATCAGATGGAGGTCATCAAGGAAATCGCCGAGCATGTGGCAGTTATCGAAAAAGGCGAAATCATTGAGGAAGGCGCCACGGTCGAGCTTTTCACCAACCCGAAAACAGACACGCTGAAAAATTTTATCGGCTCCGTTATGTCCAGCGGCGTTCCTGAACAGCTCAGTCATATGCAGGTCCACAAGGAAAGGCAATCCCCCTCCGACCTGATCCTGATCGGGCTCGCCTTCCGGGGAGACGTGACGACCGAACCGATCATCTCCAATTTAGTAAGAGAATATAATCTCGATGTCAGCATTCTGTATGGAAATATTGATTATATACAGGAGGTCTCCTTCGGTCGTCTCATTATTACCATTTCAGGAACGGAGGCGGATATTGCATCCGCTAGATCCCATTTAGATGCATTGCCCATTACAAGCGAGGTGCTAGGTTATGTCCCCAGTGATTACTAATCTTTTGGCAAAAAGTCTTGCAGAAACTCTTTATATGCTGGCCGTATCGGCTATCCTGGCGGCCGCCATCGGGATCCCTCTCGGAATCCTGCTGGTCACCACGGAAAAAGGAAATATTCTCGCCTGCCCGCTTTTAAATAAGCCGCTGGCCTTTATCGTGAACACGATCCGTTCCATACCGTTTATTATCCTCATGGTGGCCATTATCCCCTTTACCCGACTTGTGGCAGGAACCTCCATCGGGACGACCGCGGCCATTGTCCCTCTGACGATCGCCGCCATTCCCTACACGGCGCGTATGGTGGAGACCTCCATCAGAGAGCTTCCGTCCGGCCTTATTGAAGCGGCAGAATCCATGGGCGCCTCTCCCTTTCAAATTATCAAAAAGGTGATGATCCCCGAGGCACTGCCATCCATCATTGAATCTATGACAGTGGTCATCGTTTCTCTCATAGGATCCTCTGCCATGGCAGGTACCATCGGCGGCGGCGGCCTTGGCGATCTGGCCATCCGGTACGGGTATCAGCGCTTCCAGGCGGATGTCATGCTCGCTACTATCGTTGTTCTTGTAATCCTTGTACAGGCCATTCAGTTCTTTGGTAATTATCTGTCCCGGAAAACGGATAAACGGTGATACTTTGATTGCTGTTATGGTTTTATCTACCTCGTTTTTTTATCTACCTCGTTATATATGTCGTTTTTGAGAGAAAGGAATAATTATGAAAAAGAAATATATCCTGGCTTGTGTATGTGCTCTTTCCCTGCTGGCTGTGGTATCCGGCTGCGGAAATTCTTCTGAAAAATCCTCCCCCTCCGCGGAACGGAAAGAAATTACCGTCGGCGCAACTGCCGGCCCTCATGCCGAGGTCGTAGAGGCCGCCGCAAAGGAAGCCGCGTCTCGCGGCCTGACAGTGCATGTAAAGGAGTTTTCTGATTATATCACCCCTGATAAAGCACTGTCTGATGGGGACATCGATATTGCCGTATATCAGCATAAACCGTTTATGGAGAATTTCAACGTCCAGCATAATGTCCATCTCGTTTCTATCGGGAATGCCATTCTGATGCGCATGGGCATTTACAGCAACTCCTACAAATCAGTCAATGATATCCCTGACGGCGCAGTGATCTCAATTCCCAATGATCCTACCAATGAAGGCCGCGGCCTTGCTCTTTTAGAAAAAGCTGGGCTCATTCGTCTGAAGGAAGGCGCAGGCATGAAGGCAACCCCGCAGGATATTGTAGAAAACCCGAAGCATTTGCGGTTTGACGAGCTTGAAGCTGCCCAGCTCCCCCGAAGTCTTGATGATGTGGCGGCATCGGTCATTACTATGAATTATGTGATGAGCGCAGGACTGTCGCCGAAAGAACAAGGGATTTTCCTCGAGGATAAGGACACCCCGCTGGCAGTGATGATCATTGCCGCCCGGGAAAAGGATAAGGCTGTGCCCGCCTATAAAACCTTTGTGGAAGCCTATCAATCCGATGCCGTCAAGAAATTTATAGCAGAAAAATACAAAGGAACCATAGAACCAGCATGGTAAAAAACAGATTCGCCTCACATATCGCGAGGCGAATCTGTTTTTTGTTTCAATTTTGCCCGATGGCGTTCCGTTTGTTAGAGAATTCATTAAATGATAATCATACTTCCCGACAGCAACAGGAGTCCATAGGTTATATAGTTGAAGGTTTTCTGATTGATTTTATCGTGAGCTTTATTTCCCAGATACACCGCGGCAATGAGCGGAATCAGGGAATATCCCAGAAGCTCAAAAAACTCCTGATTGAATAATCCTTTTTCGTAATCGCTCCCCATGAGCACAAGATTTAAAACAGTCCATACCGCTGCCACATTGGCACGAAAATATTTTTTATCCTTGAATGTAGCGGCCAGATAAATCACGAGCAGAGCCCCGCCGGAGGCAAACATTCCGTGGATAATGCCCGCCCCGAGCAATACGGGGATGGCTATCCACGCGGATAAATGATCCGGCGGTTTGAAAAACAGATTTTTCAGGGCCGCCGCGATAATCACCGCCCCATAAAAAGGAACAAGAATCCCCGTATTTATCACAGTATAAAGATGGATACCGAGCCCCATGCCTACCAGCATAAAAACGATGATTTTGAGCCATTCTCTAGGGACTATATATTTTCTGTTCTGCCACATCAGAACCACGCCGACCAGCCAGCATATGAAATTAATCAGCGCCTTTGCCATATCCGGCCCATATAAGAGAATCGTAGGCGGGATGGACAGCATAACCCCTGCAAAGCCGGTCAGCGCCTGTACAATATTGGATATGAAAACAGCGATCATAAAAAGGATAATCTTAATTGTTTCGGGGAGTGCCATAAATCTAAGGGTGCCTTCTTTCTCTAAAACGATATAGGTATTCTACATCACTTCAATGATAGCGTAAAGCTATACAAGCCCATTTCAAACCATTTTGCGATGTCCTCCCTGCTTATTTATCTGCGGTCTCATACGCTGCCTGCTCTTTCTCCCGTGGTATAATAGAAATCACCAAAGGGCTTGCCAGGCCTTGTATACAATACAGCTGCTGCCACTTGCTGGCAAAGCGGGAATAAGGGAAGTATCATGAAAAAGCCAAAACAGATTTTTATACTGACCGCGTCTATCGGAACCGGCCACTCACAGGCGGCAAGGGCCATTGCGGAAGCGATCAATCTGCTTCACCCGGAGGATTCTGTACGGGTGCTGGATTTTGTGTCCCGCAGCGTGTGGTCCATGGATCACATGATTAAAGACACCTACCTCAACATGATCCGCCTTTTCCCTGATGTGTACGACAACCTGTACGCAAGCTCCCGAAACAGCCAGTTTGGCCGCCTGTCACAGAATCTCCTCTCCTTGACCTTCAAAAAAAAGATGCGACGGCTGGCAGAAGCACTCCGGCCGGATGCTCTTATTTTCACCCATCCTTTTCCTGCCGGTGCTGCGGATTCGCTGAAAAAAAGCGGCGACCTTACGATTCCCCTCTTGGGAGTCATTACCGATTTTGATATTCATCAACTCTGGATTGATCCTCATCTGGATGGGTTCTGCGTTGCCACCGAAGAATTGAAAGCCATGCTTGCGGGTTATTCCATTTCGAGCGAAAAGATCCATGTCACTGGAATTCCTGTCAGAAAAGCCTTTTGTGAGGAAGGCAAGAAAGAAAGGCAGCCGGAAAAAGGAACCGTGCTCATCATGGGCGGGGGTCTTGGTCTCGGAAAGGTGATTGATAATATAAAATTGTTGGATCCTGTGGAGGAAATCAGCAAATTTATTGTAATTACCGGACAAAATATTGCTCTCTATGAAGAAATTGCCTCCTTGTCCGCAACGCTCCGTCATCCCGTCGAGCTTCACAGCTACACGAACAAGGTAGCAGAAATCATGAGCCGAAGCGAGCTGCTTGTGACAAAGCCGGGCGCGCTGACCTGCACGGAAGCGATGACGATAAATCTTCCCATGGTTCTTATCAATACCCTTCCCGGGCAGGAGCGAGCCAATGCCGCCTACATGGCAAATCTGGGCTGCGCCCGCTGGATCAAGCGAATACAGCTGGCAGAAACGGTACGCCAGATTTTGACGGATGCAGCGCTACGTAATTCCATGATTGAGGCCTGCGACTGCTCTCACCCGGATAGCGCCCGCAAGGTGGTTGAGCTTTTATATACCATGATGCCAAAGTAAAAGACCGCCCCATTTCCCAATGGAGCGGTCTTTTCGCATGGAATCAATTTTTAAGCTTGTCGATGATTTTATCCAGCCATGAGCCTTTTCCTTTATACTTCACCAGATCCTCTCCGGTGATTTTTGCGTATTGGAGAAGCGCTTCCTTTTCTTCTTCCTTCAATCTTTTTGGCACTGCCACCTTGACGACCACGTAGAGATCCCCCTTGCGGCTGCTTTGCAAATGGGGCATTCCCTCACCGGAAATACGGAAACGGGTTCCGCTCTGAGTACCGGCGGGAATTTTCAATTCTACCTCCTTAAACAGCGTTTTTATTGTAATCGCACTGCCGAGGGCTGCCGTGGGGAAAGAAATGGTGGCTTCCCTGTACAGATCATCGCCGTCTCTTTCGAAATCATCATCCCTGGTGACGTAAATATACACGTACAAATCGCCCTTAGGCCCGCCCATTCGACCCGGCTCACCCTCTCCGGCTACTCTCATGCGGACACCACTGTCTGCTCCGGCAGGAATATTGACTTCAATAGTCTTTCTCCGGCGCATCACGCCGCTTCCATGACAGTGAGAGCACTTGTTTTTAATAAGCTTTCCGCTGCCATGGCAGGTCTGGCAGGTAATCACGTTCACCATCTGCCCGAAGGGACTGTTCCGCACGATCCGCTGCTGGCCTGTGCCGTTGCAATCGGGGCAGGTATCGACGGTGGAACCTGGCTCTGCGCCGCTTCCATGACAATGCTCACAGGTATCGTTTTTTGTGACGGATATCTGTTTTTTTACGCCTGTAGCCGCTTCGCGGAGAGAAATCTCAAGATCATACCGAAGATCGGCTCCCTGCTCCGGGCCATTGCGCTGACGGCGACTGCCGCCGCTGAACATGTCAAAAATATCTCCCATGTCAAAGCCGCCAAAATCGAAACCGCCCGTGCCGCCAAAGCCGCCAAAGCCGCCGGCGCCCTGTGAGGCCTGCTTAAAGGCATCCGGGCCCATCTGATCGTACTGCGCCCGTTTATCCGCATCCGACAGCACGTGGTAGGCTTCGTTCACTTCCTTGAACTTTTCTTCTGCCTCTTTTGGGTTATTCTTGTTCATGTCGGGATGGTACTTTCGGGCTAATTTCCGATAGGCCCGCTTTATATCATCATCGCTGGCGCTTTTACTGACCCCCAGTATGTCATAATAATCTCGTGCTGCCATTAATGTATCACAATCCTTCTTACAGTTTCTGTATAGGAGATGGGCACAGGATACCTGTGCCCCTTTTCCTGTTTATGCTTTTGCGATTTTACGACTTATTTGTCGTCATCATCTACTACCTTGTAGTCCGCATCGACTACATCATCCTTGGTATCCTTCTTCGCTCCCGCATCGGCAGATGCTCCCGCAGCCTGTCCGTTAGCTGCCGCCTGCGCTGCCTGTGCCTGCCGGTAGAGCTTCTCTGTCAATTCATGAAGCGGCTTGGTGAGCGCATCGGCGTCAGCCTTGATTTTCTCCACGTCATCGCCCTTCATGGTTTCCTTCAGCTTGCTCACCGCGTCATTGACTTCCTTGACCTTTGCCGCATCTGCTTTATCTCCCAGATCCTTGATAGTCTTTTCTGCCTGATAAATCAATGCTTCCGCATTATTTCTGGCAGTAATGGCCTCCTTCCGCTTCTTGTCCTCTTCCTCGTGAGCCTTGGCATCATCCTGCATCTTCTGGATTTCTTCTTCTGAAAGCCCCGTAGACGAGGTGATATCGATCTTCTGCTCTTTCCCGGTTCCCAGATCCTTTGCGGATACATGGACAATACCGTTCGCGTCGATATCAAAGGTTACCTGGATCTGTGGAACTCCCCGAGGCGCAGGAGGAATATCGGAAAGCTCAAACCGACCGAGGGTTTTATTGTCAGCCGCCATGGGCCGTTCTCCCTGAAGAACATGAATGTCTACCGACGGCTGATTATCCGCAGCCGTGGAGAAGGTCTGGGCCTTGGAGGTAGGAATCGTGGTATTCCTTTTGATCATGGTGGTGAATACGCCGCCCAGAGTTTCAATTCCCAGAGAAAGCGGTGTCACGTCAAGAAGAAGCACGTCCTTGACTTCTCCCTTAAGAACGCCTGCCTGAATCGCTGCGCCGACTGCTACCGATTCGTCCGGATTGACTCCCTTGGAGGGTTCCTTGCCAAACTTGTTCTGGATCATCGTCTGTACCGCCGGGATACGAGAGGATCCGCCCACCAGAAGAACCTTATCTATATCGTTCACCGTAAGACCTGCGTCCTTCAGGGCGATGTCCATAGGCCCTACCGTTTCTTCAACAAGGTCTGCGGTTATTTTGTCAAATTCTGCCCGGCTTAAGGACGCGGCAAAATGCACCGGCTGACCGTTGCTGTCCATCGTTAAGAAAGGAAGGTTAATGTCCGTGGTCATCACCGAGGACAATTCGATTTTTGCCTTTTCGCCGGCTTCCTTGAGCCGCTGGTTGGTCATTGCGTCCCGTTTCAGCTCAAACCCGTTCTGCGCCTTGAAGGTGCTGGCGATCCAATCCATGACGCGGATATCAAAATCATCACCGCCCAGATGGCCGTTCCCGTGAGATGCGCGCACCTCAAATACGCCGTCAGCCAGATCCAGAATGGACACATCAAATGTACCGCCGCCTAAATCATATACAAGGAAACGATGCTCCTTGCCGTCCTTTATCTTGTCCAGCCCATATGCCAGAGAGGAAGCGGTCGGCTCATTAATGATACGGAGCACATTCAGCCCCGCGATCTTGCCTGCATCCTTCGTCGCCTGCCGCTGAGCATCTGTAAAGTATGCCGGGCAGGTAATGACCGCATCGGTTACCGTTTCGCCAAGATAGGCTTCCGCATCCCCTTTCAACTTTTGCAGAATCATCGCTGAGATTTCCTGCGGTGTGTACGTTTTTCCATCAATGTCTACCTTATAGTCGCTCCCCATATGTCTCTTGATAGAAACAACGGTGCGCTGCGGATTGGATACAGCCTGCCGCTTGGCCAGCTGCCCTACCAGGCGTTCGCCGGTTTTGGAAAAGCCCACCACCGACGGAGTCAGGCGGGACCCCTCCGCATTGGAAATAACTACAGGCTCGCCGCCTTCCATGACAGCGACTACAGAATTTGTTGTGCCCAGATCGATACCAATTACCTTTGACATGTAAAATGTCCCCTTTCATTTACTATTTTCTGACGATTCATTCATTATGAACAACTTGCACCTTTGATGGGCGAAGTACCTCATCCTTATACATATATCCCTTTTGGAAAACCATCGCCACCGTATCCTCCGGCAGCTCCGGATTTACCACAGGCATGACCGCCTCATGAAAATGTGGATCAAAATGCTTTCCCTCCGCATCAATCTCGCTGACTCCAAAATCTGTCATCACCGCTACCAACTGCCGATTGATCAGCGCAAAGCCTTCGGCGTAGGCCTTTCCTGCCTCATCGCTTTCAAGATGCTTCAGCGCGATGTCAAAATTATCCAAAACAGGAAGGAATTTTTCTAGCGTGGCAAATTCAATGGTATCCGACGCTCTGGCTTCATTTTCTCTTGTTCTCCGCCGGAAGTTGTCAAAATCTGCTTGGAGACGCACATACTGATTGGTCAGCGCCTGCGCCTGCTCCTGCAGTTTTTCTTTTTCTGCCAACGCTTGATTGTATTGCTCCTTGGCTTCGGCGGCTTCCTTTTTTAAGCCCTCCACCTCGTCCTGAAGCTGCCGGGTTACGACAGCCATCTCAGCCTCGCCGGACAGAGCCTTTGCATTGTCCGACATAGCCTGATTCTTGCTGTCCTCACTGTGAAATTCCATGTCTTCATCCTTTCCCTGCGTTTTTAGCGGTCCCTCATGCCCCATTCATCATCACGCTCCTTTATTTGCCCTTCATAGATTTCCTTTTAACAATCGGTCGATGCGCTGCTGCATAAACCGCATCATCCCGATGATTCGGCTGTACTGCATACGAGTGGGGCCTAAAACAGCCACCGATCCGACGACGCGGCCTCCCGAGGAAAACTGGGCCCGCACAATGGATACATCGTCAAGGCCTTCAATCTTATTTTCTGAACCGATATGCACCGCGATGGGCTGATCATTTGAGGATAGGAGCAGGCTTTGCAGTATATCCCGCTGCTCCAGCAGATTCAGCAGGCTTTGCATCTTTTCCACATTTTGAAATTCCGGCTGCTCAATCAGCTGCGCCGCGCCGCCGGCATACATTTTCCCGGAAGGGCGCATCGCTTCTTGAAGTGCGGTAAACAGGGGCATGTACAGTGACAAATCCCGTTCCAATGCCTCCCGGAAGGACAAAATCATCTTTTCGTCGGCTACCGATACTACCTTGCCATGGAGAAAATGATTCATCTTATCCGCTAAAAGCTGCATTTCATCAAAGGAGGATTCCTGCGGAATGGCTACGACCGTATGAGTCACGTCCCCCTGCTCGGTGACGGCTACCAGAATCGCCTTGTCCTCATCAAGCGGTAAAAAGCGGACATAATTCAGCGTACGCTGCCCCACTGAGGAGGTAGCCACTGAAAGCGTATGCGTCAAGGCCGCCACGATACGGGCCATATCACGGAAAATTTCGTCCACCTTGCTCACATGGTTCAGAAGCAGTCCCTCAAGCGCCTGTTTTTCTTCCTCTGACGCCTGCTCCGGCTGCATGAGCCAATCCACGTAAAAACGGTAGCCCTTGATGGAGGGCACTCTTCCTGCCGAGGTGTGCGGCTGCTCAAGGTACCCCTCGTCCTCCAGATCTTGCATTTCATTGCGAATCGTGGCGCTGCTTACGCCGAGATGATATTTTCTCGCAATGGTTCTGGATCCTACCGGCTCCGCCGTTTCTGCGTAATCCTGAACAATGGCCCAAAGAACCTGCCTTTTTCTTTCATTTAATTCTTCGCCCCCCTTCGGGGCCGGATCGTTGTTTTGTTTCATCTCATGTCATTCCTTTTATTAGCACTCACTCATTACGAGTGCTAACTTACGGTATTAGAATATCATTCACCCCTTGAAATGTCAAGAAAAAATACCCAAAACCACCAAATAAACAACGATTTTGGATATGCCCTTTCGCTGGTTTTTAATTGTTCAAAATATCGCTGAGAAGCTTAATGGGACACATGGATCCGCACATGGTGCAGGTATTTTCATTCTCCGGAAGGCTGCTTTCTCTGTACCGTCTCGCTTTATCGGGATCCAAGGCAAGAGGTATCATTTGCTTGAAATCCGCTTTCCGTCTGGCTCGACTCATGGCCTCGTCCCACTTGTCCGCATTCGAAACGCCTCTTGCAAGATCCGCGGCATGGCAGGCGATTTTCGATGCGATGATCCCTTCCCTGACATCTGACAAATCGGGCAGCCGCAAATGCTCCGCCGGCGTGACATAGCATAAAAAGTCAGCGCCGCAGGTAGCCGCCAGCGTTCCGCCGATGGCTGCCGTTATATGATCGTAGCCGGGCGCCACATCGGTCACGATAGGGCCTAAAACGTAAAGCGGCGCGCCGTGGCACAGCTTTTTCGCCAGCCTCATATTCATCTCAATATCTGAAATCGGCATATGCCCCGGGCCCTCCACCATGACCTGAACGCCCTTCGCCCGAGCCCGAAGGACAAGCTCTCCTAAAATAATGAGTTCCGAGACCTGAACCGCATCAGTGGAATCATGACCGCAACCGCTCCGGCAGGCATCGCCCAGAGACAGGGTGACATCGTATTCCCTTAAAATATCAAGAAGCCGATCAAACTGCTCATAAAACGGGTTTTCCTTTCCGTGCATGTACATCCATGCAAAAAGAATGGAGCCGCCCCGGGATACCAGATTGGTAATCCGTTTATTTCTCAAAATATGCCCCGACGTTTCTCTTGTGATGCCCGCGTGAATCGTCATAAAATCGACGCCATCCTGGGCATGCCTTTCCACGACGGAAAATAAATCATCTGCGGTCATATCCTTGAGTCCCTTATACAAAACACCCTTTACGTCATACATGGGAACCGTACCGATGGCAGAGGGGCTGTTTTCCACAAGCCACCTCCGAAAGGGCACGGTTTCGCCAAAGCAGGATAAATCCATAATAGCCTCCGCCTTGAGCCCCCACGCCATTTGCGCCTTGCTCTTTTCCGTCTCATACTCATGGGTATCCGAGGAAATCCCCAAATTTACATTCATTTTTGTTCGAAGGCCGCCGCCGATTGCATAGGGATGAATCGATGTATGCAGCCGGTTATGAGGCAAAACGATTGTCCCGCTTTCGATTCCCTGCCGTATGTATTCCGCGCTTACCCCCTCATCCTTTGCCGCCATTTCCATTTCCGGCGTGATTCCTTTGTCCCGTGCCGCTTCCAGCTGTGTCATAGCTATCCTTCCCAATAAAAAACTCCCGCCAAAGCAGGAGAAAATCTCATACCTGCTTCCTTACGTCGGTATCGCCCGCATCAAGTTCAAAGGGTCGGTTTCCCTCTCAGTCTCCGCAGAGACTCCCCCAGCAAATATCTATATGTATTATACAATTCTAAAAGCTCTTTACAACCCCGCATACCCCGGGTATAGTGAAAAAGAGAAGCCCGGATGCGGCGGACATCCGTGAAATGAGGCACCTTATGAAAAAAGAAAAAAAGACCAATGTCATGCGAATGCTGGACAAGGCAAATATTCCCTATGAAACGAAATCCTACGCCTATACCGAGGAGGACCTCTCCGGCGTCCATGCGGCAGAGGCGCTTGGCTGCGATCCGGACATGGTTTTTAAGACCATCGTCGTGACCGGGGATAAAACAGGACCGGTGGTATTCTGCCTTCCCTCCGAAAAAGAGCTAGACTTAAAAATTGCCGCAAGAGTCAGCGGCAATAAAAGCGCCACCATGATACATGTCAAGGATCTGCCCGCCATCACCGGCTATATCCGAGGCGGCTGCTCTCCCATCGGAATGAAAAAACAATTCCCCACCTATATCGACAGCTCCTGCTTCGACCATGAAAAGATTTCCATCAGCGCGGGACAGCGGGGACAGCAGGTTCTGCTACATCCGGAAAATCTGATAGCCTGTCTGAATGCCATCCCATCGGCCATCACCCGCCGCGAGGAATAAAAAGACAATAAAAAACTGCCGCTCATGGCAGCAGCCCTTTTCATATGGTGCCGAGGACCGGAATCGAACCGGTACGAATCTTTCGATTCGAGGGATTTTAAGTCCCTTGCGTCTGCCTGTTCCGCCACCCCGGCAGGTTCCAGGGATAATAAATGGAGGCGGCATCCAGATTCGAACTGGAGATAAAGGTTTTGCAGACCTCTGCCTTACCACTTGGCTATGCCGCCATGGAGCGGAAAACGGGACTCGAACCCGCGACCCCCACCTTGGCAAGGTGGTGCTCTACCACTGAGCTACTTCCGCACTGGCGACCCGGATCAGATTTGAACTGACGATCTCCGCCGTGACAGGGCGGCATGTTAGACCACTACACCACCGGGCCGCAAGTACCTACTAAGTATATCGGGCAAGCCCCGCTTTGTCAAGCGAAATACACCGCGCTCTCTGTATGGGAATGGCAGAAAACATACGACTGTCCCCGCCGCCTCCCGCAGATTGATTATATTTCCTCCTCGCTCACGCCAAACCGCTTTCCGCTGACGTAGTTCCTGTCCACCATCAGCTCCACATGGTAGGCAGGATTTATTTTTTTCATTTCCTCCGATATGGTCTTGTATATTTCCTCGTCAGAAAGGCGGCAATTGCCGGCCATGGCCAGTTCAAAGGATACACAGATGGCTTCCTCCTTTTCCTCTACGAAGAAATCATGATACGTGAGGGGCAGCTGGCTGCGGTATATGACTGCCTCCAGATCTCTTTTATATTCCTTTTCCTTAGGATTGGATACCGCCCGGGGATCGGCATGAATCACCGCCTGAATATTCATTTCATCCCGCAGCTTTTCCATGACCTTCTCCGCCAGCTCATGACTTTCCACCAGTCCCATTTTGCTGTCCAGCTCGATATGAGCAGTGGCGAAATGGTTCTCCGGACCGTAATCATGAACGATGAGATCATGCACCCCATATACGCCGGGGGTCGTTAAAATGCAGTCCTTGATCCGATCATATATTTCCTCGTCCGGCAAAGTCCCGATGATGGAATTCAGCGCGGTTTTCAAAATGGAATATCCCGTATACAGGATAAAGAGGGACATAATGGCGCCCATAATCCCGTCGCAGTGGAAGCCAAGGAAGCGCTCAATCAGGATGGCTGCGAGCACGCCGAAGGTAGAAAGCATATCTGACAGGGAATCCGCGCTGTATGCCATAAACGTGTCGGATTTCAGTTTGTTCCCTGTCTGCCTGTACACATAGGCCAGCAGTATTTTCCCGACAATACTGAAAAGCAGGACGCCCAGCAGCAAATAGCTGAAGGTAATCGGATCAGGATTCATAATTTTATGAACCGACTCGACCATGAGCGTAATGCCCACGTAAAGGACGACCGCTGCCATGACGGTGGTATTGATGTATTCCAGCCTTCCATACCCGAAGGGATGCTTGCGGTCTGACGGCTTTGCGGCATAGTAAAAGGTCATGAGAAGAAGCACCACGCTTCCCATGTCCGTGATATTGTTGAACCCATCGCCCATGACGGAAATCGAATGGCTGGTCCAGCCGATATACACCTTGATAGATCCCAGTATGAAATTAATTAAAAGACCGATGCCGCCAGCTATAAACGCGGCTTTCTTTCTGCTTCCGGCCAATATGGTCTCCATAAGGCTCCCTCGTCTTACATAATCATTAAAAATCGCTGGGTCTAATCTAAAATTGCGGGATTCCTAAAAACACGCAAAGACGCCAAAAGGCCCTCCGGAGGGGAGAGCCTTTTATAAGGCAGTTTATTGATTCAATTCAGGGTCTTCAAAATCCAGCTCGTTAAGGATTTCCTTCAATCGGATCAGTTCATCCTTCGTCAGCGTCAATCCTTTTGTCATTGCAGTATGCTCCGCATTCCATGAACGGAGATCAAACTTGGCGGGATGATTATTCCAGCTCGTATAGGTAAGCTGCTTTTTCCAGCCATTCTTGGCAACCGATAAATCGCCAAGCTCCTTCTCAATAGTCACTGTGATGGATGCCATACTCATATCCCCTTGTAATAATACAACAATAGCGCTTGCCATATGGTAGCATATGCCCCAAGGGAATGCAAATCATCGCCTTCCCCGTGAGTAGTGTAACATATTTCAGAATTCTTGTTCATTCCCATTAGAGCCGATGTTTATTCCTGCTGCTTCTTTTCTATCCAGCTGAGCAGTGCCTTTTTGTTCTTTGAGGACAGCCATGAAAGAGCCACCGGTAAATTCACAAGACCCCCTTCGGACCTTTCCCCGATATACAGGCAGTCCATCGACCGGGATGTGCCGGCTATGATTTTATACTCTACCCCCACATACCTGGCTTGAAGCGGATGCTTGAAAAAACCGTCCCCCGGCCTGGAGGGCATGACCAGAAGCGCCGCATCAGTCACCAGTACAATCGGGAGATGAATACGATATATCCGCCATATGGCAAATATAGCGAATAAGAGCGCTGCCGCCATACACAGATACCCCTCGCGAAATGCATAGCAAAGCAAAGCTGCGGAGGCCACTGAATAGATCAGGGACAGCAGAATCACATATCCTGATGCCCGTGAAGCAGACCACGCGATATCGCCATAAACCTCTTTGCTATAAATATCCATCATATATTCCCCGACGTTTTCATCATGTTCCGGCGGGCAGGTGTATGGGAAATCACACAAGGTGCCGTCTTCTGAAAGGGCGCAGGGCTCTGGGCTTTCCAAAAACAGTGTCATACAAAACCCACTGGCGTGCGTCGTCCTGTCCCCATGAGCCATGGGCGGCTTCCGATTCCCTAACCGCTTTCAAAGGAGCGGGCATGGGCTGCTTCTTTTCTGACACGCGGCGCACCCTCTCCTGAATCATTTTTGCCACTGCCGGCGAGGGCACAGGCTGTTCCGCTGCCGCCTCTGCCTCTATCCGTCCCGGTTCCCTGTAGACAGGCGTTTCCATTTCGTCGGGCAAGTCCAGAGCGGTATCCTCCGTATCCCGTTCCCAGGACTCCCGTATTCTTTTCCGAAGAGCCTCGAAATCGTAGGTTTCCTCCGTCCCGCTCCTTATTTCCTCGGTCTCGTTCCTTGATTCTTCCGGCTCGCTTCCGGTTTCGTCCAAAACCGGATCCGTCGGCTCATTTGGATTTGTCCGCTTTCTTTGGCGCGGCCATAGGGCTCTATACATAATGAACAGCCAGAGCGCCAGAAAAATAAAATGCTTCAGCTCCATACCCCGACCTACCGGTTATCCTTTTTTCCGGCGATACCCTCTCGCATCTCCGTATCAGCCGCAATATTTTTCAGGGTGTAGTAATCCATAACGCCAAGCTTGCCTGTCTTGAGCGCTTCTGCCATGGCCAGCGGAACCTCGGCCTGTGATTTGACCACGGTGGCCTGCATTTCCTGCGTATAGGCGCGCATTTCCTGTTCCTTTGCTACCGCCATAGCTCTTCGTTCCTCGGCTCTGGCTTGGGCGATCTGCTTATCCGCCTCGGCCTGATCCGTCTGGAGCTGCGCCCCGATATTTCGTCCTACATCCACGTCGGCAATATCAATGGATAAAATTTCAAAGGCCGTTCCCGAATCCAGGCCTTTGCCAAGCACCGTGCGGGAAATATGATCCGGGTTTTCCAATACATCGGTATGCTTTTCTGACGAGCCGACGGTGGTAACGATACCCTCGCCGACACGGGCGATAATCGTGGCTTCTCCCGCGCCGCCTACCAGGCGGTCGATATTGGCCCGCACCGTGACCCTGGCCCTAACCTTAAGCTCGATTCCGTTCTTTGCTACCGCCGAGATCGTAGGCGTTTCGATGACCTTAGGATTGACGCTCATCTGTACCGCTTCCAGCACATTACGGCCTGCCAGATCGATGGCGGCTGCCTGCTCGAAGGACAAATCCATTTGCGCCCGATGTGCCGCAATAAGCGCATCCACCACATTGTCCACATTCCCGCCGGCGAGATAATGCGCTTCCAGCTGATTTACATTCAATGCCAGTCCCGCCTTTGTCCCCTTGATGAGCGGAAGAACGATCATGCGAGGCTCTACCCGCCGGATACGCATCCCTACCAGATTAAACAAAGAAATCGGGACGCTGGCGGCAAGGGCGCTGATCCATAGTCCCACCGGCACAAAATGCATAAAAACGGATATCACTACAACCGCCGCTACAAAAACAAGAACCGGAAAAATCAATTCTAATTCCATGCTTTCCTCCTTACCTTACATCACGAATTCCTATTCTTTCGCACCACCAGATGCCCGCCTTCCGCCCGAAGGACGGTGACCGCATCGCCTTTTTCTATAAATTCACCCTCCGAGACCGCGTCCAGATAGGCACTGCCCACATGGACAATTCCCGCAGGCCGAAGCACCGTGTCTGCCGTTCCCGTCTGTCCCACATAGGGCTGCAAATTTTTTACGGAAGACACATAGCCGTCCCTTGATTTCAAGGACAGGGAAAGCGCGATTTTATCCCATAGGCGGGAACGGGACAAATGCCCTGCTAAAAAGTAAGCTCCGACCATAGCCAAAAGCAGCCCGGCGCTTAATACATAAAGCGCCGCCATTCCTCCGCCGAAGGAAAAGAATAATCCCGACATCATAAAAACAAAGCCGCATACGCAAAGAGCCCCGGTCATCAGAAACAGAATATCCATGATAATGAGTGCAAGCCCGCCAAAGTACAAAACAAACTCAAGGACCTGACCGCCCTCGCTATACCAGTTGGCGCCAATAAGAAGACAGCCTGCCACCGAGGCTACCAGACTGCCGCCGGAAAAACCGGCTGTTTTTATTTCCGCGATAATGGACAAAATAATAATGCCCGCCAAGAGTCCTTCCACCACCGGATTCTTTATAATAGCGACAAACGACTCCCCATCAGAGGCATAGACAAGGCGGGGCAAAAACAGAGCGCTCAGAAAAGACAAAACTTGCAAAGCTCGTGCCACAGCGATCCTCCCGCTTCAAAAAAACTGAATCTCAAGGTAAACTCTACCCTTATTATATACGATCTTTTCAATCTTCCCGTAAAGAGTAAGAAAAAGCCTGCCCAAAAAATCCGGCTCCTTCAACATTTCGCCGGACATTCATTCCTTAAAGTCTCTGCCGCCCGCATACTTTGGAATCTGCTTGCTATCGTTTTTACCGTCTCCACAGCAAAAAGTGATATAATGATGGACAACAATAAATTAATTATTTTTAAATCAAGAGGTGCATTATGTTTAATAAAGAAGCGTTGAATATAGTTCTGAAATCGTGGAAAAAGGGCGGCTTTACCGTACATTTTTGGGATGGTTCCGAGAAGAACTACGGCTCCACTCCTCCTAAATTCAAAGTAATTTTTAATAAGGAACCTGATTTTTCCCCATCCGACCTGAAAGAACGGCTGGATGTGCTGATCGGGTCCGCCTATGTGGACGGCATTGTCAGTTTCGAGGGAGATATGGATGACATTGTAGCGTCCGCCTTTGAAAAAGTCCCCGTGTCTATTCCGTATCATCTGAATTCTTTGCGACAAAAACTGCTGGAAAAAGAAGCGCTCCGGGAAAAAACCAACATACAGTCCCATTATGATCTGGGCAATGAGTTGTTCGATACGTTTCTGGATCCCACCAGAACATACTCCTGTGCGTATTTTAAGCACAGCAGCGATACGCTTTATGAAGCACAGATGAACAAAATTGATTTGTCCTTGAGAAAACTGTTCCTTCGTCCCGGAGAAACACTCCTTGATATCGGCTGCGGCTGGGGAGAGCTTATTCTATATGCCGTCAAAAAATTTAATGTACATGCGTATGGCATCACTTTATCAGAAGAACAGTACAAAGCGGCAAAAGAGAGAATTCATCAGGAGGGACTTGACGGAAAGGCAGAGGTAATTCTTGAAAACTACCTGAACCTTGATTCCGATACATACCAGTTTGATAAAATCGTATCCATCGGCATGTTCGAACATGTGGGCAAAAAATATCTCCCCCTGTATTTTGATAAAATATCCCATCTCCTGAAAACAGGGGGGCTCTTCCTTCTTCATTCCATTCTCAATATGTCTCCCGAAGAAAAAGAAACGACCAACTGGCTGAATAAGAACATTTTCCCCGGCGGCTATGTCCCCGGCATCAGTGAAACCGTTTCTCTTTTCCCTCTCTTCGGCTTAAGGATGATCAGTTTTGAAAGCCTGCGTCGCCATTATGCCAAAACTCTCCATTGTTGGGCAGAAGCATTTAATGCCCATAAAAGTACTCTCCCTGCTAAATACGACGAACGATTCAAACGGATGTGGGATATTTACCTCAGAGGCTGCGAATCGGGATTTCGTACCGGTATTCTGGATGTAGGGCAATTTGTTCTGAGCAAAAATACTAATAATGATCTTCCTATGACAATGGAATCTATTTATGAAGGATGAAAATTCCTGAGCTTTTTGTGGTGCCGAGAAACGGACAAAGGTTTTCCCCGTCCCTGTCGTTCAGGCAATACGTAAAATCAAGCATTTCCTGTGCATGCTTATTGCTTCCAAGAGATGTGCTGTGATGATGCCAGGCAAACAAGGAATGCTTTAGGCACAGGGCATTAATCTATGCCGGTTGTAAAAGAAAAGAGAAGGCGGCGCTTGGCCATCACCAGAAATCACATTACATTCTGTCTCTCCGCCGACAAAAAATGACCGTTTAAATGCTGTAATGGACATTTAAACGGTCATTTTTCACAGTCTCTTTTGGCGGAGCCTCTTATTTAGTTTCTTTTACTGCCGGATAGGAACTGGGAAATCCTTCTCTCCTGCCAATCACCTTGGCCCCATTCATATACGGAACCAGCGCATCCGGAATTTTGATGGTGCCATCCGCCTGTTGGTAGTTTTCCATGATTGCCGCTACTGTTCTTCCTACAGCAAGCCCGGAACCGTTCAATGTATGCACGTATTCCGGCTTTGCGCCCGGTTCTCTTCTAAATCGTATATTCGCTCTTCTTGCCTGAAAATCAAGGCAGTTGGAGCAGGAGGATATTTCGCGGTATTTATCCTGCGCAGGCATCCATACTTCAATGTCATAGGTCTTGGCTGATGAAAACCCGATGTCTCCCGTGCAGAGACAGACCACATGGTAGGGCAGTTTCAGCAGCTGGAGGACTTTTTCTGCTTCTGCCGTAAGCGATTCCAGTTCGTCCCAGCTGTCCTCAGGCTTGCAGTACTTCACCATTTCCACCTTATGGAACTGGTGCTGGCGGATGAGTCCTCTGGTGTCCTTTCCGGCAGATCCCGCTTCCTTGCGGAAGCAGGGTGTCAGTGCCGTAAGATGGACCGGAAGCATATTCGCGTCAAGAATTTCCCCGGCAAAATAATTGGTTAACGGCACCTCCGCGGTGGGCGTCATATACATAGCCTCGCCCTCTACCTTGTACATATCCTCCTCAAACTTAGGAAGCTGGCCGGTTCCCTGCATGGAGGCCGCGTTGATGATGTACGGCGGGATGACCTCGGTATAATCATTTTGTCTTGTATGCACGTCGAGCATGAAATTATAAACTGCCCGTTCCAGCCGCGCCGCGCCGCCAAGATAGAAATAAAAACGGGCACCGGACACCTTCCCCGCGCGGTCTGAGTCAAGAATCCCCAGATCGTCGCCCAGCTCATAATGCGCCTTGACCGGAAAATCAAAGCTGCGCGGCGTGCCCCATCGGCGAACCTCCGGATTTTCCGAATCGTCCTTTCCAATCGGCACAGAGGCATCCACCATATTCGGCAAATGGAGGAGCAGGGCAGTGAGCTTTTCTTCAACCGCTCCCAGCTCCTTATCAATGCCACCGATTTGATCCCCCACCTGCCGCATGGCTGCAATGGCCTCTGAGGCATCCTCTCCTCTTTGCTTTGCCATTCCGATCTGCTTGGAGGCCGCATTTCTTTCTTTTTTCAGCGCCTCTGTTTCGGCCAGAAGCGCCCGCCGTTTTTCATCCAGCGCAAGAACCAGATCCAGGTCAAGCGAGTTGTGCCGTTTTTCAAGATTCTGCTTAACCTCTTCCGCATGATCTCTGATAAATCGCATGTCCAGCATAGTATCACCTCAAAGAAAATAATCCGCGCCTCATACATCAGGCAAGATGTCAAAAAAAAATTCCATCCCCATGGGACGAAATCATCGCGGTACCACCCAATTTGCCATTGCCTGCTCTAAGCAGTATATCGGCTGCCAGCCGTCTGACTCATCACCAGCTGCTCCGAGGCGGAGATATTCCTACTGCCAGAACTTTCACCGGTTGTCCTGTCTCTGTGCGCAGATTGAAGTACCTTTCCCCATCCCTGCATTCTGTTTATTATAGCCCGAAGCCTCCATAATGTAAAGCCGCGACGGACGCAGCAAAAAAGGCAGACTCTCGCCTGCCTTTTTTGCACCAAACAGGAGCATCTGTCCCAGTGTCTCCGTAATCCCAGCGTGATGAATCAGGCGCTGCGCACTGGCTTTATTGTGAAACATTTCACGTAAAGCTGCTCAATCTTGTCGTCAAGTCACGTGATGATGCTGACAAGCAGTGGGTATGGTGTTCCTGCTTTGTATGATTTTGGTCTTTCGTCTTTCTTAACCCGCGGGGAGAGGAAAATCCGAATTCAGCCCGCCTGAGGGTTTTTCCTTGCGCCGGCGCCGTATCATGACGCGAAGGAAGCCTTATCAGGTTTTTGCTTCCGGAGGATTTTTTACCTCTCAACAATAAAGTCGTCAAGAGTTATCAGAATCACAACCCCCCAAAAAAACTTTGAAATTTTTTCTGTAAATGAAATCCTTCGACCACAAAAAAATCTTCCGGCAATGTATCCTCCGGAAGATTGTATGGTTGATTTTATTTTGCGTAATCTGTAGCCCGGGTTTCCCGTATCACCACGACCTTGACCTGCCCTGGATACTGAAGCTCCTTTTCGATCCGCTGGGAAATGTCGTGAGATAAAATGGTGGCCTGATCCTCATTGATTTTTTCCGGCTTCACCATGACCCGAAGCTCCCGGCCTGCCTGAATGGCATAGGAGCTTTCCACCCCGGTGAAGGATTTGGCTATATCCTCAAGCTTGGTCAGACGCTTGATATAATTTTCAAGCGTTTCCCGTCTCGCCCCCGGACGTGCTGCGGAAATCGCGTCGGCTGCCGCCACAAGAACGGCCTCCACCGTAGTTGGTTCCGTATCCCCATGGTGAGAGGCGATGGCATTAATAACGCCCGCCGGCTCATGATATTTCTGTGCCAGCTCGACCCCAAGCTGCACATGGGTGCCTTCCTGCTCCCGGTCCACTGCCTTTCCTATATCATGAAGCAGGCCCGCTCGTTTCGCAAGATCTACGTCAGCCCCAACCTCAGCGGCAAGAATGCCTGAAAAATAAGATGTATCAATGCAATGCTGCAATACATTCTGCCCATAGCTGGTTCTGTATTTCAAACGGCCCAGTATTTTGACCAGCTCCGGATTGATTCCCCGGATCCCGCATTCAAATACAGCCTGCTCGCCTGCTTCTCGGATGGCCTTGTCCACATCCTTTTTCGTTTTTGCCACGACCTCTTCAATTCTGGCAGGGTGGATTCGTCCGTCCTTGACAAGACTTTCCAGCGCCAGCCGGGCAATTTCCCGCCGAATCGGGTCAAAGCAGGACAAAATAACCGCCTCCGGCGTATCATCAATAATCAGATCCACCCCGGTTAATGTTTCAATGGCCCGGATATTTCTTCCCTCCCGGCCGATAATGCGCCCCTTCATTTCCTCATTAGGCAGAGCCACCACGGAAACCGTAGTTTCTGAAACGGTATCCGCCGCATTTCTTTGAATGGCGGCAGCGATGATTTTTCTTGCCGTTACATCGCAGGTCTCTTGTATATCCTCCTCGGCGCTTCTGATGCGAACCGCCTTCTCATGGGTAAGTTCCTCATCCATGCGGGTCAAAATCATATCCTTTGCCTGTTCCCGGGTCAGCTGCGAGATTTCCTCCAGCTTGACCTGCTGCTCCGCATAGAGAGCCTCTACCTTCTCCTTCTGTTCCTTTAAACGCCCCTCCTTCTTGTCCAGCTGAGATTCCCGCTGCTCAAGATTTCCGCTGCGCCAGTCCAGATTATTTTCCTTCTGCACCAGCCGCTGTTCATATTTCTGTAATTCATCTCTGCGTGTTTTATTTTCCCGCTCCAGATCCTCCCGCATTCTGTGCATTTCCTCTCTGGTCTGCACCAGAGTTTCTTTCCGTAACGTTTCCGCCTCGCGATTCGCATTATCCAGCATTCTTGCCGCATCCTCGGACAGCTGGCGGGCCCGTTCCTCGGCAGTGCCGATTTTAGCCTCGGCCACATGCTTTCTAATTAAATATCCCACACCGCTGCCGGCTCCCAGAGCGACAACGCAGCTTAGGACTGCGAATAATAATACTTCATCCAACCCCAACGATTTCACCTCTTCATTTTCTTTAGCAGCGCCCGCAGCTATCATGGCTGCGGTGAATCCGATCTGCTTCAGGTATGCCGCTGTCAAAGCGGCAATCCATTTTTTGCGTCATAAATACATGTACAAGAAAAAGCTGAAAGATCGCCCTTTCAGAATATATTACGCAAAAATACAGCCCAGCCCCCTTTCCCGCCCTCGTGCATAGAAAAGCCGGTCCTGCGCTGTCAGTGTCAAAAAGCAGATGCGTATTACCGCTGAAATACAGTCGCCCTATTGTTTCGTTTCAATTTTCACAGGCGTCAAATACATCGATGCTTCCAAAGGTGACCCCGGAGCCACCTGATATTTTAATTCTAAAATGTTTAATTTTGATTGTCAAGGAAAAAAGCCTACCGGCTACGCCCGCCGCCGGCCATGGACCATACGAAAAGAGCGGCAAATGCGATCCATGACATCTGGTAGGATAATATGGTTAAATCGGTCAAAATATTGATGACCGTAAGGCCCAGCATGAAAAGCATGGTAGCCCGTATGTCAATCACCGGGTTCCTTCGAAAAATAAAATAGGCCCCGATCAATACGCCAAAATTAATCAAAAACACGGCAGGCACAAAATAAAGAAGCGGCACCATCTGCAGCAGGAAATTCCCTGCCATCAGTAAAAGCATGACATATATCCAGGTCTGCATTATGCATCCCCGCCTTCCCATTGATCGCCGTCCCGCTGAGGAATCCAAAGAGGCATATCCGGATAGGTCCATCGGAATTCATAGGACGGGTTCCATCTTGTCCCAAAGGCATGCATGGGAATCAGTAACGTATGTACCGATATTTGCTCCAGAAATTTTTTCACGCCCCACTCCCGGGCGACCTCCTGCCTTGCATCGACAGGAAACATGGCCACGTCCACGTCCTGCTCCGTGATTTTTGAAAGCTCCTCCCGATACATATCCCGCGCCTCCGCATTGTCAGCATCCGGCTCGCCTGCCCAATGCCACCAGTTCAGATCGCCGGCATGAAAAACAGTATGATCCGGGCCGCTGATATACCAAGAGCCGCCCGCATCAGTAGAACCATACATTTTCACATGGAAGGAATCAATATTTTCTGCGTCACCGCTTTCCATGTAAACCACGCGGCATGCCCCTGCTGACGGCAAAGAGCAATCTCTGTGCAGCACATAAGCCTCCGCGCGGCCGGCATAATCCAAAATGGACGGATTGAAATGATCACCGTGATTATGACTGACGAAAAAATAAAGCGGCTTATCCGATTTCTTTAGGACCTTATCAAGCAAGCCTGCCGGATCCAGATAGTAATCAAAAACAAAAATCGAATCCTCCAATTCAATCACAAAGCCGCTGTGATGAAGAAATCCTACAGTCAACATAGAAAAAGCTCCTTTTCCCGATCCGCCAAAGATGTTTTTCAATGCAAAATCAAAATTTCGCCCTCCGGGCTCATCATTTTTTGTTATAATAGATAGCGCTACGAAGAGCGCTTCTTGCGCATTGATTATATCACACGATAAGGCCTTTTCTGTAAACGCTGCCCGCCGGCATCATTCCCCTTATGTATGAATCGGTCTCCCCTATGCCAAATTGGTATATCAAAGATAGCCCTTTGATTTTCCACGGGCTGAACGGTAGAATAGAGATAAAGATTTTCGAGAGAGATTTGAGGAGAGCGCAATGATTTTTCACGACGAAAAAAATCATACCTTTAAGCTAGCTGCCCCCGAGGGAGAAGCGTACCTGGAATACAGCCGAAACGGCAATGCCGTTACCGCGCTTCACACCGTTGTTCCGGATGCGATGTCCGGGAAGGGCATCGCTGGCGAATTGACGGAAGCCTTTTATCAATGGGTCTCCGATAACAGGTTCATCCTTAAATCAGAATGCTCTTACGTTAGCGCATGGCTCAAGCGCAATAAAAAAACTCTCTGATTTGTTCCTTTCATCGGTGACAGACTATTATGTATAATACATCCTTATTCCAAACCTCCACAACATCAAGACAACGGGCAGAAATGCTGGACACAGTGACATCCTACTTTGTCTCGCTGATGCAAATGAAATCGCCCGCTCTCTATGAGCACGCAAAACGAGTGGCCAGCTATTCTGCGGCCACCGCCGTATACATGCGCCTTTCCTCCAATGAGGTGACGCTGATTCGGTATGCAGGATTTTTGCACGACATCGGGCTTCTTTGCATGCCAAACAAGCTGCTTGCCAAGCACCCGTACCTGTCCCGCCGGGAGCTTTCGCTGTATAAAAAGCATCCCGATCTGGCTGCCAATATGCTGGAAGCAGTTCCGGGCATGGAAGAGCTGATTCCTTATATCCGTTTCCATCACGAACGATGGGACGGCACGGGATACCCGAAGCATCTGAAAAATGTAAATATCCCTCTCGGCGCAAGAATCGTGGCGGTGGCCAACTATTACGATTCCGTCATATACGCCTCACCGGACTTCAAAACCCGAGCCTCCGATGCGGTCATAAAAGATATTTTTTCCGTGTCCGGCTCCTTATTTGACCCCGACGTAATCAACGCATTCATCAAGGTCCTCCTCCACAGCCGTGACATCTCCGTAAAAAAATAAATAAAACCCGGTATAGCCAAAGCAAACCATCAGCATACCGGGTTTTATATTGTAAAAATCTGAACAAGCTCAGCCTCTCCTTCAAGAGGCTTTTTATCAGTCCTCGATACTATACGAAAAAATCAAAATCATATTTGTGAAATCCGGCATAAAGACGGAAATAAAGCGACCGCTTTTCAGTCCTCCTGTCATGCCCTTCATTCCTTGTCTAACCCATGGAATTGCGATCGTTCCGTCATCAAGACCGTATGCCCGCTTATGAACCCCGACCATTCTTGTGCCTGTCCTTTGATTGGAAAACATCAATTTCATCGGCGTCAATTCACCATTTTTTATCGCGAAGAAACGATAATCCACAAAGCTCGCCGTCATCTGCATAGCCGTCGCCAATATATCCGGCTGCCCATTCACCCCTTTTATCAGATAGACACCCGAGCGATAGGATGGGGCTGTCAGATTTATATATTGCTTGTATTGCTCGTTTTTACTGTATCCGAACAAACTCACATCCTGAATCACGGCGATACGACTGTTCGGCCCGGTAAGATACGCATCATACCATGACGCCTCATACACCTGATCCGTTTCGGTCGCGCACCAGGATGAATTCCCAGACCCGACGAAGCTTTCATTTTCGCCAATGATATAAAGATTATAAATATCTCCATTGGCATCATGCATAACAAAAGAAACACGCGCCTTCCCCATAGCCACAGAATCCGCCATCGTCGCCGGAGCCTGCGCATAAGCAAAATTACCGCACAGCAAAAGCAAAACCAATAAAACAAACGCTCGAATCACTATGCCAATCTGCTTCAACATAACCGCCTCCTCATTTCGTAATAGAATCATTAGATAATTCACAGACACCCCCCTATTCCCTCAGCGGGCTCCGCTGGCGAGAGTTAGGCCGGCCACGGTTTTGGCTCCCATCCGTTTCAATTCAGATGCGGCCTCTTCCAAGGTAGTGCCGGTGGTGTACACGTCATCTAAAAGAAGAATATCTTTCCCTTTTACGTCAACTCCATGATTCAGATGAAACGCCCCCTTGACATTCTGGCGGCGTTTTTCTTTGTCTAAAAGGGATTGCACCTTAGTGTCTCTGACGCGGGCCAGTCCTTCATTGACATACTCCCAGCCATGGTTTTCCAGCCAGTCCTGAAAAATCATATCTACCTGATTGTAACGGCGCTCTCTTTTTCTCTTTTGCGACAGCGGCACCGGCATCGCTGTATGGAAGGCAGACAGCCTGCCCCAATAGGGAAATGCGTCAAGCAGCTCCGGGAAAGCGCGCTTATACTCTGTTTTGCCGCTGTATTTCAGACCAATAAGAGCTCGTCGTATGCCCTCATCATATTCACACACGGTGTAGCAGCCGGACAGATGCTTTGAAAAGGAAGCATTCAAAAGTCTTGGATTCCAAAACAGTGCGAGGCAGTCCTTGCACCATAGCTTATCCGGGGCAGTCGCTTTCCCGCATCCGGGGCAGCAGCTGGGATAAAGGACCTCCAGCAGCATGGAAATTATTTTCATGGCTCTGCCCTTTCCTGTAAAAGCGGAAGAAAAAGACTCCACCGATCCTCTGTCTTATAGGTCTGTATCGCCCTTCGCACCGCGTCCTCTGTGGTAATCAGTATGGTTTGCCGCCGGGCTCTGGTGATGCCGGTATAGAGCAGGTTACGCTGAAGCATGATCCATTGCGAGGGAAGAAGGGCAAATACAACTGTATCATATTCACTACCCTGACTTTTGTGAACCGTGGTAGCGTAGGCCAGCTGAAGGCTTCCCCGCTCCTCTCCCTCATAAACCACTTCCTTGTCATAAAATTTGACAAATGTTTTTTTCTCTCCCACTGCCCATACGATTCCTATATCGCCATTATACACGCCCTTATCGTAATCATTCCGACGCTGCATGACCTTGTCTCCCACACGAAGCCTGCCTTCGTTTTCACTCTGAGCGGGATTAACCAGATTTTGGATCGCGCTGTTTACATGATCCACGCCGCAAAGGCCTCTATACATGGGAGATAAAATCTGCATCGTCATTTTACTCTCGTCTTGCCCATATTCCTTGACTCGGCATATATCGAGAATCTGGTTTAATGCTTCCTGCTCGCTGGAGACTAAGGAAATCTGAAATTCTCCTGATTCATCAGGATATATCATCTGCCCATTTCTTACGCGGGACGCATTTTCAACAATCCGGCTGCCTTCGGCCTGCCGGAACACATGGGTCAGCTTCACCGTGGGAACCTTCTCCCAATTGATTAAATCCTTGAGCGGGCTGCCCGGCCCCACAGGAGGCAACTGATCAATATCTCCCACAAGCACAAGCCGGGCTCCTTCCTTCAGAGCGCAAAGCAAATGATAAAAAAGCGAAATATCGAGCATAGACGCTTCATCTACGATGACGAGATCTGCTGACAGCGGATCTCCCTCATTCTTTTTGAAATAGGTTCTGCCGGTATCCCGCATTTCCGCTTCCAGCGCTTTATGTATCGTGTCTGCGTTGCGCCCGCTGGATAAAGCAAGCCGTTTGGCAGCTCTTCCAGTGGGCGCCATCAGCTGAACCGAAAGGCCTGCCTGCTCCATCATGGTAATAATCGCCCGCACTAGCGTTGTTTTTCCCGTTCCCGGACCGCCGGTTATGACAAGAATACCGGAATCTGCTGCCATCAGCACTGCCCGCTTCTGCTCGTCTGACAGCTCGGTATTCGCTTCTCTTTCGAAACGCTCAATCGAAAGTCTGGCCGCCTCTGACTCCCTGCGCTCCAAAAGCTGTCGTATCCGATAGGCGGACTCCGTTTCCGCTTCATACAGATAAGGAAGATATAAAAATGTAGTGCCGTCGCAGCGGCAGCATGGAAGCTCGTCCCGCTCAAGGGCATCACCAGCGATGATCTCAAGGGTCCCCGTCCCAAGCCCCAGAAGCAGCGCCGCTTCCGTGAGAGCCTTCGTCTCGGGAAGGCAGGTGTGACCCTCGCCGGCCGCCATAGACAGCACATGATACAAGCCATGCACGACACGTTCCTCATCGTCCGGCTCGCGTCCCATATATTGCGCGATCCGATCCGCTTCCTTGAAGCCAAGCCCCGGTATGTCCCGTATCATGCGGTACGGATCATCATGAAATACGGTCATCACATCGTCGCCATAAAGCTTTTGCATGGCCACTGCGTACTTTTGAGGAATTCGCAGCTTTTTAAGCAGCCCGGTGATTTCCCGAAGGCCGGATACGCTTTCATAGGAGGATGCTATTTTTTCTAACGTTTTTTCTCCTATGCCGGGTACTTCTGTCAGTTTTTCTATATCCGTTTCAAATATAGAGAGCGTTTGCTTCCCGAAATGCGCTACAATCCGTTTTGCCATGGAAGGCCCGATTCCCTCTATCATGCCTGATGAGAGAAATTGCTCTATATCCTCGGTCTCTTCCGGCCTGACTGCCTCCATGCGGAAGGCTTTGAACTGCATACCAAAACGGGGATGCTTGCCCCAGCATCCCCAAGCGGAGATGGCCTCCCCCACATAAGGGCGGCCTACATCTCCTGTTATTGTTATATTTTTCCCTGTGGTCTTTTCTTCAATGATAAATATGGAGAAGCTTCCATCAGCGCTGACATAGCGGATGGCTTTTACTGTACCGGAAACACGTTCCTCCATCATGGGCGCCCCTTTTTCACAATTCTGCGCACTGCGTCCACCGCAGCTGCTGCCAGCTCTGACACCTTCTCCGCATTGTTTTCTTCCCGCAGAGAGTCAAAAACGGGCTCCACCGGTTTCCTTGCCTGCCTTGCAGAAACCGGCACCGCTTTCTTTTCTTTCCCTAGCATTTCGTAAAGCTCAGGATTCAAATTTTGTAAGCCTCGCAGAAGCTCGTTAGGCAGATCAGCCATAGGCGCCTCCTCTACGTTTAGAAACAGCTCAGCGGTTTTCCTCATGAAGCTTCTTCAAGAGAGAAAGCACCGTATCCTTGCAGGATTCGAAGGGAACCTCGATCACTTCTCCTGTTCGCCGCAGGCGGATTTCCACTGTTCCCGTTTCCTGCCACCGTTTCCCGATGGTCACTCGCACGGGATAGCCGATAAGATCCGCATCCTTAAATTTAATGCCCGCCCGTTCATTTCTATCATCCAGCACGACCTCATCATTTATGTCTTCCATGGATTCGTACAAGGCGCGGGCTGCTTTCATCACGTCTTCTGCCTTATTATTTGCCGGAATGATGACCACCTCATAGGGGGCAATTGCCACAGGCCATATAATGCCATCCTTGTCGTGATTCTGCTCAATCGACGCGGCGACTGTCCGGGTGATGCCGATACCGTAGCAGCCCATAACCATGGGATGGGATTTTCCGTTATTATCCAGATAGGTGGCGCCCAGCTTCTCGCTATACTTTGTGCCCAGCTTGAACACCTGCCCCACTTCGATTCCTTTTTTAAAGGAAATTTTACCGGCACACACCGGGCACACGTCATTAGCATCAATCAAGCGGATCGTATCTACACGGACATCACCAAAATCGCGCTTCGGATTCACGTGGATGTAGTGCATATCCCTTTGATTAGCCCCGCAGCAGGCATCCTCCATCTCCATGACAGTGGCGTCGCAGATGATATCAAACTTGTCAGTCCGGGACAAGCCGATGGGGCTGATGTATCCCGCGGTAAGTCCGCAAGTCTTCAAATCCCCATCAGTGGCCATGCCGATTTCAATCGCGCCGTAAAGATTCTGCAGTCGCACCTCATTGACCTCATGATCTCCTCTTGTCATGGCCAGCACGACCCGGTCATCTAATCTATACACCACCGCCTTGATAGAAGAAGAAATGGGCAAGCCTAAATAGTCGCATACCATCTCAATCGTATGTTGCCCCGGCGTGGAAACCATTTCCTTTTCTTTTTCATTCTTACTATGGCTTTGCAATGTTTTAGGTACTACCGCTTCCACATTGGCCGCAAAATCACAGGCCTCGCAGTACACCACATCGTTTTCGCCGGAATCGGCCAGCACCTCAAATTCATGAGACGCATTTCCTCCAATCGCGCCGGAATCGGCAATGACTGGCCGGAACGTAAGGCCGCAGCGGGTAAATATGCGAGTATACGCATCATACATTTCCTGATACCGCTGTTCAAGTCCTTCCTCGGTTGCGTCAAACGTATAGGCGTCCTTCATGATAAATTCACGGCTCCGCATAAGCCCGAACCGGGGGCGTTTTTCATCTCTGTACTTATTTTGTATCTGGTAGACCGAAACAGGAAGCTGTTTATAGGACGAGGTATCCATATGTACCAGCGTGGTCACAAGCTCTTCATGGGTAGGACCCAGACAGTAATCCCGCCCATGACGATCCTTGAGCTTGAACATTTCCTCACCGTACACATTCCAACGGCCGGACTGCTGCCAAATTTCCGCAGGCTGGATAATGGGCATCAATATTTCCTGACTGCCGATGCGGTTCATCTCTTCCCGCACGATATTTTCTACCTTTTGAATGCTTCTGAATGCGAGGGGAAGATAAGCATAGGTGCCGTTTGCAACCTTACGCATCATCCCCGCCTTAAGCATGTATTGATGACTGACCACTACCGCATCGGCAGGGAGCTCTCGTAATGTGGGACTGTATAATCTGGATGCTAACATCTATTTTCTCCTTCGCTTTCGAATTTTTTTATTTCTTCCATAAGAGCCTTGACTAATTCAGCCTCCGGGACGCTTTTGATAACCTTCCCTTTTCTAAAAACCAGACCGGTGTGCTTTCCTCCGGCAATACCGAAGTCCGCCTCTCTGGCTTCACCGGGTCCGTTCACGGCACAGCCCATAACGGCCACTTTTATGGGCGTTTTGAATTGTTGGATTTTCTCCTCCACTTCTTGTGCCATCTGAATGAGATCCACCTGCGTCCTCCCGCAGGTCGGGCAGGAAATCAATGTGGGCCCGTACTGACGAAGACCGAGGGCACTTATTATTTCCTTTGCCGCCCGAATTTCCTTTAGCGGATCATCAGTCAGGGAAACCCGTATCGTATCTCCTATTCCATCCATCAGCAAAGAGCCTATGCCTATCGCTGATTTGATAGTGCCCCGATACAGCGTGCCCGCCTCAGTGACTCCTAAATGGAGGGGATAATCGGTTTTCTCTGAAAGAAGCCGGTTGGCTCGTATCATCATGGGCACATCTGACGATTTTACGGAAATGACAATGTCATGAAATCCTTCTTCCTCCAGAATCCGCACATGGGAGAGCGCCCCCTCCACCATTCCTTCTGCGGTCGGATGGCCGCCAAACTCCTTCAAAATCGACTCCGGCAAGGATCCTGCGTTGATCCCGATCCGTATAGGGACCTTCTTCTCCTTCGCCATTTCTACGACCTTGATCACATTGTCCCGCTTCCCGATATTGCCCGGATTGATTCTGAGCGCGTCGATTCCGGATTCCATCGCCGTCAAAGCAAGCCGGTGATCAAAATGGATATCTGCCACCAAGGGCCCGCAAACCCTTGCGCGGAGGTCTCGAAGAGCCAGCGCCGCGCGCCTGTCAGGGACAGCCACTCGCACAATATCTGCGCCCGCATCAAAGAGTGCATTGATTTGCGCTGTTGCCGCCACGGTCTCTACCGGATTAAATGTGCTCATGGACTGAATGGCCACAGGCGCTCCCCCTCCTATGACCACGGGACCTACCTTTACCTTCCTTGTATATTTCATAAGTACCTCATGCCAAGCATATCATTTTCTATTCGTATTACTTCAGCAGTGAAGAAATATCATTCATCAGGGCATATACAAACAACATCGATAATATAACTACCCCGGTTCCCTGTATATAGTATAACGCTTTTTTAGGAAGCTCACGCCCAAGGACACCCTCGATCAGCGTAAGAACCAGCAATCCTCCATCCAGAAGCGGAACCGGCAGCAAATTTAGAAGGCCGAGGTTTAAACTTAGCAGGGCAATAAACAGGAATAGCGGCAAAAAACCGCCTACCGCCACAGACCCTGCCATGCGGGCCACCCCAATAGGTCCTGCCACGTCAGCGGATTCGCCCGTTACAAGAGCCCAAAGACCGCCGGTCATCATCTTTAATATAAAAACACAACGTTCCAAGCTGAGCCGTGCCGCCTCTGTGACACCAACGCTTTGCGTTTCTATATACGGCACGATTCCCATAATACCCCGATTTTCTTCATTATTTTGCGGGATAACATGCAAGATCAGCTTTTCCCCGTCCCGCTGGATCACCACCGGCGTGATATGACCTCCCAAGGGAGAAACGATAGCTCCCACATCGGTCCATTCTGTGACCGGCTTGCTGTCAATGGATAAAATCCTATCTCCACTCTGGAGACCTGCCTTTTCTGCCGGTGTATTTTCAATCACCTGCCCAATTATAGGAGTATTTGGAAATGTTTGTATCCCTTCGGAAAGAAAAGCGCCAAAAAAAATAAAGAACGCAAGCAAAATATTAAACAGGGAGCCCGCGGAAATCACGAGCAATCTGGCCCATATGGGCTTTCGATAAAAAGCATCCTGATCGGAGGACTCTTCCTTATCCATACCGGCAATTCTGTTAAAGCCCCCCAGCGGAAGCAGGCGAAGGGAATACCGGGTCCCGCCCTTCACGATAGAGGAAAGCATGGGACCGAACCCGATGGAAAACTCTTCCACCTTCATTCCCATGAGCTTTGCCGTAATAAAGTGACCGCCCTCATGCACTAAGACGATAACCGCAAAAACAAAGATAGGTCCCGCTATAGCGCTTATCATGGATTTGCTCCTCGTATAGCATCTGCTGCCAATCGTCTCGCCTCTCTGTCTGCGTTCATGACATCTTCCAGACAAGAAATCGGTCTCGTATTCCACTGGGACAAAACATCCTCTACCACATCATAGATGGTCAGGAAAGCAATTTTTCTATCAATGAATGCCTTGATGGCTTCCTCATTGGCCGCATTAAAGGCGCAGGCCATATCGCCGCCCGCTTTGCCTGCCTCAAAGGCCATCGGCAATGAACGAAATACGGAATCATCCGGCATTTCAAGCTGAATGGATGAAAGAACTCTCCAATCCAAAAAATCCTGTCCCGGCGCTTTAAGCCGTTCCGGATAGGTCAGGGCAAACTGAATGGGAATCCGCATATCAGGATTTCCTATCTGAGCAATCACGGAGCCATCATCATACTCCACCATGGAGTGAATCAGGCTCTGCGGCTGAATAATGACTCGGATACGATCATAAGGAACGTCAAAAAGCCAATGGGCTTCAATGACCTCGAGCCCTTTATTGAACATCGTCGCCGAATCCAGCGTTACCTTCCGACCCATAGTCCACGTGGGATGCTTCATCGCATCCTCCGGCGTAACGCGCTTTAATTCTTCTTTCGTCTTTCCTCTAAAAGGCCCCCCGGAGGCGGTTAGAAGCAATGCATGAATATGCTTTGTATCCTGCCCGAGCATACTTTGAAATATAGCTGAATGCTCGCTGTCCACAGGACGGATCATGCAATTCTTTTCTCTAGCCGCTTTCATAACCAACCAACCGCCGACAACGAGTGTCTCCTTATTAGCTAGAGCCACTTCCTTGCCCGCTTCGATCGCCGCAAGCGTGGGTGAAAGTCCTGCTATACCGACAACCGCAATGACTGCAAGATCGACCGCATCGTCCGCGACTGCGGAGGCCAATGCATTTTGACCAACCAGCACTCTTGCGTTCCCGTTATACATAGAACGAAAGGCAAGGCCCGCTGCCTCATCGGTAATAACAATAAGCGCGGGGTGAAACTCATCGGCCTGTTTTTTCAATAGCCCGATACTGGAATGACAGCCCAAAACAGACACCTTAAACCGATCTGGATGGAGCTTTACAACCTCCAATGTCTGTTTTCCTATAGATCCTGTAGAACCAAGTATCGCGATACGTTTCATACACACTCCTAAAAGAACTCATCCGCCCTGCATAAAGCAGAGAACGAAAAACATGGCAGGCGCAACAAAAAGCAGACTGTCAAAGCGATCCAAAACGCCGCCATGGCCGGGAATAAGATGGCCCGAGTCTTTGATGTCGCAAACCCGTTTCAAATAGGATTCAAACAGATCCCCCACCGGAGCGGCAATTGCAATAAAAATCGCTAGGAGTCCTGAATGAATCCCATCAAATCCGCCGGCAATGCAAAAAGCAGTTGTTAAAATGACAGATCCCAAGGTGCCGCCGATTAGTCCCTCCACAGTCTTGTTAGGGCTGATATGGGGCGCCATTTTATGACGTCCATATCTCTTTCCCGCAAAATAAGCGAAGGAATCGCTGGCCCAAGTACCGATTAGCGCAATAAGTATGAGAAAAATTCCCTGTGGCAATAACAACGCCGTCCCATCCTCAAGCATGGTTCCGCCCCGAAGGAAAATCATCGCACCGAAGCCAATTCCCAGATACACAACGGAAAAAGCAGAATAAATTACATCGTGCACCCGAGCCTGCGAGACGAACAGGATAGAAAACAAAAGGACCACAAAAACAAAACTCAATGCGCCCATATAATATGGCAGGCTATGGAGCCCGGCTACGCAAAGAATCGCCGCCAAAGAAACAGCAGCGGGCGCAAGCAATATGTCGACATGCAGCTTCACAAGCATTCTTCCCAATTCCCACAATCCCGCAAGGGAAAGGAGAAGCGCTGCGCCAGTAAACAGCCAGCCGCCTACATAAACAATCCCCAGCGTCAGAATAATTCCAATGACTGAGGTGGTAATTCGAACCCTCATGTTGTCCCCTCTGCAGTAAGACCGCCAAACCTGCGGTTCCTGTTTCCATACCACTTGATAGCCTTTTCCAGCTCTTCCACCGTAAAGTCAGGCCATAAAACAGAGGTAAAATATAATTCACTGTATGATAGCTGCCATAAAAGGAAGTTAGAGATCCGGAATTCACCGCCAGTCCGTATCAAAAGATCCACGTCCCGCGCATCGGAGGGATACAACTGCCGCTGTATGGTTTCTTCCTTTATGTCCTCGATAGAAAGCTTCCCCTTTATTACTTTATCCGCAATTTGCTTGACTGCCTCGGTCAGCTCCAAGCGCCCGCCGTAATTTATCGCTACGTTTAAAACAAGGCCATCATTTTTTGCTGTTTCAGCCTCACAGATAGCGATTTCCCTTCTGAGAGAGTCCGAAAGCCGTCCCATATCGCCCACAATATGCACCTGCACATTATCCTTCACCAGCTCCCGAAGCTGTTCCAGTAAATAGGTCCGGAACAGGCGCATAAGAAAACGGACCTCAATTTGAGGCCGCTTCCAATTTTCTGTAGAAAATGCGTAGAGAGTCAGCGTTCGGATTCCCATTTGCCCGGCAGCGCGGACGATGGCCTTGACATTGGCCGCGCCCGCCCGGTGGCCATATGTTCTTTCGCGTCTACGAAGCTTCGCCCATCGGCCATTTCCGTCAAGGATAATCGCCACGTGAGAAGGAATCTCTGTATTATCTTTCATATGGCTCTACGCCCATACAGCAAAAATGCTTATATGGACATAATCTCCTTTATCTTTTTCTCGGTAATCGTTTCAATCTCTTTTATTTTCTCATCCGTAAGCTTCTGGACCTTCCCTTCCATGCTTTTGATGATATCCTCAGAAACATCTTCCTTCTTTTCTGCTTTTTTCAGGAAATCATTTCCGTCTCTTCTGATATTGCGGATCGAAACCTTGCCTTCCTCTGATTTTTTATTCACTACCTTCACCAGATCTTTCCTCCGCTCCTCCGTAAGCTGTGGGATGGCCATCCGGATCAGATTGCCGTCATTCATGGGCACAAGCCCCAGATCGGATGTAAGGATTGCTTTTTCAATCTCCTTCAAAAGTGACTTGTCCCAAGGCTGCACCACAAGCATCCGTGCTTCCGGAACAGTGACGGACGCCACCTGCGTTACCGGTGTCTTTTGTCCATAATAATCAACAAAAAGTCGATCAAGCAGGCTAGCGCTGGCCTGCCCTGTACGGATCGACGAAAATTCACCTTTAAGCGCCAAGATGGACTTATTCATTCTTTCTGTTAAATCTTTCATTTCTTCTTCAAACATAGTTATTTCTCCTCAATTAATGTCCCAAGAGCTTCTCCTCTGCAGGCTTTAACAATATTTCCTACCTTATCAATATTGAAGACTACGATGGGAATATGATTATTCATGCACAAGGTGATCGCGGTATTATCCATAACCGCAAGGCCTCGCTGCAGTACCTTATGATAGGTCAGATGATCAAACATCGTTGCGGCAGGATTTAATTTGGGGTCAGAGTCATAAACCCCGTCAGTCTGTTTCTTTGCCATGAGCATAACATCTGCTTCAATTTCCGCAGACCGGAGAGCGGCTGTCGTGTCAGTGGTAAAGTAAGGATTTCCCGTGCCGCCGCCAAATATCACAACTCGCCCCTTTTCCAAATGACGGATTGCTCTTCTGCGGATATAAGGCTCTGCCACCTGCTGCATCTCAATGGCTGTCTGTACCCGAGTGGTGACTCCCAGCTTTTCCAGTGCATCCTGAAGCGCCACCGAGTTGATCACCGTCGCAAGCATGCCCATGTAGTCCGCAGAGGCTCTGTCCATCCCGCCCTGACTTCCTTTCAGCCCTCGCCAGATATTGCCTCCGCCGACAACAACCGCGATTTCCGTTCCGGCTTCATGAGCCTCCTTGATTTCGCCGGCCAGGCGGTATACGACTTCCGGATCAATGCCAAATCCTTTGTCGTTCGCCATTGCTTCCCCACTAAGCTTCAGCATAACTCTTCTGTAATGTTTCCGCTCTCCCATTATTTCCTCCTGCATGCGAATAATGACCTGCCTGTCCCTAATTATATAAAAGTTTTACCGATTTTAACAGTATCAACGTGAGGAACCATAAAAAGAGATTCCTCCACCGTCACTCTTTTCATGCTTATCCCGTAAGAGGATATTACTGTATAAGGATTACAGCCCTTAAAAAAAGAGAACACTGTCACGTGTCCTCTTTTTCAAGCTTATCCTAGAGTCGGCTCATTTGTTAATCTGTCCCATTACTTCAGAAGCAAAATCTTCCTGCTTCTTTTCAATCCCTTCACCGAGCTGGTATCTGGCAAACCGAACAATGGAGGCATTTCTCTGCTTCAAAAGCTTCGTGATCGTAAGATCCGTATCCCGGATATATTCCTGATCTAAAAGGCAAACCTCCTTGTAGTACTTATTGATGCGGCCGATAACCATCTTTTCGATGATCTGCTCCGGTTTCCCTTCATTTCTCGCTTCCGCTGCCAGAACTTCCTTTTCATGCTCAATTTCGGAGTCCGGCACCTCAGTACGGTTCAAATACGACGGATTTGCCGCTGCGACTTGCATAGCCAGGTTTTTACCAAGCTCTTCATCTCCACCGACAACTTCGATCAATACACCGATCTTGCCTGCACCGTGAATATAGCTGTATACTCTGCCTTCTTCGCTTTCATAGCGAACAAAACGACGAACGGAAATATTCTCACCGATTTTGGCAATCGCTTCTGTAACCGTATCCTGTACGGACTTTCCGGCCATATCAGAAGCAAGAAGCGCTTCCACATCAGCCGGGGCTTTTTCTACAACCTGCCGGGCAATACGTTTTGCAAGGCTCTGGAAATCCTCATTGCCGCCTACAAAGTCAGTCTCGCAATTGACTTCCAGAATGACGCCCTTCTTTGCATCATCAGTTACATAAGAAACAACAGCCCCTTCCGCAGCGATGCGGCTCGCCTTCTTTGCAGCTTGAGACAGTCCCTTTTCTCTGAGAATGTCCACAGCCTTTTCCATGTCGCCTTCCGCTTCCACGAGAGCCTTCTTGCAATCCATCATGCCGGCGCCGGTCTTGGCCCGTAAATCTTTTACCATACTAGCGGTAATTGCCATCACAAATCCTCCGTCAGTAACCTATCCTATCTCAGTCAATCAAATGAAATTATTCGTTATTCTCTGCGTCTTCCGGAATTTCCTCTGCAGCTTCCTCCGAGGCGGTCTCCTCTTCCTCCTGCTGTCCCTGGCGGCCTTCAAGCACCGCATCTGCCATTTTGCTGGACAGGAGACGAACCGCGCGGATTGCATCATCATTAGCCGGAATCGGGAAATCAATCAGATCCGGATCGCAGTTTGTATCAACTGTGGCAATCACGGGAATATGAAGCTTTCTGGCCTCAGCTACCGCAATTTCTTCCTTCTTGGAGTCGATAACGAAAACAGCGCCGGGAAGCTTTTTCATGTCCTTAATGCCGCCCAGATTCTTTTCCAGCTTTTCCAGCTCGCGCCTCATCAGGATAACTTCCTTTTTCGGATACTGATCTGTGGTGCCGTCTTCAAACATTTTTTCCAGTTCCTTCAGCCGAGCCACACGGGTCTGAATGGTTTTGAAGTTGGTAAGCATCCCGCCAAGCCAGCGTTCATTTACATAAAACTGATTGCAACGTTGAGCTTCCTCTTTCACGGAATTCTGAGCCTGCTTCTTCGTCCCTACGAAAAGGATCGGCTGTCCCTTAGCCGCCACCTCGCGGATGAATGCATAGGCCTCGTCTACTTTTTTAACCGTCTTCTGCAGGTCAATGATGTAGATCCCGTTTCTTTCCGTGAAAATGTATCTTGCCATTTTCGGATTCCAGCGACGGGTCTGATGACCAAAATGAACCCCTGCCTCCAGTAACTGCTTCATGGATACAACTGACATACTGTAACCTCCTGTTGTTAACCTCTGCCTGCTTCCACTTTCGTATTCACCCTGAAATTTGGGCACAGATACGAAATCCACAGACATGTGTACTCATGCTCCATTATTCTACCAAAAACATGTAACCGACGCAACAAAAAATTTAAGTCCGACGCTTTTTGCAAAGCATCGATTCTATATTTCCAACGCTCCTATTAATTCATTCACATCAGAAACATGATTTTCATCGCACCACTCATTCAGCTCGCGGGCGATACGCGTCATTGCATCCGGCGAGGTCAGTGTTGCTGTCCCGATCTGAACCGTCCGGGCTCCGGCCAGCATAAATTCAACTACATCTGTCCCGGTACAAATGCCGCCCATTCCGGAAACAGGAATATGGACCGCTCTGGACACCTGCCACACCATGCGAAGCGCTACCGGCTTGATCGCCGGCCCTGAGAGCCCCCCGGTGATATTGCCAAGCACAGGTCGTCTGGTTTTTGCATCTATGGCCATTCCAAGAAGTGTATTGATCAATGATATGCCATCAGCTCCGGCAGCTTCTACAGCTTTCGCGATACTGACAATATCCGTCACATTGGGAGATAGCTTGACGAGAACCGGCAGATGGGTATTTTCCTTCACTTTTCTGGTGACTGCCGCCGCCTGCACAGGATCCGTTCCGAAAACTACACCGCCTTCTTTAACGTTGGGGCAGGAAATATTCACCTCCAACGCATCTACGCCCGGAACAGAAAGCATTCTTGCACACTCGCCATATTCATCAATCGTTTTGCCTACCATGTTTGCGATAAATGGTACATCATAATCGCGAAGCTTCGGCAGGATATGGTTGATAAGCACTTCAGCCCCCGGATTTTCAAGGCCGATACAGTTGAGCATGCCTGAAGGCGTCTCAGTGGTACGAATTCCGGAATTCCCACTCCAGGGCTGAGGAGATACGCCCTTCCCGGAAATAGCCCCTATCTGATTCAAGTCAAGATACTCCGCAAGCTCAAGACCGTATCCAAAGGTTCCGGATGCGCCAATAAGAGGATTTTTCATAGAAAGTCCGAGAAAATCAACCGCAAGGGAGCTCATAGTATCACCTCTGACGCATCAAACACAGGACCATCCCTGCAAACCTTGAGATGTCCCTTCCCATCAGCTCTGTCGCAGACACAGCCAAGACAGGTTCCCACACCACAAGCCATTCTGCGCTCCAAGGAAACCTCGGCAGGCACACCGGCATCGCCAGCCATTTGTACGGCTGTCCTCATCATGACAGCAGGTCCGCATGCGCAAAGACGGTCAACGGTCTCTTGCTTAAACAGCTCCGGAAGGACGGATACGGAAAAGCCTCGTACCCCAAAGGACCCATCATCGGTGGTGACCAGGATTTTTTTTAGAGTCCGAGGAAATAAATCCTTCCAAAAGACCTCCTTCTCATTTCTTCCGCCGATCACTACTGTCATTTGTCCCGGCCTTGCCTCTCTTGCCATAAAAAGTATCGGTGCAATGCCCACACCGCCGCCAATCCCGACAATGTGTGTCCCCTCCATAGAAAAGGAGGTGCCCAAGGGCCCAAGACTGTCTATCACGTCTCCCTTGATTGCTTGGGAAAGGCGCTTTGTTCCGCTTCCGACAACACGGTACAGTATTCCTACTGTCCCGTTTTCCTTATCCGTCCCCGCAATGGAGATAGGTCGTCTTAATATCATGGATTCATCGTTAGTCCGGATATGTACAAACTGTCCCGGCCTTGCCAGACCTGCCGTCCTCGGAAGCTGGATCACCATCTGCCATATATCCGGCCCCACCTGTTCGTGCCGTTGTATAACTCCTTTTTCAAGAACTCCCGCCATTCTATACCTCCCTGATATAGTCTTGAAGGGCCTCCACATGATGTCCCGCCTTGCCGCTGTCCGCCATGACACGCAGGACCTCCCTTGCAGTATCCAGCGATGTCAGACAGGGTATGGCAAGCTCGGTCGCGATCCTGCGCAGATCATATCCCTCCTGCTCGATTCGGCTTCCATAGGAAATCGTATTCAGTACCATATCCACCTTTCCCGATTTCAGGTACTTTTCACAGTTTTCTCCTTTTTCATGAATTTTCTTTATGATCTCAAGCGGTATTCCCTGCTTTTCAAAATACGAGCCTGTCCCGGAGGTACAAATCAGATGATACCCCAGCTTCACAAATCCCCTTGCCAGCTCGGCTGTCTCCGGCTTATCCCTGTCAGATACGGTTATAAGGATATTTCCACCCGGATGAATAATGAGATTTGCCGCAAGTACCGCTTTATACAAGGCTTCCTGATAGGTATGGCCGATTCCCATCACTTCGCCGGTCGACTTCATTTCCGGTCCCAGCTTGATTTCAACCAGTCCTAGCTTTGAGAAAGAGAATACCGGTGCCTTCACTGCCACATAGGGCTTCGGCTTCATAAGCCCTAGAGGAATACCCATCTCCCGGAGCGATTCGCCAAGAGAAATACGGGTCGCATACTCTACCATATTAATTCCCGTAATTTTACTCATGAAAGGAACTGTCCGGCTGGCTCTGGGATTCACTTCTATCACGTACACAGTCCCGTCAACCACAATAAACTGGATATTTACAAGACCCTTCACATTCATCGCCCTTGAAATGCGGCAGGTATAGTCTGTAAGGGTCTCAATAATTTCGTCGCTTAAATGCTGCGGCGGATATACGGCAATAGAGTCGCCGGAATGAACGCCGGAACGCTCAATCTGTTCCATAATGCCCGGGATACAGATATCTGTCCCGTCAGATATGGCATCGACTTCTACCTCTCGGCCGACCATGTATTGGTCAATGAGGACGGGATGCTCATGTGAGGCAACCACGGCTTCCTTCAGATATGTTCTGAGCTCCTCCTGATCATACACGATCTGCATGGCTCTTCCGCCCAGCACATAGGACGGTCTGACAATCAGCGGATAGGACAGCCCCTCGGTCTTTTCCATGGCTTCTTCCACCGACTCCACAAGACAGCCCTTTGGCCTTGCGATTCCCAGCTGCCCCATTAGCATGTCAAACCGTTCCCGATCCTCCGCCATGTCAATGGACTCATTGGAGGTGCCCATAATACGGATGCCCCGTTTTGCCATAGGTGTAGCCAGATTGATGGCCGTCTGCCCGCCAAACTGACAAATAACTCCCTCCGGCCTCTCCTTTTCGATTACATTCATCACATCTTCCTCGGTCAGCGGTTCGAAATAGAGCGCATCAGATGTATCAAAATCAGTGGACACCGTTTCCGGATTATTATTAATCACGATTGCCTTGCGTCCCGCTTTCCGAAGTGCCCAAGACGCATGAACCGAGCAGTAATCAAATTCAATCCCTTGCCCGATACGGATCGGGCCCGAGCCAAAAACAGCCACCGCGCCTTCACCGCAGGGCTTGACTTCATCCTCTTCCCCGCAGGTTGAATAATAGTAAGGAGTATGCGCTTCAAATTCTGCCGCGCAGGTGTCTACCATTTTGAAGGACGAATGATAGCCCGTTTTCTTTTTCAAGCTCTCCACATCTTTCACAGACACCTCCGCAAATCTGGCGATTTCCGCATCCGGCATCTGTATCCCCTTGGCACGGCGCAGCGTTTCCTCTGTTAAGCCCCGTTTCATGAGCTCCCGTTCCATGGCAATAATATTTTGGATTTTATAGATGAAAAACAGATCAATTTTTGTTATGCGATTGATCTCTTCCGGCTCGATACCACGGCGAAGCGCTTCTGCCACCACAAACAGACGCTCATCATCAACGCGGTGTAAAAGACAACGGATATCATATAAGGATTGACCGTCCAGCTTCTTTAAGTGAAGATACCCCTCTCCCACCTCCAATGAGCGGAGTGCCTTCAGCAATGCGCCTTCCAGTGTCCGGTCCAGTGCCATCACTTCACCAGTAGCTTTCATCTGCGTACCAATCGCCCTATCTGCGAGGGTAAATTTTTCAAAGGGCCATCGGGGAAATTTGCAGACTACGTAATCCACGGACGGTTCAAAGCAGGCCTTCGTATTTCCTGTAATCGCGTTTGTAATTTCGTCCAGATTCATACCTAATGCTACTTTGGCCGCCACCTTGGCTATCGGGTAGCCCGTTGCTTTAGACGCCAATGCGGAGGAGCGGCTGACTCGGGGGTTTACTTCAATTACATAATAGTGATTTGTTCTCGTATCAAGGCCGTATTGCACATTGCATCCGCCTTCAATGCCCAGATAGCGGATGATATCAATCGCCGCGCTCCTCAGCATTTGATACTGTCCATCTGTCAGTGTCTGGGTGGGTGCCACCACAATGGAATCGCCTGTATGCACTCCGACAGGATCAATATTTTCCATGCCGCATACGATAATGCAGTTGTCAGCGCTGTCCCGCATGACCTCGAATTCAATTTCCTTCCATCCCTCGATGGACCGCTCCACCAGAATCTGATTGATCGGAGACAGCTTGATGCCCCGGTTGGCAATTTCCTCCATTTCATACCGATCGTGAGCTATGCCGCCGCCGGTCCCGCCAAGAGTATAGGCAGGCCGGATAATAACGGGATATCCGATGGTATCAGCAAACGCGATGGCGTTGTCCAGTTCCTCAAATATATCTGACTCAGGCACAGGCTGATGGATTTGCTGCATAGCCTCTTTAAATAATTCCCGATCCTCAGCGTGTTTAATGGCATGAAGCGAGGAACCCAGCAGCCGCACATGGTATTGGTCAAGCACGCCTGCGTCGGCAAGCTGAACCGCCATATTCAATCCGACCTGCCCGCCAAGGGTTGCCAGAAGCGAATCCGGTCTCTCTTTTTTTATCACCTCTGTTACAAATTCCAGCGTTATCGGTTCTATATAGACCCGGTCCGCAATATCTGTATCGGTCATGATCGTAGAGGGATTGCTGTTTACAAGTACGACCTCCACCCCTTCTTCCCGAAGGGATCGGCACGCCTGAGTCCCAGCGTAATCAAACTCGGCCGCCTGCCCGATAACGATAGGGCCAGAACCGATGACGAGGACTTTTTTTATAGCTTTATTGATCATTTCTGAAATTCCTCCATAGCCCGGATAAACTCCTTGAACAGATAAAAATTATCCTGCGGTCCCGGCGTTGCCTCCGGATGGTATTGTACCGCCTGAATGGGCAATGTTCTGTGACGGATGCCTTCAATCGTTCCATCATTGACGCTGCGGTGGGTGACAACAATCGAATCTGGAAGCTGCGAGTCCGATACGGCATAGCCATGATTCTGGCTTGTGATATACACCTTGCCCGTGACCAGATCCTTTACGGGATGATTAGAGCCACGGTGACCGAAGGGGAGCTTGAAAGTATGCGCTCCCAGTGCCAGCGACAGCACCTGTGTTCCAAGGCAAATCCCAAATATAGGTTTTCTTCCGATGAGATTTTGGACTGTGTTGACTACATAGGGAATATCCTCCGGATTACCCGGTCCCGGCGATAAAAACAGGCCGTCCGGCTCACAGGACAAAAGCTCTTCCGCTTTAGTATGCGCCGGATACACGTGAACCGTGCAATTATTGCGCACAAGAGATTGGACGATGCTCTGTTTCACCCCGCAGTCCAGCAGGGCCACTCTATATGTTCCGCTTCCCGCTGTATATTGGCTTTTAGTGGTTACACGCTCGACCTGATTGATAGGAAGCGCCGCGTTCAATATATCCGAAATATAGGTCTCGTCTCTGTCCGCCTGCACAATGGCCGCTTTCATGACGCCTGCGGTTCGGACCGTTTTTGTAACTGCTCTCGTATCCACCTGAGTAATACAAGGGACGCCGAACTGAAGGATGAAGTCGGTAAAAGTCCCCTCCGATTCCCAGTTGCTTGGATGGAGTGTCACCTGATCCAGCACGTATCCCCGACCGGTAGGAGCAGCGCTTTGCATAACCCTCTCGTTGATCCCGTAATTCCCGACCAGCGGGTATGTCAGCGTAAGGATCTGCCCCTCATAGGAGGGATCCGTGAAGCATTCCTGATATCCGGTCATTCCCGTATTAAATACCAGCTCTCCTACGCCCTCAGTCTTGCCAATGAGCTCCCCCCTGAACCGTTTTCCATTTTCCAGAACCAAAAGGCCCTTCATTGTAATACCCTCCCGTCTTTCATCACCATGCTGCCATCTACAAGAGTAAGCACCGCTTTCCCTTTCAGGCTCAAGCCCTCATAAGGCGTGAATACGCATTTTGTATACAGCTCATCTCCTTTGACCGTCCACGTTTTATTTGGATCAATGACGGTTATATCTGCTTTTTCTCCTTCCTCGATTACCCCGCCTGACAGACGCATCAGTTTTGCGGGATTAACCGACATGAGCTCCACAATCCGATCCATGGACAGCTTCCCTGTATGGTATAGCATCGTCATTACCGATGACAACGACGTTTCGAGGCCGGAAATGCCATTTGGCGCGCAGGCGTAGGGCACATCCTTTTCCTCATTGGTATGGGGAGCATGATCCGTTATAATTGCATCAATTGTGCCATCCAAAAGGCCTTCAATAAGCGCCCTTCTATCTTCTTCCGTCCGAATCGGCGGAGCCATCTTGAAGGCGGCGTTATATTCAGACAGCCATGTATCTGTGAAATAAAGATGCTGCGCAGTGACCTCAGTGGTGCAACGGATGCCGCGTTTTTTCGCTTCTCGTATAAGCTCGACCGCTTTGGCGGAGCTGACGTGAGCAATATGGATATGGCATCCGGTCAATTCTGACAGAAGCAGGTCTCTTGCCACCGCGATATCCTCTCCCACAGCAGGCCGTCCGGTAACACCCATGCAGTATGACATCGTGCCTTCATTCATGTACCCGCCGCCGCACATTGTCATATCCTCGCAATGATCGACAATCATGCGATCCAGCTGATCTGCGTATTCCATGGCGCGGCGCATGAAATTCGCATTTTCTACATAATGACCGTCATCGGAAAATGCGACCGCCCCCTCCGCCGCGAGATCCGCCATTTCGGAGAGCTGTTTCCCTTCCAGATTTTTTGATACCGCTCCGATTACGGAAACCTTGACAACCGCTGTTTCCTTCACCTTCTCCCTTACCGCTCGAAGGACGGCAGCGTTGTCGATGACAGGGCTTGTGTTCGCCATAGTACAAACATGGGTGATGCCGCCTGCCGCAGCAGCCATTGTTCCCGTATATATATCTTCCTTTGCCTCCTGCCCGGGCTCCCGTAAATGCACATGGATATCAATCAATCCCGGAGTAACAAATTTTCCAGAAGCGTCATACACCTCGCAGCCGACAGCATCCGCTTGGCCACCCACCTGCGTAACCTTGCCGTTTTCAATCACCACATCGCCCGTTTCGTGCTGCTTTACGGCAGGATTGATAATCGTTCCGTTTTTAATGATCAGCTTCAATGTCTTTTCCCTCCGTAAGCGTTAAATACAAAACAGCCATCCTGACAGCCACGCCATTTCTGACTTCTTCCTGAATCCAGGACACATCATCATAGGCCACATTATAGGAGATTTCGATTCCCCGATTCATGGGCCCCGGATGAATAACCACTCCCCCCGGCTTTAGCAAAGAAAGGCGCTGTCTGTTAAGGCCGAAGGCTCTCGCATATTCTCTGGTGGTGGGAATAAATCCGGCGGCTGCCCTTTCAAGCTGAATACGAAGCACATTGACCGCATCGGCGCCTTCCAGCGCATCTTCAATTCGATCGTCCACAATGCAGCCGAGGGCTTCCAACTCCTTTGGCACCAGCGTGCGCGGACCTGCTATATGAACCTCCGCTCCCAGCCTGGAAAACCCTACAATATCAGAACGGGCAACCCGGGAATGAAGAATGTCTCCGATGATGGCGTATTTCATCCCTTGAATCGGTATGCCCGCCTCTTTAAGGGTAAACAGCTCAAGCAGCGTCTGTGTCGGGTGCGCATGAGCTCCATCGCCGGCATTATACACAATGGGGACATGAACCCGCGGGCTTTTTACTCGTGATGCAAAAAGAGCGGCCCCCTCTGACGAATCACGGATAATCACCGCATCTGTTCCCATCGCTGAAACAGTGAGCAATGTATCCCGAAGGCTTTCGCCTTTCGTCATGGAGCTGCCGCTCTTTGTTATATTTATCACATCGGCTCCGAGGTATTTCCCGGCAAGCTCGAAAGAGCTTCTTGTTCTGGTAGATGCCTCAGAAAACACGGTGACTATGGATCTTCCTTTTAAATACTCTTTCTTCTTGTTCCGGGAAAGCACAATCTTTTTCATTTGCGCTGCCATCTCAAGAATACGCTCAATCTCCTGCGCCGAAAAATCCGCCAGCGCCAGTACAGAGCGCCCCGTCAGGGAAACTGTACTCATGCAAGCCTCCTTATGAATAAATCCTTTTGAGAAGCGTAACGATCCTCAAAACATTATCCCCATGATTTTAAAGTAACCTCACTCGCTTTTCAAGGCTCGAATCCGATAAAACAGATTAGAAATTAATAATCCCGCCGTACCATTATTTTGAGAAGGATGTCTCCTTTTTTCCGCTTGCCCGCTCTTTTCCCGCCGATGTACAGGCTGCAGCCGCTAAAATCACATTCCTGAAGGCAGGGGGGATTTCCTTTTCTCCCAAGTGCGTCCCCAGCGATCGCCCTATAATGACTCCTTTATTGCCATAAAGCCAGGCGAAATAATAAAACTCAAGGGCTCTTTTATCTCTTGGATTAATATTTGACAGCTTTCTGGGCGGATAAGAATCCTTTGGCAAAGACAGCTTGGCTCCTGCTTTCTTCACAAGCGCTGCCGGCACAAGGTCTCCGTACTCTTCAATGTCCGACACCACCGCATCCAAACGTTCCCGTCTGCCTTGAGAAAGACAGGTTTTAACCACATCCATCTCGAAGCAGAGGTGATCTGTATAAAATACGTAAGGCGACGGATTTGTTTTTTCCATCACATCCCGGTCATATAACGAAATCGCAGGAATATGAAAGCTCCTGACTAGCCGGGAAATTTTAGAAATCGAGCTTTCACCCCTGGCATTGATCAGGCAGATCCCATGATAGTCAAAATGAATGCCCAAGGTTTTTGCGAAGTAGGAAAATGATCCGTACTCTGTTTCCCCTTCCACTATGATTGCGCACTGGGCATACAGCGCCTCTTTAACCTCCGGGAAATGCATAATCAGGTGCTTCTCTATTTCCGCATCAAACCCGAAGGATACGCCGCAGGCCGCCTGTACTTTTTTCTTGTCATCCCAATAAAGACGAATAATTTTACGGTAATCATCGACAAGGGCATCCGTCGAGTGAGTGACCACCACCATCTGCCCGTCCAGCCCGTCTACGTTCAGCACCTTTTTTACGACTCGCAGGAAAAAGGGATCCTCATTATTAAGAATAGACTTGCAAAATGCCAGCACTGCCCGCTGCAAATAAGGATGGAGATGAAGCTCCGGTTCATCAATACTGACAATCAACGGAAAATACCGCTTCCCTTTTTTATCGGTGATAACGATATTTTCAAAGGAAAGGGTCTTGCTGTTTTTCTTCTCCAGAAGCTTTATGAGCAAATGAGCTCCGATGGCCAGCATCAGTTTTAAGCTGTTTCCATAGACTGCCCCAGACTCCACATTTCCAAAAATCTCCCGAACAAGGAGCATTGATGCCCGAACAGGATCATCGGGCAGAATCAGGTCGATCCCTTTTTCTTTCAAAAGCGCTTCCACTGTCCGTATTTCCCTATTGCCGCCAGACAAATAATCTTTAAAAAAAGCTCCTATAGCGCTTAGTTCCTCCTCTGTCACGAGGAGGCGGGGTATATCATGTAGGGAATAGTCAATGTAGAACAGTCCCCGCATATACTCCAGCGGCAGCTGCTCTCCCGTATCCCGGTTATACAAACGCGGCACAACCTCTTTGATGGACTGGCGCAGCTCAATCCGTGCCTTCTCATCCATTCCTGCATCCTTGCCGGACAATGAAATGGTAACCACGATGGGCCGACTGGTATCCAAAAAATCCTTTTCTCGGAATCCGTACCCATGGGTCGCAGTTTTTAACAAATCAAGAAAATTTGTTTTGCCTATATTATTGTCCCCTACAATGTAATTGGACTCGCTGTTGAAATAGAAAGTGACCCCTCGGAAGGTCCTGTAATTTTGTATTCTGACTTCCGAAATATACATAGCGTCCCCCATACAGGCACTTACAAATAAACCCGCCATAGGGCGGGTTGTCTTTTGGTGGGACTATTTGGATTCGAACCAAAGACCTCTTCGATGTCAACGAAGCGCTCTAACCAGCTGAGCTATAACCCCATATCTGGAATTCATTATATATGAAACAAAGGGATAATTCAATTTTTTCATTGATACCCCGACTGATAAAACTCAAAATAAAAAGCATCCGGAACCACTTCCATTCCAGATGCTTTACATCACTGGCCTTTCTCTGTCAAACAGTCAAGCCTGCTTTTCTTTTTGTCGTTCTGCCATAATTTTTTCTGCGGCGCCCATCACAGCCAAAATCGCATGCTCAAACATCATCCCGCCCTGCATATATATCGTATAGGGAGGACGAACGGGACCGTCTGCGGAAATTTCAATCGTAGAGCCTTGCACGAAGGTGCCTGCCGCCATAAGAATCGGATCCGTATATCCCGGCATAGGCCCCGGTATCGGTGTCGCATCGGAATCAACCGGCGACCAGCTTTGAAGCGCTTCCGCAAATAGACACATGTTTTTTTCCGAATTAAGTGTAATGGCTGTAATCAGGTCAGAGCGAAGATGCCCCGGCAGGGGAGCCACTGCAAATCCAAGGGCCGAAAAGACGGTCGCCGCAAACTCAGCGCTCATCATTGCTTGTCTTGTTACGTGCGGTGCCATGAACAGACCTTCAAAAAAAGGACGATAGCTTGCCGCATAGGAACCCATTTCCGCGCCAAGCCCGGGAGCAGTCCATTCCTGCGCACACAGATCCACCAGATCCTGTCTCCCGCAAATATATCCCCCTGTCGGGGCCATTCCTCCGCCTGCGTTCTTTATGAGGGAACCCGCCGTAATATCCGCGCCAAGCTCAATCGGCTCCTCTTTACAGGTAAACTCTCCATAGCAATTATCCACAAAGCAGATGGTCTCCGGATTCTTTTCTTTTATTACCGAAACAATCACTTTTATATCGGAAGGAAATAAGGTGTCCCGATTCATATATCCTCGAGAACGCTGAATCAAAGCAAGGCGGGTATGGCTGTCTACTGCCGCTTGTATTCCTTCCAGATCGTAGGAGGTCCCCTTCAGCGGTACCTCCTTGTAATGAACGCCCCGTTTAATGAGACTCCTTGGCGCATCGCCGGAAATGCCAATCACGCTCTGCATAGTGTCATACGGTGCACCCACTACGGATAATAGGGTGTCCCCCGCATTAAGCAGCGCGAGCAAAACGGTAGCCAGCGCATGAGTCCCGGATACAAACTGTGGCCTTACCAATGCCGCTTCGCACTTAAAAATATCACACCAGCTCGCTTCAAGTGTTTCCCTTCCAGGATCGCCATACCCATAGCCTGTGGAGGGAGCAAAATGAAAAGCAGAGAGGTGCTGCCTGCGAAACGCTTCCAGCACCTTCTGCGTATTAAACAATGATATATTCTTCATTTCCTGAAAGACAGGCGCGCATCGCTTCAATGCGTCTTCCTTCAGAATCGATAATTGATTATCCATTTACTGGTCAAATCCTCTGTATCGTTGAAATTGCGTGTTTATATATAAGCTGAGACCGGTTTTCACTAACCAAAAGCACGGTAAAACTATCAAAGGATTTTACCTTTCCTTTAAGCTGAACCCCATTGAGCAAAAAAATGCTAACCGGAACATTTTCCTTTCGTGCCTCATTCAAAAACGTATCCTGCAGGTTCATTTTACCTTCCATGGTTTTCTTCTCCTCTAAAGTACCGGATAACATAGGACTCTGTTTCCCTGAGCCATGAGTCACTTCTCATACTTCCGCGTTCTATCCAATGAATGTAGGGCATGCGCCTGTACCAGGTCATCTGCCGCTTCGCAAAGCGCCTTGTATTTCTCGCAATCAAGCGCTCTGCCTCCTCCAGAGACCGTTTGCATTGTATCACCGGAATCATTTCCCTGTATCCAATTCCTTTAAGTGATCCCGCTGTCTCGGGAAGCCCGGACTGAAGAAGCTTTCTGACCTCGCCCTCCAGTCCAGCATCAATCATCTGGTGAACCCGCTTATTTATTCTATCATATAATTCATCTCTGTTCATGGAAATTCCAATGACTGGCCCATCATATATGAGATGGTCCTCTTTTTTCGGTACTGCATCGCCTGCCCCGGCTTCCAGCACGGACAACCGGCGCATCATACGCTGCGGATCCGGGGGCATGTCCCGGTCATCCCCAAAGGAGCGCCACACACGAATCAGTCCCTCCATCCCTTCCATGCGGTAAATCCTGTCCCATGTATCTGGCGCTCTCCCTTTTGGCAGGAAGGAGTATCCCTCAAGAAGACTCTGAATGTAAAGACCAGTCCCTCCTACCAGTATAGGTATCCGGCCGGCCTCGTTCTCTTTCTGAATAATCCGGGCCGCCCGTTTTTGAAAATCTGCCGCTGAGTAAGCCTCATCCGGTTCAAGGATGTCCACAAGATAATGCGGAACTCCGCCGGATTCATCCCTTGTTACCTTCGCAGTTCCTATATTCATATGTTTATAGACCTGAAAGGCATCGCCGGAAATCACTGAGGTATGAAATTTTCTGGCCAGAAAAATGCCAAGCTCCGTTTTTCCCGAAGCGGTCGGTCCCAATACGGTTATAAGCTTTTGCCGCGGCATACTTGTATGACTCCGTAGGCTGTACTCTGTCCCGGGTGAACCTGAATCTCGGTAAACATGGGATTTATAAAAATCTTCGAAAAAGGTCTCTCCTTGACGATTACCTTGCAGGATGCCACTCGGCAGGCCTCGCAAAGAATATCCTCGTCAAGGGAATCGTAGCAGGCGGCCTTGCGAAATCCCTCCATCCGGTTTTTCTCCCGTTTCACCGGATGAGCAAACATCGTATCAAAATAAACATAATCAAAGCTGCCCTCAGGCTGTTTGCGTAAAAAAGAGCAGAAGTCCTCATTCAGCAGCGTTATACGGCGGAGTGCCGCCAGCACATCTTCAGTGCCATCGAAAAAGCCAGTCAAACCTATTCGCCCCATCTCATAAAGGGCTTTGCTTTTTTCCAAGGATACCACATGTCCTGTATACCCCGCATACCAAGACAATACCGCTGCATCCCCACCCTGACCAAAGGTACAATCCAGTATACGCATTCCCGGCTTTTTGGAAATATGGCGACATAAGCGGTCAGAAGCGCCCCTCTTCATTTGAAGGATCCGTAGAGCGGCCGTGCCTAGATGGAATGCATAGACTTCTCTGGCTGTCCAAAAATATGATTTTGCCCCATAAACAATAAAGCCATCAAGTGAGCTCTTCTCCGTCATTTCCCGCAGACTGCCATCTCTTACGAGATAGGGCACGCCCAACTCAATCGCACGTTTTTTTGCTATAAAGACGGCTTTTTCTTCCGGCCTTCGGCATGTGGTTATCCCGATCATGGCCTTTTGAACAGATGCCCCAGCTCTTCCGGTGTAAAACGAACAATCGTGGGGCGCCCATGAGGACACACAAAAGGTCTTGAGGTTTTAAACAAATCAGAAATCAGTTCCTTCATCTGGCGGATATTGATAATGTCCCCACGCTTGATGGCGCCCCTGCAAGCAGCATAAGCCATCATACGATGCCGAAGCGTTTCCGGGGAAGGCACATCGGCAGAATAATAGGCCTTCAGAAGATCCTGGATAACCCGTTCCATATCAGCTTGGGAAAAATCGCCTGGTGCTCCGGTCACGCGAATGACATCGCTGCCGGCCTGCTCAAAGGTGATGCCCAGCCTTTGTATGTCATCCCTCTTTTCCTCCAGCAGATCGATATCCTCTGGATCCACATGAATCAGACGAGGTATAAGCATATCCTGCACAGGAATGCCCTCCGCCCGTTCTGCCATCCGATCATATCGGACCCGTTCATGGGCCGCATGCTGATCAATGATGTACAAATCATCTCCATGCTGGCAAAGAATGTAACACTTGCCTACTTGGCCCAGCGGGAGGATTGGAGCCTCTTTTGCCGGTTCCTCCTGAAACAAAACACTCTCGGAAGGCGCAGCCTCCTCCTTGCGGTACGAGTCCAATAAAGAATCCTCTGATTGAAGCTCTCTCGTTACCCCCACTGGGGAGTACGTCTCAGCCGATTTCACAGAGCTTCCCCCTTGCCTCGCATAGGGTGTCGGCGTTTCGCCCCATGCGCGAGACCGGTCCATCTCTCCATTTCCAGAAAAACCGGCAAGCTCAGAAGGAAGCTCCACCCGGGTGTCGGATATTCGCCCATGTTTCTCTGACAGTATCTCATGCCCAGGGGTACGCGTCATTTCTTTCGCTATCGCGTCCGGTGTCGACTGGGATGTGAGCGCATTCAGTACAGAATGATATACCAGCCTGAATAGAGCCTGCTCATCGGAGAATTTAATTTCCCGTTTCTGAGGATGCACGTTCACATCAATCCGATCAGGCGGCACAGTAACAGAGAGAACCATGACAGGATATCCGTTCCTCGGCAGGAGCGAGTGATACGCATTGTCCACGGCTTTGGCTATGACCGGACTATCTACGACCCGGCGATTGACAATGATAGTTTGGTAAGAACGGCTGCTTTTTAGCACTGATGGTTTTGAAATCATGCCATCTAGAAATACATCCTCTCCCTGCCCGTCCACAGTAAACATTTCATCGGTCATTTTCGTCCCGTAAATAGCAGACACCGCATCCTTCAAACGATCATTTCCGGGAGACTCAATGACAGTCCGTCCATTATTGATAAGACGGAAGGCCACACTCGGGTTTGCCAATGCCAGTTTTCCTACCATCGAATTGATCCGGCCTGACTCAGCCCGTTCCGATTTGAGAAACTTTTTCCTGGCAGGCACGTTAAAAAACAGCTCCCGAAGCTCTACGGTGGTCCCGGACGGAGCCCCTGCGGGACCTATATTTTTTATATCCCCGCCTTCCACCTCGACCACGGTGCCTTCGGTATCATCCGATTGCCTTGTAGTGATTCTCATCCGAGAAACCGCTGCCATACTGGCCAAGGCTTCTCCTCTGAATCCTAGGGATGCGATATGGTATATGTTCTCAATGGTAGAAATTTTGCTCGTTGCATGCCGGATAATTGATAATTTGGCATCCTCTCTGGACATGCCGCTTCCGTCATCGGTCACACGGATATACGACATGCCCCCATCGGCAATTTCAATCTCGACGGAGGAGGCCCCAGCGTCGACCGCATTCTCCACCAGCTCCTTCACCGCGTTCACAGGACGCTCAACGACTTCTCCCGCAGAAATCTGATTGGCCGTCATCTCATCCAATATATGAATGCGTGTCATCATTGACTCTCCTTCGCTTCCCGGCTTAGCCGGAAAAGAATATCCATCGCCTCGATAGGCGTCAGGCTCATCACGTCAATATCCCGAAGCTCTGCAATAATAGGGGATGAAAAGAGGTTCAGCCCGCTTTGCGATGAATTTTGCTGCAGCCCCTCTGTTTTTTGCTCATGTTTCTTCCCATCGTCATCAGCAAGACTTTTTAATATAGCATCTGCACGCTTGAGAAGTGAGTCCGGCAATCCCGCGAGACGGGCTACGTGAATCCCATAGCTTCGGTCTGCGCAGCCGGGCACAATTCTTCGTAAAAAGGTGATGTCCTTGCCTCTCTCTTTAACGGTGACGGTGAAATTTTTAATCACCCTGCTTTGCTCTGCCATATCGGACAGCTCATGGTAATGGGTGGCAAACAGGGTGTAGGCATGAATATGGGCGTCAATATATTCCACCACTGCTCTGGCGATACTCATCCCGTCGTACGTACTGGTGCCGCGCCCAATTTCATCCAAAAGGATCAAGCTGTTTTTCGTAGCACCCCGTAAAATTTGGGACACCTCTTTCATTTCGACCATGAAGGTGCTTTGCCCTGTCGAGATATCATCGGTGGCTCCCACCCGGGTAAATATGCGCTCCACCGGCGCAATAACCGCACTTTTGGCCGGAATAAAGGAGCCGGTCTGCGCCATGATCACAAGAATGGCAGCCTGCCGCATATATGTAGATTTTCCCGCCATATTTGGGCCTGTAATGACAAGAATTTCCTGTTCCTTGTGATTGAGCTGAATATCATTGGGAACAAACATTTCATGCTGTAATGCATGCTCAACCATGGGATGCCGTCCCTCGGTGATAGAAATTCCCCCATCTCTTACGTTTACGATGGAAGGACGGATATAACGCCCCTTGAGAGCCGCTCTTGCAAGGCTGGCAAGCGTATCGAGCTCCGCCACCGCTCGTGCGGTATTTTGCATATCCGGTATGTCCGGGCGAATATCCGCTTTAATCTGCTGATACAAAGACAGCTCCAGCTCCTCGGCGCGCTCCTTTGCGCTCAGAGCCTTTGCCTCAAACTCCTTCAGCTCCGGCGTAATATATCTTTCTGCATTGACCAGCGTTTGCTTGCGCATGTAGTAAGGCGGGATCGGAAGCTTATTGGCGTGTGTAATTTCAAAATAATATCCAAAGACCTTATTAAATCCTATTTTCAGCTTGATACCAGTTTTTTCTTTTTCCCGGTTTTCCAGATCCGCGATCCATTGACGGCTGTTTTCTGCAAGGGAACGGATCTCATCCAGCTCCTTTGAATACCCTTCCTTTATGTATTTCCCATCTCGAATTTGTCCTGTCCCGTTCTCGTTCATAGAACGATCCAGTAAATCAAAAACAGGTCCGTGAAGATGAATTCTGTTGTTGAGGGCTTGCAAAATCGGCGATCCTGCACCGGCTAGGATTTCTTTCAGCCTAGGTAAAACGGATAGTGTGGCTTTCAGCGAAAGCAGATCCTTTGGTGAGGTGGTATTTGCCTCAATGCGAATTAAAATCCGTTCAAAATCAAAAATCTGACTAAGCAGCTCTTCGATCCGGGAAAGCTCTGTCATATGCCCCACAAGCTCTTCTATGCCATCCTGCCGGAGGCGAATACGGTTCACATCGGTCAATGGCCTCTCAAGCCAGCGCTTCAGCAGACGCCCGCCCATAGCGGTATGGGTATGATCCATAAGCTCCAGCAGAGTCCCCCGCCGAGTGCCATCTCTCATATTCCTTGTTATTTCCAGATTCCGCAAAACCTCTTCTGTCAGGATGAGCGTATGCTTTTCCCGTATAGGAAAGGCGGTATGAAACTCTGCAACATCTGTCCTCATCACATCCTTGATATACAGGGACAAATTCGTAAGAGCCCGCTTCACCTGCGGATCTTCGATAGCCGCCTCCAGCGGAAGGCTGACACTTCCCTCCGGTTCTTCTTCCTGCCGCGTAAGGAGACAATCGCCGAGCCGGGCATGGCAGTAGTAGGACAGCTTGCTGTAAAACTCCTCGCCGGTTCTGCAAATAATTTCGGTCGGCCTGTAGATGGAAACCATATCAAAAAACAGTTCCTCTTCGGTTTTTCTGTCCCAGCGCCCAAAAAAGCATTCTCCTGTAGATACGTCTGACAGGACAGCGGTGAGCTTGCTATCCGATTCCAGTACATACATCAAGTAATTATTGGATTTATCGGAAATCGAATTCTCATACAGAATCGTTCCCGGCGTAATAACTCGTATAACATCCCGTTTGACAAGCCCCTTTGCTTTTTTGGGATCCTCCATCTGCTCGCAGATGGCAACCTTATATCCTTTCTGAATCAGCCTGTAAATATAGGTTTCTGCCGCATGATAAGGAACACCGCACATGGGAGCTCTCCCATCAGCGCCGGCGCTTTTCCCCGTCAGCGTCAGCTCCAGCTCCTTCGAGGCAGTGATCGCATCATCGTAAAAAAGCTCGTAAAAATCACCAAGCCGATAAAAGAGCAGTGCATCCGGATATTCACTTTTTATCTCTTCATACTGTTTCATCAGAGGTGTTGCTGCCATAGTTATTCCTTTTACACGTAAATCATTTATGAGTTTCTTGCCAAAAGCTCCCCTTTGAGAATCCACGTCTGCCCGCTGTTCACCTTGACCTTGACCCGGTCCCCCACTTGTATACCCGTCTCATAGGGAAATACCACCATCTTATTGGAGGAGGTTCTGCCATACCAGTTGCTTTCATCCTGCTTCGTAGGTCCTTCCAAAATAATATCGCAGACGCGGCCTTCCATCTTCTGATTCAGGGATAAACTGATTTCATTCTGTATATCCATGATTTCCTGAAGTCTTCGATGCTTGATGGTTTCAGGCACCTGATCCTCCATCCGGGCTGCCGGTGTGCCTCGTCTCGAGGAATACATAAAGGTATACGCCGAATCAAAACGAACTTCCTTTAGAAGAGACAAGGTCCTTTGATGCATATCTTCCGTCTCACCGGGAAATCCCGTTATCAGGTCGGTCGTGAGTGCTATATCAGGAATCTTTTCACGCACGTAGTTTACCAGCTTTAAAAAGTGCTCCCGGGTATACCCCCGGTTCATGCGCTTAAGCATTTCATCAGAGCCGTGCTGAACCGGAAGATGCATATGCCTTACCACCTTCGGGGACGCTGCTATGGCATCTACCATGGAATAGGTCATGTCTCTCGGATGGGATGTCATATACCGTACCCGCTCAATCCCGTCAATCCTGTCGATCGCCTGTATCAGTGTCCCAAAATCAGTTCCGTCACGGAAATCAAGGCCGTAGGAATTTACATTTTGCCCAAGAAGGGTGACTTCCTTATATCCCTGCTGGGCAAGCTCAGAAATTTCAGCCGTAATATCTGCCACACTGCGGCTCAGCTCACGCCCCCTCACATACGGAACGATACAATAGGTGCAAAACTTATTACAACCCTGAATGATGGGAACCCACGCAAAAACGTGGCTTTTCCGTACCGCCTTGAGCTCGCTGTAGTCTTTTACACTGTGAGGATTGTGTTCTGTTTTCACAGCATGGCGGCTCTCTTTTGCATTGCTAAGAATCCCCTTCAGATCGTGAATATGATAAGGGCCAATGACGAAATCAATGATTGGCATCCGCTCAATCAGATTCCCCTTATTCTCCTGCGCCATACATCCGGCGATTCCCAAAAGAACCTCCGGATTTTTTTGCTTCATCCTTTTAATTTCGCCAATTTTTCCGTATACCTTTTCTTCTGCATTTTGCCGGATGCTGCAGGTGTTGAGTATTACCACGTCGGCTTCTTCCATATAGGCCGCGGGTTTATACCCCAATTCCTCCAGCTGCCCGTTAATACGTTCCGTATCGCTTTCATTCATCTGACAGCCGTAGGTAAGCGTGTAATAGGTCTTCAAGTAGTTCTCCTGCCTCAAAAGGACGCATTGCCCTCTGTAAATTAAAGTAAAGGCCTCTCCCATGAATCGGAGCGCAGCCTCTGAATTATCGCTTTACGCCGGTAATCACATTAATCCGGATTGATTCCAGTGACATGCCAGTGGTATATGCAAGCTCTTTTTGAATTTTATCGCGTATATCATGAACGCTTTTTTTGATATCCCTTGGTGTCCCGCGGCGCAGACTCAGATCCATAGTAAGCACGAGACCGTTTACCTGTGTCCTGCTTTTTCTGCTGGCTATGTTATAAACCCGGGCACGGCGCACATCCTTGACCGCATAACGAACAAGCGCCTCTATGACCCGGGCTGAAAAAGTGAGCCTCCCGTAATAGCTGAATACGGGCCGCACAACGGATCGTTCCTTTGCCTTCGGCTTTTTTCCGTCATCCTTGGTAAACCGGTGCCAGAATCTCAGCGAATCCACCAGATATCCTTTGAAATAGGGGCGAAGCTCCATGGTCGGCACGGGAATGACATGCTTTCCCTCTTTATTCCGAGCCTCACTTGCTTTCGCAATATCATCCGGTGCCGCCACATCCTCGATACGGATGTATTTTGAAGGAGCCGGAAGCTCCAGGGCTTGGGCGATTTTATTGACCATTCGGTCCGATGTCCCCAGTATCAATATCCGCTTCGGCTGGATAATTGATAGCTGCCGCTTCACATCTTCCCGCTGCGCCTCATCCCAAAACAGAGCCCTGCGGACCGCCTTCAAACGACTTTCCTCCCGTTTTGCTGATTTTCCCGCCACAATCCGATTATGATAGATTAAAATTCCGTCATCAATAATGCAGGGCGCTTTATTCTGATACGCAATAACCAGCGCCCGGTCACTTTTACCGGTCCCCGGAGGACCATAAAAGGCAATCACTTCCATTTATTTATCCTCCTGCCCCGTAGCACTCACTCTTCTCCGACGATCTGCACCTCCGGCCGAAGATCTACATGATACGCCTCTTTAACCTGCCTTTGTACCTCCGCGATCAAAGCCATCATATCCCGGCAGGAAGCATGGCCATCGTTAATTAAAAACCCTGCATGCTTCTCCGATACCCTTGCATCGCCTACGGAAAATCCCTTGAGCCCCAGCTCTTCAATCATTTTCCCGGTAAAATGTCCCGCCGGTCGTTTAAAAGTGCTTCCGGCGCTCCGTTTATCAAGAGGCTGCTTTAATCTTCTCCGTCCGTTCAGCTCATCCATGCGCGCCTTAATACCTGCTTCATCTCCCGGCTTTAAAGATAAGGTAATATCCAGTATGACCTCGCTGCGTCCCATAAATCGGCTGTGCCGGTACCCGTAATTGATATCAGCCTTTCCATACCTACGCAGGTTGCCGTCGGAGTCGCAAATTGTAGCCGATACAATCACCTCAGCCATTTCACTTCCGTAGGCACCTGCGTTCATATAAGCGGCTCCCCCGATAGTTCCAGGAATACCGCTGGCAAACTCCAGCCCCGACAGATGATGACCTAGCGCAGCCCTTGCCACCTCGGCGGTACTCATGCCCGCAGACACAATCATATAATGATCCCGTACCTTGAGATATCTTAAATGGCCCGTATGTATAACGATGCCCCGAATTCCTTTGTCCCGCACAAGAAGATTGGCACCGCCGCCGACAACGAAAACAGAAATCCCTGCCTTTTTTGCAGCTTTCAGGGACAGCTGCAATTCCTCCGGCGTGGACGGCATGAGAAACAGATCCGCAGGCCCGCCGATGCCAAAGGTGGTATGCCGGCTCATGGGCTCATTTTCCCGGATCTGCCCTGGCCTTAAAAATTGTAAAAATAAATCCTTCTGCAATCCGTCCATCCAGCTGTTCCTTTTGCGATACAACAGCGGAAATACCCTGCCAATTCCTTATATCCGCCATATTTACGATCAATAATTATTTCGCATATCATTATAAAATCCGGCCAACTCATCGTCAAACCAAAGGCAGGTTTTAAAAAATCCCTGCATCGCAGAGATTTTACATCCTATGTACCATGCCCGCCGTTTTCTTTTTGCAAGCTCAGTATCCGTTCACCTGACTTACCACGCGGAAATTTCCCACATCAAAGGCTTCACAGATGAGATTGAAAAAGCGGCCGTAAAGCATCGTACGATTCATTTCCGAATTGGTAATGAGCAAAAGCCGTCCCGCATCATAGGTAATCCGAATAAGGCTGGAATTGATATATTTCTCAAAATCCTTTTCATTCATAGATTGCTGCAGCTTTTCAAGAGCTGTCCGCACCGGTCCTTCCTTGTATTCGGGACGCTCCATGACATCCACAAAGCGCACCTCATATATTTTGTCATTATATCCTTTTTTTTCCGCAGAATATCGTTTTCCCGCTTCCATAGCTCCCATGACTATGCTCCTTTCCGTATCTGATACCGATTTCCACTCTGGTTCCTTTTTATTTTACCATAGCTGGAGTTACAGAACACCCCGCTCATGGAGACTCACATATATCCCGTCTCCGATAATCACGTGATCCAAGACTTCCATATCAATCAGCTTGGCTGCCTTGGCCACCTGCTTTGTCACCTGAATATCTTCCCCTGACGGTTCCGGATATCCCGATGGATGATTATGGGCAAGAATAATTCCATGCGCCTTGTACCGAAGGCCCCACCGCAGAATTTCCTTCAGATCCACCGGCACCGCATTTATATTTCCTACCGTGATTTGCTTGTACCCGAGGAGACGATTTTTTACATTAAGATAGCAGGCGTAAAAATGCTCCTGCGACGTATGCCGGAGCCGCTCCATAAAAAAATCAGCTACCTTGCCGGGCATATTGAAAGAGGTAAGCCGTCTTTTGTCATGCCGGCTGGAAAGGCGCCGGCCCAATTCAACAGCGGCGCAAATTGTCACCGCCTTATCCGGACCGATTCCCTTGATTTCTGTCAGATCCCGCCAGTCCAAGTCCTCAAATCCGTTCAGCTCGGTATTTTCCTGCAAAAGCGCCACCACATCCCGAGATAGTTCCATCACGGAATGGCCCTGACGGCCTGTGCGAAGCAATATAGCCACCAGATCTGTCAGGCTTGCTTCCTCGGGGGATCTGGCAAACCGTTCCCGCGGCCTGTCCTCATGTATCATTTCTTTTATCAGCACTGACAATTCCTCCCTAAGCATACAGAGCTTTCCCACCTCCCATGGGCATCATGCCAGCCTTTGGGATAAGGAAATGGAACGCATGAGCAAAATGGCATCACAGCCGGTCGTATAGCCATGCCGCAAGCAGGATACCCAGAATGCTGATCAGATTCGGAGCAAAACGGATACCGAAGTGGATCTGGAATACAAATAAATTCAGATACAGATCCTGAATGTTGAAAATCTCATAGGTTTCAGTCATATAGGGAACGATTCCGGATAAACTGACGCTGGACAGAACCTGCCCTAAGAGGCCGCCTACGATGGCTCCGCCTATCAGTACGAGAAGAAGCACAAAAATTCCCCGCGATGTAAATCTCATAAAAACCCCTTGTCTCACCACATAGCTGATACCGATGGCGTCGGCATCTTTTTTAAAATGTCGTCCCCTCACTGATATGCCCGGCGATACGCTCCATCAATGCCTGTCCGATCGGATCGTGGGTCCGGTACTGGTAAATAACACGCCAAATCGTATCTCCAGATGCAAAAATGTACTCGGTAATCGTCAAATCTACCGGCTCAGAACGGCTAGTTTCAGTGAAAGAAAACGTAAGCACCTCCGCCGATATATTTCCGAGCATAACCTGCTCATTTTGGACATTCAGATGAGAGATATGCATACTGTCTTCAGTAATCTTTGAAAGGGCATCCTGTTTTGCAACGCTCACGTCCCATCCGTCAGATACTTTTTTGCCACTGACCACGATTTGAATGTTTTTATTCTCCCCCGCTGCTACCAGCGATGGTCCTATGCTTGAAAGGTCTGACGCCGTCCGGCCAACTCCCAACTCAAAGGGTGCCTCCAGCGTTATAGTATCCCTGCCATAGTGTACCCTTGTCTTTCCAAATACAAAGGAATCGTCAATTCCTTCGTTCCCACAGCCGGCCATTAAAAGCATCCCTCCGACCAATACGGCGAGGGCCGCCTTTTTATATCTGCCAATTATCATCGCTCTTACTCTTTCTTATTTATAATGTAGTCCCATTATACCACAACCGCCTCTGCCTTCCGGCCATCTCATTGTCACCCGTCTGTATGGTAATATATGAAATAATCAGATCATACACTTTCTATAAATCACAGGTGGAAACGGTTATGCATATCGGAATCACTGCGGAATGGAACCCTTTTCATTCCGGCCATCTTCAAATGATAGCGAGCCTTGCCTCGAAATATTCCGGCGCTGCGAAAACTGCTCTCATGAGCGGTGCCTTTGTGCAGCGCGGAGAGCCTGCGTTATTCGATAAGTGGTTGCGAGCGTCTTGGGCAGTTATGGCCGGCGTGGATGCGGTTATCGAATTTCCTGTGACCGGCGTCCTGCAAAGCGCGGACCGCTTTACGGATTCAGCGGTACAATACCTGCATCATCTGGGATGTACCCATATCGCCTTTGGCACGGAATCGCTGGATGCACACGCGCTGGAAGAAGCCGCTGATTATCTTTTGAGCGAAAAATATGAAGGCTGCTTTCAAAGCAATCTAAAAAAAGGCCTTCCCTATTCCTCCGCCGCCGCACAGGCCATGAAAGCCTTTTCCCCCGCACTGGCAAAAGAATTATCAAGGCCGAACAATCTCCTTGGTCTTGGATACGCCGTTTCAATCCGAAAAAGAAAGTATCCTATAAAGCTGATTACAGTGCAGCGGGATACAAAGCATCCCATTTCCGCATCTCTTATAAGAGTTGCCCTTCTCCGCCATGAGACGGTGACCGATCTGCCAGATTTTTGCAAAGGAAAAACGATGGCCTATATGGAGGAAGGCCGTTATGCAGTCCCTACAAGGTATGACGACGCCTGCCTTCTTGCGAGCCGCATGCTTTCAAAAGCAGATCTTCTCAAATCGGATATATTCTCCGAAGGACTGGAAAATCGCTGGCATGCCTGCCGCATGTCCCCAACCTATAGGGATATGCTGTCTCAAATCAAATCAAAACGGTATTTGTACAGCCGTCTTCGCCGGATCGGAGCCTCCCTTCTTCTTTCGTCGGACATGCCGTCGCCCTTTGCGAAGGAACCCCGCATCACCTATGCCAGACTGCTTGCCTTCAAAGCGTCCCGCTCCTCTCTCTTAAAAACGTACCCCCTGCCTGTCATTTCCAATTTCCCGTCTTTTATGAAACAGGCTTCTCCGGAGGATAAAAAGCAGCTTCTCCTTGAGGCGAAAGCCACGGATATCCAAGCCTTCTGCATGGCCAGCCCACTCCTTCGGGAGGGCGGGAGCGATTACTACCATCCGCCGGTTCGTATTCTCTGAAGAAAAACTTTACAGGACCGGTATCATACTTTATCATAATGAAACATAGTCTTTACCATGCGGATATTCCCGCATCCTTTCCGGGGAGGTTTGTATGATTTTTGGGGAAGAAACAGGCATAGCTGTCGCTTTTTGCCTCTATCTTGTATTGATGATGGCCATCGGGCTGTACTATTCCAAGCAGCAGACAAATTTATCAGCTTATATATTAGGCGACCGTAAGCTCGGCCCCTGGCTGACGTCCATGAGCGCAGAAGCCTCTGACATGAGCGGCTGGATGCTTATGGGACTTCCCGGTTTTGCATACCTCCATGGACTTTCTGCTTTCTGGACCGGTCTTGGTCTCATTGTCGGGACATGGCTCAACTGGGTACTGGTATCGAAGCGCCTTCGGAATTATACAGAGGTGGCCAACAATAGCCTGACGATCCCAGGGTACTTATCGAATCGCTTCGAAGATCGCAAAAACGGTCTCCGTTTTATTTGCGCCATTTTTATTATCCTTTTCTTTGTTATCTATACATCCTCCGGGTTCGTGGCTGCCGGCAAACTGTTTAATACAATTTTTGGGATTCCCTATATGGAATCTCTTCTGATCGGCGCCTTTGTGGTCGTCTTCTACACATTTCTCGGCGGATTCAGTGCAGTGGCATTGACCGATTTTATCCAAGGTACCATGATGCTCTTTACTGTACTCTATGTGCCGGTAGCTGCCATGATTGCTCTTGGCGGCGCGGCGCCGACCATGGAAATCCTTTCCGGCGAAGGGGCTGACTTTCTTTCTTTCTTCCCCGACTCCACCGGAACGGGCGCGCTTCTTATCATGATGGTTTCCTCTTTAGGCTGGGGGCTCGGTTACTTCGGACAGCCCCATATCCTTGTGAAATTTATGGCCATCAGTGATGCAAAGGATCTGAAAAAATCTACTCATATCGCTATGACTTGGGTACTCCTTTCACTGACCTTTGCCATCGCTATGGGTATCATCGGAAAAGCTTATCTATCCACGCCTCTTCATGATGCGGATGCAGAACGGGTTTTCATCATCATGGCAAGGTCTCTTTCCACGCCGTTCATCACGGGCATCATATGGTCTGCCATCCTGGCGGCTATCATGAGCACCTCCTCCTCGCAGCTTCTGGTTACATCCTCTGCGGTTTCCAATGATTTATACCGCTCGTTTTTTAGAAAGCAGGCGTCCCAAAGGGAGCTGCTTTGGGTAAGCCGCCTGTCGGTGCTCGCCGTGTCCCTTTTAGCCATCTATCTCGGATCTGATCCAAACAGCTATATTTTTTCCATCGTATCCTATGCCTGGGCAGGATTTGGCGCCTGTTTCGGCGGAACCGTACTGCTTTCCCTATATTGGAAACGGATGACCTTAAGCGGCGCCTATGCCGGTGTTATTATCGGCGGCCTGACCGTGCTTATCTGGAAGCATTTCGGTTGGTTTGGCCTGTATGAGCTTGTACCGGGTTTCTTATTCTCCGTTATTTCCATCATTATTGTGAGCCTCATTGATAAAGAGCCTTCCCGCTCTATCTATGAGACCTTCGATAAGGCCATTCACGCGGGAGGCAAATAAATAGTTCATGTCCCCCATTTATGCGGAGTTTCCTATTTCAATGCATTATAAAACGGTAACGACAGTCATGATTCGTCGTTACCGTTTTTATTTTCTGCGAGCGTTCAATAAGCCGAGTTCTGTCCCACTTTCGTGGTGATGATTATCTGTCTAGGCAGAAAATTGCTTCCCTGCTCAAGCGACGCTACCCGGAAGGTCAGCGGGCAACCTCAACCCTTCCCTATTCGGTCTTGCTTCGGATGGGGTTTACCAAGCCAGCCAGTCTCCTGACTGCTGGTGCGCTCTTACCGCACCTTTCCACCCTTACCATCTTCATGGCGGTTTCCTTTTCTATGGCACTTTCCCTAGGGTCACCCCCGCCGGACGTTATCCGGCATCCTGCCCTGCGAAGCTCGGACTTTCCTCACGCCTTGCGGCCCGCAATCATCTTTCCCGCTCGCCCGCTCAGTATAGCATGGGGGCGCGCTAAATTCAACAGACCGAAAATACGTCTCTCGCAGAGGGATCCTCTATCACTTCAAGCTCCCAGCCCTGTAAGGCCGCCTCGTTTCGAATGCATTTCGCCAATTTTGGGATAATGACCCGCTCCGTATAAAAATGGCCTCCATCAGCGACTAAAAGACCGCTTCCTGCTGCTTCCTGCGCTTCGTGATATTTCACATCCCCGGTGACATACAAATCGGCGCCAGCCTGCTTCGCTACGGGGAAAAATTCGATCCCGGCCCCGCCAAGCACCGCTATACGCCTGACCGTAATGTCCGGATTTCCGCAGTACCGAAGTGACGGAATTTTCAACTTTTCCTTTACATACAAAAGCGCTTCTTTTCCTGGCAGCGATCGTGCCAATTCCCCTATACGGCCCATGCATTCTGTTTTTCCCCCATCCGCCAGCCGGTAAATATCCATCGGGGGAGCTCCAGCCATTTCCGCAATCATATCCTTCACTGACGAAAGACTTTTTTCTTCCGTATTGAATTCAAGCCTTGCCTCGGTGGTGAAATCATCTTCATCGTCTAAAAGATAAAAGCGTCCGACCCTTCCGGGAAAAGCTTGTCCAAGCGCATGCGAAAGCCTTTTTGCCAGCATCGGTTCCACATACACGACTACCTTGCAGGAGGCTTCCTTATAGCCCGGGACGAGTCCCCGCGGATTCGTAAGCTCCAGTGCCTCCGCCAGTGCATCATTGACGCCGCCTTCGGCCGTATCCAGATTGGTATGAGCTGCAAAGGAAACAATGTTATGCTTGATTAATTTTTCAATGATGCGTCCCTTCCAGGTATCCGTATCCAGCGGGATAACAGGACGGAATAAAAAAGGATGATGGGATACGATCATATTCACCCCATGAGTGGCTGCGTATTCCACATTGTCCTCGGTCACATCAAGGGCTGCAAGGATTTTTTTGACTTTCGTTTTTCCCCTTCCGATTTGCAGCCCCACGCGGTCCCAGGACTCCGCCAAATGCGGCGGTGCCCATGCATTCATCATTTCCATAATCATTTGTGCGTTAACTTCCATTTCCAGTCCTCCAGTTCTGCAATCTCAGCCAGTGCCTGCTTTCGCTTGACCCGATTATTTTCATTTTGCGTATGCTCGCAAATTCCCTCCGCGATCTGCCGGCGATAGGAAATCAGCTGGTCCAGATAGGCCTGAAACAGCTTCACATCAGCAAACTCGGGAAGTCTTCCTATGTCCGCCATAAGTCCCTTCGGTGTGTCCATTTTCCCATGTACCACAAAAAGGATGACATAAAGCTTCCCATTCTCTTCACATAGAATTTCCTCTTCCACTGCATATCCGTTACGGGACAGCCATACTCGCAAATCGGAGACATGCGTATTCGGCTGAAGAACGAACCACCTCATGCGGGCTGCCACATCGTTCCCGTCTCGGAGTATATCCCTGATCATGAATCCGCCCATTCCCGCCATAACAGCCCCCGCCGCCTCGCCAGCAGAAAGAACGGAAAGCCCGTTTCCTACCCGGATATCAATTTTTTCCGCAAGACCAGCGGTCTCTGCATGAAGCGCCGCCCGTCCTGCGGGTCCCTCGTGAATATCGGTGGCAATCGCTCTCTGTATGCGCCCCTTTTGCATGAGGTAAATAGGAATATATCCATGATCCGTGCCGATGTCCGCTATCACCTCTGCAGCGGGCACCTTATCAGCCACAGCCCTGAGCCTTGCGCCAAGTCTCATGTTTATCCTTTCATTAAAAAAGCTGAGGCCTCTGCCTCAGCTTGTAATCTCATTGGTGGGCCCACCAGGATTCGAACCTGGGACCAGGCGGTTATGAGCCGCCGGCTCTAACCAGCTGAGCTATAGGCCCGTTATCACCAACAACAGCTATTGTAGCAATAATTCAATTTTACGTCAAGAACGGGCCCTTGGGGCTCCCTATGTGTTTATAAGGGAGCGGGCGGACTTTTTCAACTTGTTCAAGGCCTTCCCTTCGATCTGACGGATTCGTTCCCGAGTGACGTCAAAGTAGCGCCCTACCTCCTCCAAGGTCCGGGGCCTTCCATCGCCGATACCGAACCGCAGCTCAAGCACCTGCTTCTCCCGGGGCGTCAGGGTTTTCAATAATTCCTGAATCTGCTCGTGGAGAAGAATGGAGCCGGCCGCATCATCCGGGGCGATAGCCTCCTGATCCTCGATAAAATCCACCAAATGGGAGTCTTCTTTTTCACCAATGGGAGTCTCCAGCGAAATCGGATCCTGAGCAATCTTTTTGATTTCCCGTATTTTGCTCGGTGTCACGCCCATTGCCTTGGCTAACTCCTCATTGGTTGCCTCTTTGCCGTTTGCCTGAAGCAGCTGACGGGAAATGCGGTTCATCTTGTTGATGGTTTCCACCATATGAACCGGTACGCGAATGGTCCGGGCCTGATCCGCAATGGCCCTCGTGATGGCCTGCCGGATCCACCAGGTGGCATAGGTGGAAAATTTATACCCTTTTGTGTAATCGAATTTATCCACTGCCTTAAGAAGCCCCAAGTTCCCCTCCTGGATCAGATCAAGAAACTGCAAACCTCTGCCAAGGTATTTTTTCGCGATGGATACAACCAGGCGCAGATTGGCATCGGACAAGTCTTTCTTTGCCTGGAGCATAGCCGCCTTGTCATCTTCCGTAGCGTCTTCAAAAGTCCCCTTCTCAATAATTTTCGCATAGTATACTTCTTCTGCCGCCGTGAGAAGATCCACCTGCCCGATCTCGCGAAGATACATTTTCACGGGATCATCTACGTAGACAAGATCATTGGGATCCGGGTATTCCACGGCTTTATTGGTTTTCGTTTCTTTTTCATCGTTCTCTGCCGGGGCTTCGTCTTCCTCCGTCACATCCTCATCATAGGTGACAACGATCCCTTCCTCGTACAGCTCTGCAATGATCCGGTCCTGATCGCGCTGGGACAAATGCTTTTCCATGACGAACTCAACCAGATCTTTATTGGACAGGGCTCCGTCAATATATTTTTCCGACAGCTCCCGTATCCACTGATTTACTTTTGCTTTGATCCCTGCCATAGCTGCATCTCCTGCCTTTAATCCACCATATGTAGTCCGCTATAGATATATGATTTGTTTCTCAGGTCAGTCTCCTAATTTCCGTATCTCCTTACTCAGCCGGATACAAATCATCTGCTCTTCCCTGGCTGCCTCCGGGTTAGTCTCGAGCAGCTCAGATACCCGCTGGGTATGAGTTCGGTATTCCTCCTGAAGATAGAGCTTTCTGAGCGGCCGTATATAGGCCTCCATTGGCACTGATGCCAAAGGGGTGGTCTGCATCAGAAGAGATGCAAGACGCTCCACTTCTTCTCTGGAAAGCGCCCCTTCTACTGATTCGCGGGTAATATTCCCTTCTCCCAAAGCCTTAATCACGGAAAATAGCCGGCCGTTAAATGCATCGGAAAATGGGTAGGATTCAAACTCCGCCACCCCGTCAGGCAGCCTCCTATAGGTTATGCAATACCGAAGCAGTCCTTCTTCAAGAGATTTGCGGCGCTCCCGAATGGGCTCTCCTTCAGGCGTCTCGTCTTTAACAAGACGGGCCTTTGAAATGTATATTCCCGATTGATGCTTCTTCGTGTATCGCATAGCTTCGCTGCGGATGAGTCCTTCATCCATATGCATGCGTCTTGCCATTCTGCGGATAAAATGATTGAACTGAAAGGAATTTTCCTGCAGAGAGAGCACGGCAAACATTTCTTCCAATATATGCTGCTGACCTTCCAGTGTGGCCGAGTCATACTGCCCCAAAAGCGAATTAAACAGATAATCCAATGCGGATTTCGCCTTCTTGATAACCGAAAGATAGGCCTCCGGGCCATGAGCATTTACAAATTCGTCGGGGTCCTTCCCATCGGGAATTGCCGCCACCCGGAGCGAGAGCCCCGCGCTGGCCGCTATTTCCAGCGCCCGCCTTGTCGCATTTTGCCCTGCCGCGTCCATGTCGTAGCTGAATACCACCTCATCGGCGTAGCGCTTCAGCAACCGCGCCTGTTCAATGGTAAAGGACGTGCCAAGAGATGCCACCGCGTTAGTTATGCCGTGCGCATGGAGCGAAATGGCGTCCATGTACCCTTCCACCATAATGGCCTGTTTTGTTTTGCGAATTGCCGGTATGGCCTGATACAGGGCAAACAGCAACTGACGCTTGTTAAAAATGCGGGTTTCCGGCGAATTTAAGTATTTCGGCTTGCTGTCATCCATGACACGGCCGCCGAAGGCCACCACCCGTCCCCGGATATTCAGAATAGGAAACATGCAGCGGTTGCGGAACATGTCATAGCAGCGGCCATTTTTCTCGCCTACCAGCCTTGCCTCTATCAAAAGAGCCGGATCTATATGTTTTTTCTCTGTGAAATCCAGATAAAGCCGCTGCCATGCATCCGGCGCAAAGCCGAGCTGAAAGGCTTCAATCGTTTCTTTGGACAGATGACGGGCCTCCATAAAATAGGACAGGCCCGCTTTCCCCATCCGTGTTTGTGTCAAACAATTATGAAAATAGGTGCATGCCAGATCATACACATCGTAGAGCTTATTCACCAGCTGTGCCTGCGCCGCTTCCTCAGGGGATAATTTCCGCTCAGGAATATCTATATGCGCCGCCTCCGCCAGACGCTCCACCGCCTCCGAAAAGGAGAGCCCGTCAATTTTTTCAAGAAATGAGATAGCATCTCCGCCGGCATGGCAGCCGAAGCAATAGAAATATCCATCCTCCCCATCGACGGAAAAGGATGGTGTCTTTTCGTTATGAAACGGGCAGCAGGCCCAGTATTTTTTCCCTTTTTTCTTCAGCGAAACGTAGGAGCCTATCAGATCTACTATGTTTGTACTGTCCTTGACGCGCTGAATAAAATCATTCGGAAACGAAGGCATAATCGTCCTTTGCTTGTCTGACCCGTAGCGATACAAATTTTGCGGCACTATAGTACGCGCCGCTTTTTGGATGCGTTTCTGCTAATTAAGCGGTTATAAAAAGCCGGAACAGGTTTGTTTTGCGTCTTGCCCGGCTTTGCTTTACAGGATTATTTTTTTGTCAGCTCACTCCATCGTCTGGATAAAATGGTCACATACAGCGCCGGCGGAAGGCCATAGCTGCTGAGGGCATATCCGTCACTGACCTCCACAAGGAGCGTCTTCCCTTCATTGGTTACGCCAAAATCCAGCGCATACGCCGATGGCGCGCTTGTATAGGAAAGAACCGCCTGCTTCAGGACAGAAATATCGGGAATCAGATCCCATCTTCCCTTGTAATGGGTAAGGCCTACAGGCTGCCCCTCCAGCACCCACAGGCGCCACTCGGAAAGGAACTCTGTTTTTTCGCTGCACCATACGTCAATATCTTCCAGACCGCCGCCTAATTTAATTAAATCCTCTGATTTATCAAGGACGGTGCCCCGAAAACGACGAATGTCATAGACCGGTTTTACAAATACATGCCATGCCTCGGGATGACTGGTAATGGTAAACAGCGTTGATTGCCATACCCTTCTCCCGAGAAAGGGCTCCAGCTCCGGCGGATAATCCAAAAGAGGTATGTCTGTCCCCATCTGCTCCAGCGCATACTTTACATCGGAAAATGTGCCGATCACAGGATCCTCTGCGCTGAATTCGCGAATGGAATACACGGCTTTATAAGGCTCTACAGGAATTCCAAGCTCCTTCGCCCCCGCATATGCCGCATAGCAATCCTGGTCATACATTTCGCCGGAATGGGCAACCCGGATAAAAACCTTCATAGGCATACTCCGCAAGTAACATGTCGCAAATGAAATCTACTACCACAAATCTAATGATACCATCTGTGCCGCAACTAAGCAAGGGAGCGCCGCCCGCTATGGGGTCACCAAAAGTAGATGCAAGCGAAGGCGGCCACGAAAAATCGATACACCGCAAAACCGGAAAGCGTGGATCGGTTTAAAAATTTCAGGAACCAAAGAATGGACAGATATGCCACGATAAAGGACGTGAAAAATCCGGTCGCCAAAATGCCAAACTCATTCAAATTTAGCTCCCCTGCCACCTTGAAAAGATCATACAGGCAGGCAAGGAACATGAGCGGCACTGCCATGATGAATGAAAAATCTGCCGCCGCCTTTCTGGATATGCCAAGGAGCAGCGATCCGGCAATGGTGCTTCCACTTCTGGAAAAACCGGGCCACAGGGACAGGCACTGAAAGAGCCCGATTTGAAAGGCCTGCACGGTGGTGATCCGATCCACGTCGACCACAGTAAACCGTTTCCTCATTTTTTCGGCAACGATCATAAAGATACCGCCGAGAATGAGCCCGATGATAACGGTGGCGGGGCCAAACAGATAGTTTTTTATAATCCCATGCCCCAAAAGCCCCAGCAGGCATGCGGGAAACATGGCCACTGCCAGATTGAACAGCGACGGCCCCCGTTTATGGAACCAATGATGGGTATTCAAAATATAGACGAATTTCTGCCGATATACCACGAGGATCGACAGAATTGCCCCCAGCTGTATGAACACATCAAACACATCGGCCAGCTTGCCCGTGAAATTCAGCATATGCCCCACCAGAATGAGATGTCCCGTGCTGGATACGGGAATATATTCGGTAAGACCTTCCACAATACCGATAATAACGGCACAAAAATAATCGTACACTTACTTTTTACCTCCCGCTGCCAGAGCTTTTTGCTTCTGCGGGTTCCTTGCGATAATAAAACCGTCGGTCTTTCCCTTGTTAATATAAATGATCAATATTTTATCCTTGGTCGGCGAAAAATAAATATACGCGTTTCGCAGGTTGCCACCGATGGAGGACAATTCGATTTTTCCCGGTTTCCCATACAGCAGCTCCACTGTAGAAATTGAATCTCCCAGCGTCAAGCCCCGACGGGAAAGCATGCTGTCTCCTTCCAGAAAATAGGCCTCCACGATGTTTTGAGGGATGCTCACCCTGACCGCATAGCCCTTATAGTACCAGATTTCCTCCTTTGGATTGGTCATCTTTTTGATCCATGTATCAAAGGGATGCGCTTTGAATGCATCGCCCATCGTATAGCCGGCTAACCGAAAATCCGCTTCCGGAAGAGATCCGTCCCTGGAAATATCGAGATAACCCCTGGGTATCGATTTTTTTCTTTCTCTCCGGCTATACAGCTTGATAGATTCGACCTTATTATCCTTCACCCCAAAATCCAGCCCTTTGTCATCAGTCCCATAGCGGAGAATAAAGGATGATTTCCGTCCGTCCCACAATACCTCTTCCGGCTGTCCATAGACACGGAGAACATTTTCTCTGGAAGAGCCGATTCCGATGCCTCTCGCCGTGACCGCTGCCCTTTCGCTTAAGTAAATTCCGTCGATGCCGGCCTTCCAGCCCTTCCTGGCCGGTCTTAGATCCCTTCTGACCGAATAGGCTGCCGGAAGCTCTTTGTTCACGGTGACTGCCATATCATCCCATTGATATTCATCCTGCACGTCTCCATGAATCACTTTTTTAGGATTGCCCTTCATCTTTTTCAAATCCTCTATGGGACTTCCCAAGGAAATACCGCTAAAAGCGAAGTCTTCCTCTGTGAGCGGATTCTTTCGTATATCCGCCAGCTCTTCCATGGGGCTGTCTGCATTCGTATCCTCTTTCACAGCCTCCGCCGCCGCATCACTTGGCTTCCCCTTTGTCACAGTCGGCGCAGCCAGTTCATCCGCAGCAAACACGCCGCCGGAAAGCAAAAGGATGGCCGCTGCCAGTGAGGTAAAAAGCGCTTTACGATTCATATATCCTCCTCAATCTATCGCATCAATACTTCCCTGAAATCTCGCTCATACGTACTTTTTATTATGCTGTCCCCCTCTTGGTATGTCAAGAAAAGGCGCATCCCCGTTCCTACAGAAAATTTTTTCTTTTTGAGGTTGTGATTTTTCATTCATCCGACGACTTTACTATTGAGAGGTAAAAATCCTCCGGAAGCAAAACCCTGATAAGGCTTCTTTCGCGTCATGATACGGCGCCGGCGCAAGGAAAATCCATCAGGCGAAGCTGAATTCGGATTTTCCTCTCCCCGCGGGTCAGCAAGAAAAAACAGCAAGACAAACAGAAAATGCAGGAA
>JAXFOE010000023.1:0-90065 GCA_034180505.1 Dialister sp.
TCCTTCCGCTATTTTTACGGTGCCCTTCAGGTGCCCGTCGGTGTAGCTGGTGTACCACAGCTTGTTGGCCAGCTTGTTCAATACTTCGCTGACGTTATTCCTGTCCGCTGCCTTATCGCTTTCTGCAAAGCCTGCGGTGATCCCCTTGCTGTCTGTTACAAGCGTGATGGCAGAGCCTTCCGCCGCATTGGTAATCTTGAAATCGCCGCCCTTGATGGTCTGCGGGTTCGTTTCATCATGCTTGTAGAACACCGTGGTGTTGCCGCTGTAGGTATTCACGCTGATCGGGTTCGCATCGTTCTGGAAAATCACACCAGCATGAGCCGCATCTCTTCCTCCCCGCAAAGTCGCTAGCTGGCTTCCCGCGTAAACTGCTTTGGAAACGGCGGTGGTAGATGCATGGGACTGCTGCTCATTGTTCCAAGAGGCGCCATTCTGTAGATACAGGTTAAATTCGCCGACGTCATGCACCGTACTTCCGCCACTGCCGTAATCATCCTTGTACTGATCATAAGCAGACACGCCGGTCCAAGAGGAATCTCCATTGGTAAGAGCCACATTCAGCTTGCCTGCAGCGCTCCAGTCAATCAGCTCGCCGCCGCTGTATTCAACGACCTTCTTTCCGTATTGACCGGTCACATACATGTCGCCGATAATCTTTGTGGTGTTCGTTCCGGCCTGGTCGTTATTCATGTTGATATTGACGGCGCCTTTTTCAACACGGGCCGCATAGTAGTTATGGCCCTTGTCCGCATCGGCTGCCGCCGTAATAGTGCCTCCACCAACGGAAATCTCCGAGTCTGCGCCCACCGTCTTCAGCGACGAGCCTTGAACGCCGGAAATCGTCACATTGCCGGTCACATTCACCTTGGAATTCTCCCCGACCACTGTGATACCGGCCGCATTCATGCCAAGACCTCTTCCCCGCACACCATAAACCGTGTCAAGGGTCACATCCCCGTCGATGGAGACAGTGCTGCTCTTTCCTTGGATAGAGATGCCCGATGCCGAATCCCCCTTAGTGACAATGTCTTTAATCTCTACCGGTCCGGAAACAGACAGATTCGCATAAGTACCTTTCACGAAAATCCCATTGGCCGCTCTGGTATCGGCGTTGTTTGCCGTCAGACTCAGCTTCTTCCCGTCAGAGCCGTTGATCCGAATCCATGTATTGTCTGTCACATAGGCGGCTGCCGCGATATTATTGCTGCTCTGGGCGATCAGGTTCAAATCATGACCGTTCATGTCGACTGCCATGGGGTTTGTTTTGTTGTATGACGAGCTTCCCGCAAACAGGGCAGCCACATATTTGCTTCCTTCGGTCACTGTGGCGTCTTCAACTGTGACGGTTACGCTGCCATCCGCTCCCACCGCTCTGGTTACATGTATATTCTCTGGCGAACTAATGGGGCCTGTCTTGAGATCCACCGCTGGCGTATAATTGTAATATCCCTGACCGGCCTTTTTTGTTCCAGTGCTATCAGTGGAAAAAGAAATACCGCCGATTTTCTTTGCCGCACTTGAGGCAGTGAGCCCTTCCGCTATTTTTACGGTGCCCTTGAGATGTCCGTTAGTATAGCTGGTATACCACAGCTTATTGGCCAGCTTGTCCAATACCTCGCTGGCGTTGTTTTTGTCCGTTGCGCTGTCACTGTCCGCAAAGCCCGCGGTGATCCCCTTGCTGTCTGTCACAAGGGTGATAGACGAGCCTTCGGCAGCGTTGGCAATCTTGAAGTCACCGCCGTCGATGGTTTGCGGGTTCGCTTCATCATGCTCATAGAATACAACCGTATGCCCACTGTAGCTGTCTACCCGGATCTGTTTATCACTGTCTTGGTAAATTACGCCCGCCTTGTCTGCACTTGCGCCGCCTGTCAATTTGGCCAGATGGCTTTCAGTAAAGCCCTTCCCTCCCCAAGCTGCATCGTCTGTAGGACCCCACTTTTCATGTTTCCAAGTAGCACCGTTCTGGAGCCACAGGTTGATGGCGCCGTAGAAGGTCTTGCCTTCGGTTGTGTTGCCTTCGTCATTGAATTTGTTGTGTGCCACGCCAATCCATTCGGATTTGTTGGTGGCAAGTCCCAAATTGACGTAGGTGTACTGTTCCGGTTCCTTGATGTTGATAGCACCGGTGCTGGCTGCAATGTTCCCCTTCAGGATGAGGTCGTTATTCCTTGCGTCGACGGCCTGATAGCTCCCGTCCAGATTGACGTTCATGCTAGTGGTGCCGCATTCGGCAATCATGGCGTAGTAGTTGTGGGCATTGTTCTTGTTGATTTCAATATTCCCGCCGCCGTTGATGGTCAGCTTCGCATGGCCGCCGTTGGCAAAGAGCCCGTTCCCGTCAATTTTCGCATTCACGTCGCCGTTGATGGTGACCTTAGGCCCCGTCTGGATCGTGTAATTATTTCCGCTGTACACGAGGGATACGCCATAGTAGCCAAAGGCTCCATAGGTCGACGTCAGCCCCCATTCACCGGTTTCGTCACCGAGAGCGGTCACATTGCCGATAAAGGTCACGTCGCTGTTGCCTGCCGCATAGAGCCCCAACGCATAATCGTTGCCCCGAACTTTCATGTTTATATCGCCGTTGATAGTCAGCTTGTAAGGATCGTCCTTATTCTTGCCTCCCTGTCCGCCTACGGTGATGCCCTCTGCCCGACCTTTCATGTTCTCCACATCGATGACAAGCTTATCTGCATTAACGGTGACCCCCTTCCGGGAGCTGGCATTGATGCCGGATACCACACCCCTTTTCATAGCCTCCTTGGAGACAACGGTCAGCGTCTGTCCCTTCGCATTGACATTGACCTCATGGTCCACACCCTGCTGATCAGCTCCATCGACAGTACGCTTTCCGTCCCACACGTCTATGGCGGGGACCGCAGTAATGGTCGTATTTTGGGTGAAATTATAATTTTCCCCTTCATCCACAAGAATGCCGGCGTCCACATAGGTCTTGTCTCTTCCTTTATCGCCTGTAATGAGTTGCGTGAAGGCAAAATTTCCAGGATCATCAGTGCTAGTGACGGTATAGTTATAGTAGCCCTGTCCCGCCTGATGGGTGCCGGTGCTGCCTGTGGAGAAAAGGACGTTCCCCAGTGCCAGAGACTGGCTGGAAGCGGTGAGCCCCTCTGCCACCTCTACCTTGGCTGTCAGATGGGTCGGTGCTGTGGCATATGCAGAGTAATACAGCTTGTTGGCCAGCTTGCCGAGCGCGTCGTTGACCAGATTTTTATACTGATGCGTGCCCTTTTGGTAGTCAGAAATCCCTTTGCTGTCCGTAATCAGCGTGATCGTGGAGCCGGCAGCAGCTTCCCCGATAGTCACCTTGCCGCCGGTGATGTTCACCTCTTTATTGTCATACAGAGCGGCGTTTTCTCTGGTGGAATTGCTGCCCAGCGTGTGTTGGTAGAATACCTTCGTGTTCCCGCTGTAGTCAGCGATGGAAATATCTGAGGTGTAGTTCTGATGAATAATGCCTGCTGTCCCCTCGCCGGAGCCGCCGGTCAACTTATTGATGTAGGAGACATTTTTATACTTCCCGTACTGTCCGTTGCTGGGGTAAGGCATGTTATTTACCTGCATGCCATTCGGCAGGGACGGGGCATCATGGATCCACCTAGCGCCATTTTGGAGCCACAGATTGACCTCACCTGCCTGCTTATTGCCGCTGTTGTCCACAACGCCGGTCCATTGGGAGTCTGCCGTATTCAGTCCCAGATTGATCCGTCCGTCTTGGTAGAAATAGGGCTGCCCGCTGCCATTATCGTCTCTCATGGCGAGCACATTACCCTTGATGTTGACTACATGGCCTGCCGCTTCGTTCCCGTTCATATTGATATTGATGGTGCCGCCGTAGCTGGCTGCGGCGTAGAAGCTTTCCTTCGTGCTGGTGGGTGTAAGGATGGTCACGTTTCCTCTATTGGCATTGATCGTAGCCAGATCATAGGAGTGCTGAGTCCCAGCCTTATAGTAGGGATCTGTCCTTAAAGCGGTTCCCCGGATGGCCAACTTCACATCGCCGTTCAAATCAATAACACTCCCGCCGGACATATCGATATCCACACCAACAGGCTGCCAGCGGGCGCCGGTATAATTATCCGCCTGCCCCGATACATGCCCGTCCGGACCGTAGCCACCATGAATCTCTTCAGCATTGACTCCCCAGTTCCGGTCATCGCTGGAATCAGTGAGTTTCAAGGAAGGATCTCCGATAGTCAGATTCCCATTGATGGCAATAGTCGCTTTTTTCCCCTGCCCGGTGCCTTCCCGAATCATTGCTATGCCGTTGGCAAAGCAGCTCTGTCCGTAGACCTTAATGTCGAGGTTCCCATTGACTGTCACATGGCTGTCATCACCGATCAACATCCCGGACGCGTTGGAATTGCCTGCACTAGCGCTGGTAACATTGATGTGCAGCGTCCCGGTACCGCCGCCGATGGTGAAGGTGCCTGTGCTTTCAGACGTGCCGGCTATACCGAGAGCGTCATACACATTGCTCACGGTGACACGGGTGCCGTCCTCCACGGTCTTGTCGCCGTCCACCAAAAGTGGCGCTGTAAGCTCCGGCGCTGCCATGGCAGTCAGACTGCCGGCGAGACTCATGCCGATGAGGCATGCCAGCACTTTTTTTCGCTTCGATTGAATCATGCTTGTTTCCTCCTTATCCTAACTCTATATTTCCAACTTGATCCCTGCTGTAATGACACGACCCGGCATCGCATACCATGTCCCCGGCTTATGTGTGTTCCAAATGACATCGGTATGCTCTGCCCAAAGCTTGTTGAATATATTGTCCACCCGCACATAAAAGGTCATTTCCTTCCGTGGCGAATAGTTGAGCGAAAGATTGTATATGCCGTACTTGTCCGAGGGCCATCCCTTCAGTCCGGCGTGTCTGTCATCCTTGCGGCGTATGAAGTAGAATCCGTCAAGACCGGCGCTGAATTTGTCATGATGGTACAGAATATCAAAGGTCAGCTTGTCCTTGGGGTAGTAACCCATGGATAGGTTATCCCCGGGCACATTTTGGTACAAATGAGCCCAACCCAGATTGATGTTCCAATCGCTGCCCAGCTGGTACAGCAGCTGCGCATTCCAGCCCCTTGCGATGCCGTAGGCAAAGTTTTCATAATGCCCGGTGCCGCCATCCTTCTTAAAACCGGAGAACCCGATGGACCGGGTATTCTTTGTCTCAAACCAGTTCCATGTAAAAGCACTGACGTCATTGAAGGTGTGGGTGTATCCCACCGAGGTAGTTCTGCCCTCGGCAGGTTTCAGATTCAGGTTACCGAATTCCTCATTATATAAATAGCCAGCTCCGGGCAGGACATAGAAATCACTCCGCCCTGCCCACAGGGTATCCTTGCCCGTGGCCTCGTAGCTCAGCTTGTAGCTGAAGGACCGGTGCGACTCAAACCTTGGTGAGTACTTGTCTGCCTTCGGGCGATCCCAACGGACGCCGCCCATGATGGTCCACCGCGGCAGGAAACGCCACTCCTCCTGTATAAAGTAGGAGTAGTTTTCATTCCAGCGATGGTTGAACAATCGATCACCGTCTTCATCAAACCCGGCAACGAGCATCTTATTGCTGCGCACCTTGGAATAGTCCAGCCCCAGGATCAAATCATTGGCGGAATCGGAAAAATGGATCTGCTCTGTCCAGAAATGATAGGTAAAATCACCACCGATGCTATAGGGCTTGGTGGTGCCATCATGGTAGCCCTGATAATAATTGCTCACAATCTTGCTTCTTCGGAAGCTCAGAGTATTATTCCAATGCTCATCGATCCGCCAGCGGTCCTGCAGGGTGAAGCTTTCTGACTCATAATCGCCGTGGTATGCATTGTTATAGACAAAATCCTCGCCATAAAACTTGGAGTCCAGCCTGCTGTAATCCACGGAGACCCCATGGTCATCATTAAAGTCATAGGTGATTTTCATGCCGCCGCTTTTGGTGTGGGTATGGCCCGGCCGTATATTGCCGGAGCCGTCTTTCGTGTCTCCGCTGATAACCTTGTCGAAGTAGGCGCTGTACCCAAACCGTCCGGCCCGGCCCATGGCGTGCAGGTTATAGTTTTCTCTGGCCCCACTGCCCCGGGAGATGTCGATAGTGGCTTTATTTTTATTGATTTTTCTGGTGATAATATTGATGACGCCGCCCTTGGCTCCACTTCCATATACGGTGGCCGCACTGCCCCGGAGCACCTCCACCCGCTCCACATTATCCATATTGCTGAGCAGGGAGGAATAGAAGTAGCCTGAGTTATCGGCCCCCTGAAAATCGCTGACCCGCACGCCATCTACCAGAATAACAATGTCCTTGCTTCCGTTGATGCGAACGCCGCTAAGGTTCGCATTCAGACCATTGCTGCCGTAATTCAAAAACTGCGTCCCCGGCACGGTTCTCAAGGCCTTCTCAATATTGTCGATATGGAGTATTTCGATCTGTTTTCTGGTGACTACGCTGATATCCGCCTTCGCCTCAAAGAGCTTTTCCGGCTCCCTCCGGGCCGTCACTACCACCGGCGCCAGCTCGAATTCCATATCCGCTGCCTGTACCTGCCCGCAGACCCCCGAGGCAGTCGCAGCCAGCACGGCTATCAATACAGCAAATCCCGCTTTTCGTTTCCTCATATTATCTCCTAAAAATGGTAAATCAGTGGGTACAGATGCCATCTCCCCAACGCATCCCTGCTTTCATAGGCAGGACTCCCCTGTCATACCGGCGATTTCTCCACCTTCCGACGGGCAGATTTTATCCCCGAAAATCACCGTATATCTGATTTATTCCTTCAGCTTTACCATGAGGCTGTCGTATTCCTCATTCAGCAGCTTTTCGACCTCGTTCAAAATCGCGATCACTAGCGCCGGTTCGAAATTCTGGGTCCCTGCTGGGACGGATACGGAAAGAAGCACGTTTCCTGCCGCGTCACAGGTGAATTTCAGCATGCGGTACTGATTGTTCAGATCATTGAAGTAGGCAGCGAGCTTTTCTTTCTTGTCTTCCTTGACCACGCCCGCGGCAGCCTGGAACTGGAGCAGCGTGTACACGCTGTTATCCAAAAGAACCATGAAAGGAATGGCATTCCCTTTGATGGAAAGACTGCTTCTGTAAATGACTACTTCCCCTTTTTCTCCAGCATACTGCTTGCCAAAGCCGGAAATTTTATTGGAGTCCAAATACTCCTGAAGCGCCTTGTCCTTCCTCTGTGCTACGGAAAATTCAACGATTTTTTCTTCTTTTGCCATGATACTTACTCCTTTTTTTGTTTTTTATAAAAACAGCGTCCGCTTGGATTGACCGCTTCCGCTTATTTCATCTGGGCGATGACTTCCTGAGTCAAATCCCTGCCGCCGTAGAGCCATGCGCTTTCCTGCACCACAAAATCAATGCCGTTCTTTTTGGCTACCGCTTCGATGGCGGCCTGAATTTTTTTCAGCGCCGGCACGACCTTATTTCTCTGGATCGCTTCCTGTCTGGTCTGCAGATCCTTCTGCAGCTTGGTCAGGAGCTCCTGTTTCTGCTGATCATTCATGTTTTTAGACTGGGTATCAAACTGCTTCTGCAGCGTCTGCTGAGCGGACACCATGTCCCGCTGAGCCTGAGTAAAGGCGGGTGTCGCCTGCAGCACGGCGGAATAATTGACAAAGCCGCTCCCTGCCGCATCAGCCGGTCCCGGTAGCACCAGCATGCCTGTCGCGCAGGCTCCTGAGACGAGTAGTTTCTTCCAGTGAGTCATACAAAATCCTCCTTAGGGGGCTCCCCCATACCATCCTGCCCCGGGCAGGTCATTGCGCCGCAAATCCGCGGCATCGATTGTACAAAGAAAGGAAAGGGATCGGGAACGTGAAGAGCTGTCTCACATATAAAAAGGCACAGGTAATAAAGAGCCTCCTGTTTTCAGGAAGAAACCATACACAAAAACGAGACCGCGCTTCTTATGCGCCAGCCGCATAGTTTCTTGTCTTTATCCCACCTGTGCCGTGCAGACTTCACGGGATTTCCGGAAACGGGTGGCACTCCGACTTGATTCCTTGCCTTTTCGCTCCTCTGTGAAAGGCTTGCCGCGAAATGACTCCTCATACGGTTGCAGGACAGCTGCGGATTCGCACCGCATTCCCCACTTGGCCTTTGACAGAAACAAAGCGGCATGCCGCCCGGATTCTGTTCTCAAGACCTCCGTTCACCATATCTTTTCGACATTTTTATCGTAAACCATATGATAGTCATACAGTCAAGCTTGAAATTATAATTTAACGGAATTTAATATAAAATACTTAATGCTAATAATTTTATTCTTTCTATTGTAAAAAAATGTTAAATTCATTAGTTTTGTGCTATCATAAACAGTATGAAGCTCATCGGGTTTACAAAAGTATATGCGCAAAGAAGTTCAAACGGCATTATACGGGGCGAAATAATTATGAATCAGAATGATTTTTACACAGCAGGCCAGCTGGCAGATCTTTTTGCCATTCCTAAGCAGACCATGGAGTACTATGACAAGATGGGCGTTTTAAAACCTGCCTACGTCGCAAAAAATGGGTACCGCTACTATGCGACCCAGCAATATTTGACGCTGGAAATTATTTTATTTCTGAGAAAGATGGATATTCCCGTAGCAGACATTAAGGCTTTCATTGAAAACAAATCCCGCAAGGAAGTTCTGAATCTCCTTGCAAAAAAGGAAGAAGAATGCCGACAGGAGCTTGTAAAAACGAAGCAGATCCTAGCCTCTCTTGCCAACTATCGGAACACACTGGAAGAAAGCAGAGCCCTTCCGCTAAATCAGGTCCTGCTTGCCAATGAAACGGGTTGCCGGATGTATCTGACACCGATTCCGGAAGAAAAACGGGGCGGCCTGTCTACGATTTCTGTCCGCGCTCAGCATGTGCGGGAGGCCTTCTCCCGTTGTTATTGCAAGGAGAGACCTACCGGCTGGGTGATCAGCAAAGACGATTTCTTTCATAGCCGGTTCAATCATTCCTCCGCGGTAGCGACCCTGTCGGGCCCCCCGGACTCGCCACTTCCATGCAATTACGTCCGCCCTGCCGGACTGTACGCATCGGTTCATATCAAAGGCGCCTACTTTCATCACGCCGCGGACGCTCTGGCTCTTCTGACAGAGTTTATGGAGCGGAACCATCTTGCACCAGACGGAGATGTCTTCCTCTTTCCCATAGTCAATTACTGGGTGACTGATGACCCGGAGAGCTATATTAATACACTGAGCGTCAAGGTGACCGCAAAATAATTTTCCCGCTTCTGTTTTTTACCAGCAGCTTAAATAAAATACTTTTCCTTGCTACACACCTCTACAATCCTCTTTGCTTTAAAGATGAAAATATGTATCAACACCATGCGTGTCAAGATAATGAAGATAAAAATGTTCCCTGTCTCAGATTATTTTCCAAACCAGCAGCTCAAAAAAACTCCCCTTGCGATAAGTGCAGGAAGTTTTTTATAGAGCTCCGATATTTTCCGTTCACTTTGAATGGAATGCGGCAAGTTTTTTGATGCACCTCAGTGGCAAATACTATTTTGATTCATCTTGTATGGAATTGAGGTAATAAAAAAGCAGTGCCGAAGCACTGCTTTTTATTTTTGGTTATTAGCCTACGGTGAACAGCGGGTCGCCGCCCTGTACGGACTGGCCAACGCTTACCAGCATGCTGGTAACGGTGCCGTCGCAGGGGGCCATAATCGGGTTGCCCATCTTCATGGCTTCCAGTACGAGAACTTCGTCACCTGCTGCTACTGCTGCGCCCTGAGCCTTGGCAATACTGATGACTTTACCCGGCATCGGAGCTTCTACGGTTTCTCCAGCGCCAGGAGCTGCGGCCGGAGCCGGTGCTGCTGCCGGTGCAGGAGCTGCGGCCGGAGCCGGTGCTGCTGCCGGTGCAGGAGCTGCGGCCGGAGCCGGTGCTGCTGCCGGTGCGGGAGCTGCTGCTGCAGCGCCGCCGTCTTTTACTACTACGTCGTAATCCTGGCCGTTAACTGTTACAGTAAATTTTCTCATTGTCTTTCCTCCTAATATATTGAAGTACTTCGTCTACTTTCAATTAGAACTGCTGGTTGCCGGAGACGCCCGCAATGCGAGCAGCGACTGTCCAGGAAGGTCTGGCCTTCGGGGTAATCTGCACGATTTCCCCACCGCCCATCGCTACGATAGCCGCGGCGATAGCGGCAACAACGGCGCCGTTATTGGCAGCCGGTGCGGCTGCTCTTGCTGCGGGAGCCGCTTTCTTGGCCGGAGCTGCAGACTCATTGAGAGAGGAACGTACTTGCCAGATCATGATAAGGGCAACGACTGCAACAACAAGCGCAATCACTGCGATATACATAACGGTATCACTATCCATCTGTACCCATCCTTTCTATTGTATCCAAGTCGAATTCGTCCGATTAGAGCGGAATATTTCCGTGTTTCTTAGCCGGATGAACTTCATGCTTGGATGCAAGCATTTTCAGAGCGTTGATAATTGTCGGACGGGAGTTCCTCGGATCAATGACTGCGTCTACATAGCCGCGTTCTGCTGCTTTGTAAGGAGTAGCGAATTCGTCCACGTATTCCTTGGTACGCTGTTCTTTCTCAGGATCTCTCTTGAAGATGATGTTAGCAGCGCCGGCAGGTCCCATAACAGCGATTTCTGCCGTGGGCCATGCGAATACCTGGTCAGCGCCCTGTTCACGGGAGCACATAGCGATGTAGGAACCACCATAGGCTTTACGCAGAATGAGTGTAACCTTCGGAACTGTAGCTTCGCAGTATGCGAACAACATCTTTGCGCCGTGGCGAATAACGCCCGCATATTCCTGCTGTTTGCCCGGGAGGAAACCGGGAACGTCGACAACGTTCAGTACCGGAATATTAAAGCAGTCGCAGAAACGAATGAAGCGAGCCGCTTTATCGGATGCGTTGTAGTCAAGGCAACCGGCCATGAAGTTCGGCTGGTTGGCAATGATGCCTACGGTCTGTCCGTCCATACGAGCGAAGCAGGTAATGATATTCTTTGCGAATTCTTTCGCTACGTCGTAGTATTCACCGTTATCAACGATGGATTTCAATACGTCATACATATCGTAGGGCGCGTTGGAGTTTTCAGGCATGATGGTGTCGAGAGCCGGATCGGTTCTTGTGGGATCATCACCTGTTTCAACGATCGGTGCGTCTTCCATGTTGTTGGAAGGCAGGAAGCTAAGGAGGTAACGGATCTGCTTAATGCAGTCTTCGTCGTTTTCAGCAGCAAACTGAGCCACGCCGGATGTGCGGTTATGGGTCATTGCGCCGCCAAGTGCTTCCGCGGTAATCTTTTCGCCTGTGACAGATTCAACTACAGCGGGTCCGGTGAGGAACATCTGGGATGTGCCTTTGACCATGTAAATGAAGTCTGTCAGTGCCGGAGAGTACACAGCGCCGCCGGCGGAGGGGCCCATGATCGCAGAGATCTGGGGAATTACGCCGGATGCGATTGTGTTGCACCAGAAAATCTTGCCGTAGCCGGAAAGGGCATCGACGGCTTCCTGAATACGAGCTCCGCCGGAATCATTCAAGCCGACGCAGGGAGCGCCTACCTTGAGGGCCAGCTCGTTTACGTGAACGATCTTAGCCGCATGCATTTCACCTAGGGAGCCGCCTTCAACGGTAAAGTCCTGCGCGAATGCGAATACAAGTCTGCCGTCAACGGTACCATAGCCGGTGACAACACCTTCGCCCGGAAGATCTTTCTTTTCCTGGCCGAAGTTGTAGCAGCGGGATTTTACTAAAGCATTGACTTCTACGAAAGAGCCTTCATCAAAGAGAAGGGCAAGTCTTTCGCGAGCAGTCAGTTTGCCTTTAGCATGCTGCTTTTCAACACGTTTTTCGCCACCCATAGCCTCAACATGAGCGAGGTTTTTGTGGAGAAGTTCAATTCTTTCTGCAACAGTTGCCATTCTTACACCTCCAAAAAATTCAGGACCCCCGGAGGGGGATGTATTGCCTTTTTCGGGGGCAATACATTATTTCTCTGCTTGAATTAGAAAGACGGGCCGCCGGCACGTTCTGTCAGTTCAAGCAGCAGGCCTGTGGATTTCGGGTGCAGGAATGCAATGTGGCATCCGCCGGCACCGACACGCCATTTCTTGTCGATGAGCGGGTAGCCTGCAGCCTGAAGGTCTTCCAGAGCCTGAGCGATGTCGTCTACGCGGAGAGCAACATGCTGGAAACCGTTCCTGCCACCATTCTTTGCGATGTAGCGAGCGATCGGGCCGTCTTCGGTTGTAGAACCGAGAAATTCCAGTTCGCAAGCTTCGCTCTGAGCGGATGGCTTGAAAAAGCTTGTGGTCACATGCTGGTCTTCAACGGTTTCGTCCGGCAGGGACGGCTCCATATGAAGCATGTCTTTCATTGTCTGCTTAATCGCAGCCAAGTCGCCTACAGCGACACCAACATGGTCGACACATAATACCTTAAATGCCATAATAACTCCTCCTTTAAAATTATTTGAATATTTTCCCCACAATAGAATCAACCACGGTGTAGGGATCTGTTTCCCTGTCGTAGGTTTTTTCTACGGAGTCAGTAAATTCACCCGTCTTGGAAATATCCTCAAGGATATGACGGGAAATGCGGTCGTGGATCATCTCAAGCATTTCAGATTCGATCCGTTCTCTTCTTCTTTCTTCGAGAACGCCCGATTCTTCCAGATACTTGCGATGTTCCCCAAGGGCTGTTACTACCTCTTCTATGCCTTGGTTCTTGCTGGCGATTGTCCGTTCAATCGGTGGACGCCAGTTCTGAGCCTCGCCCAGATCCAGCATCATCTCGATTTCTACGTTCAACCGGTCAGCGCCATCACGGTCACATTTGTTGATGCAGAACACATCACCAATTTCAAGAATTCCGGCTTTAATAGCCTGTATGTCGTCGCCAAGCCCGGGCACGAGCACAACCAGTGTCGTATCCGCATTTTTGACGATATCTACTTCTGACTGTCCAACGCCTACTGTTTCGATGAGAATTACATCGAGACCGAAAGCATCCATCAGTTTTACCGCGTCAGCTGTCTTTTTTGATAAGCCGCCCAGACTGCCGCGTGTACCCATGCTGCGGATATACACACCCTTATCCAATGTCAGATCGTTCATTCTGATACGGTCGCCCAATATAGCGCCGCCGGAGAATGGCGATGTCGGATCGATGGCTACGATGCCGACTGTTTTGCCCTGTTTGCGAAGCAGCTTAATCAACGCGCCTGACAATGTGCTCTTACCCGCGCCAGGCGCACCAGTAATACCGATGACCTGTGCACGACCGGTATGGTGATAGATCTCTTTCATGATATCTTCATACCCATCCCGCTCGTTTTCAACGATGGTTATTGCTCTCGCTAAGGCACGCTTGGAACCGTCCCAAAAGTCTTTCATTGAGAATTCCATTCATACACCGCCTTTTAAAGAGTAAACAGTTGCGCCAGAGCCGGGCGCGTTCCCGGCCCCGCGCAGCTTATGTTTGGTTATATGACTATCTTACGGGTATCCGGCTTATTTTACGTTCGCTTTGATGAAGTCGATAACGTCTTTGGTCGGGGTGCCAGGCGTGAAGATGGCTTTTACCCCAGCCTCCTTGAGACCCGGGATATCCGCTGCAGGAATAACGCCGCCGCCAATTACGAGAACGTCACCCATTCCCTTAGCTTTCAGAGCTTCAACAACTTCCGGGAACAGGGTGTTGTGAGCGCCAGAGAGCAGCGACAGGGATACTACATCAACGTCTTCTGCATCTGCCGCTTCAACGATCTGTTCAACGGTCTGCCGAAGACCAGTGTAAATAACTTCCATACCTGCATCACGGAGAGCACGGGCAATAACCTTCGCGCCGCGGTCATGTCCATCAAGCCCCGGTTTAGCAACGAGTACTCTGATACGTTTTTCTGCCATTATTCATTACCTCCAGAATTAAATCTTCAGAATTAAAGAGTGTTATGCGGTTTGTATTCGCCGAACACTTTGCGCAGCACTCCGCAAATTTCGCCTTCGGTGCAGTATGCACGTACGCAGTCAAGAATGACAGGCATAAGGTTAACTTCTTCATCAGCAGCCGCTTTTTCGAGCTTATCCAATTCTTCCTTAACCTTTGCGTTATCACGTTCTTCCTTAACCTTGGCAAGTTTCTTCTTCTGGAATTCGCCAGCGGATGCATCAACCTTCAGCAGGCCGGTAACCGGGGGTTCTTCCATGGTGAACTTGTTGACGCCGACAATGGTTTTCTCGCCGGATTCAACAGCCATCTGCCAAGCGTAAGCGGAATCCTGAATTTCCTTCTGGATGTAGCCTTTATCAATAGCTTCTACCGCGCCGCCCATTTCGTCAATCTTGCGGATGTATTCCTTCGCTTCTGCTTCGATAGCGTTGGTCATAGCCTCTACATAGTAAGAGCCACCGAGCGGGTCAACTACGTCAGCTAGGCCGGATTCGTAAGCAACGATCTGCTGTGTACGCAGGGCGATGGTTACGGATTCAGTGGTCGGCAGAGCCAGAGCTTCATCGCGGGAATTGGTGTGCAGGGACTGCGTTCCGCCCATTACAGCAGCAGCGGTCTGCAGAGCAACACGAACAATGTTGTTGTTCGGCTGCTGAGCGGTCAGCATGGAGCCAGCTGTCTGAGTGTGGAAACGCAGCTTCATGGACTTCGGGTTTTCTGCGTGGAAACGTTCCTTCAGGATCGTTGCCCACAGACGACGGGAAGCACGGAATTTAGCAACTTCTTCAAGAACATTATTGTGCGCGTTCCAGAAGAAGGACAGACGAGGAGCGAATTCATCGATCTTCATGCCTGCCTTCAGAGCTGCCTCGATGTATGCAATACCATCAGCGATGGTGAAAGCAATCTCCTGAGCAGCGGTGGAACCAGCTTCACGAATGTGGTAGCCGGAAATGGAAATGGTGTTCCACTTCGGTACGTTCTTGGAACAGTATTCGAAAATGTTGGTAATAAGCCGCATAGACGGTTTTACCGGGAAAATATAGGTGCCACGAGCGGAGTATTCCTTCAGAATATCGTTCTGAATGGTGCCGCGGAGCGCGCTGGTAGGAACGCCCTGTTTTTCAGCAACTGCGATATACATAGCCAGCAGCACAGATGCAGGAGCATTAATGGTCATGGAGGTGGAAACCTTGCCCAGATCAATCTGGTCGAAAAGGATCTCCATATCCTTCAGGGAGTCGATAGCAACGCCTACCTTACCGACTTCACCCTCAGCCATCTTGTCATCGGAGTCATAGCCGATCTGGGTGGGAAGGTCGAATGCTACGGACAGACCGGTGCCACCGTTAGCGATCAGGTAACGATACCGCTTGTTGGATTCTTCTGCTGTGGAGAAACCTGCGTACATACGCATGGTCCAGAGACGGCCGCGATACATGGTGGGCTGTACGCCGCGGGTGTAAGGATATTCACCGGGGATACCGAGGTCTCTTTCATAGTCAAAGCCTTCAATATCGAGCGGTGTGTACAGTTTGTTGTGCTTCAGGCCAACTCTTTCCGGAGTCTTCGCGTAGGTTTTAGCGCAAGCAGCTTCGTATGCTTCGAGTTTGGCTTTAAGAGATTCGTTTGCCATAAGTTCATCTTCCTCCTAAAAAAAGAAAACAACACACAGAGACGACTTCTACAGAACCGGGCGGCGACATTATTATTTCTCTCACCCATTCTGCTTCAAGAGCCCATCTCTAGGATGGGATACACAAAGCCCTCTGCCGCGGCAGCGCTTTTCCAGTCTTCTTGCCGCGGCGTGGGACATCTTGCGGTATCCATGTATATGACACTGCCTTTGGCAGCCATCATCACAGATTATTATACAATACTGCCCTCATTTGTAAAGAATTAAGCTTTACAACTCAAGGACTTCTGTTATTTCTTGAAGTGCATATCTCCAGTTTCAGCAAGGCTCTGATGGAACTTGAAGGCCTCTGCCAGAATGTGCGGTGTCTGACTGTGACCGCAGACTTCAACAGCTCTTTCATAGTAATCCATCAGCTGATCCCGGTAGGACGGATGAGCTACATTGTTGATGATCACCTTAGCTCTTTCCTTCGGGGACAGTCCACGAACATCAGCTACGCCCTGTTCGGAAATGAACACATGAGTATCGTGTTCGGTATGATCGATATGGGAGCACATCGGAACCACCGCAGAAATCTTGCCACCCTTTGCCACGCTGTGGCAGAAGAAACAAGACAGCGCACCGTTTCTTGCAAAGTCGCCAGAGCCGCCGATGCCGTTCATCAGCTTGGTGCCGGTGACATGAGTAGAGTTGACATGGCCGTAAATATCCATTTCAAGAGCAGTATTCATGGCAATGACACCGATACGGCGAGCTACTTCACCATTGTTGGAAATTTCCTGCGGACGGAGAATGATCTTCTTGCTGTACTTTTCAATATTCGCATAGAAGCGTTTCAGTCCATCTGGGGAAGGCGACAGAGACGTGCCGGAAATCATGTCGATTTTCCCTCCATCAATCAGATCGAACATACCGTCCTGAATAACTTCAGTGTACACCGACAAGTTTTTGAAATCCGAATGAACGAGGCCGTTAATAACCGCGTTAGCCACGTTGCCTACGCCGGACTGCAGCGGGAGCAGATTTTCCGGCAGACGGCCCTGCTTGACTTCATTTTTCAGGAAATCAACCAGATTATTGCCCATCCGTTCCGCATCATCATCAAGGGGAGCCAAGGCACGAGTTACGTCAGGCAGATCGCAGGGAACAATCGCGGCGATTTTGTCCGGGTCTACCGGGATATAGGTAGTGCCGATACGGTCGCCGGCTTTGACGATCGGAATCGGTTTGCGGAAAGGCGGGTTTTCTACTTCATAAATATCTGCCATGCCTTCCAGCGCAACCGGCTGGGTCACGTTGACTTCGATGATGACCTTCTTTCCCTGGCTGACAAATACCGGAGAGTTACCAATGGCGGTGGTAGGTACGATTCCAATCTCGCCGCCCTTATTGACGATTTTACAAGCTTCTACGATGGCATAATCCGGACCGGTCACATGTTCTCCCTTAACGTTAGTAAAGAACCCCTCTCGAATCTGCTGGGCCACATGGCTCAAATGCAGATCAAAGTAGTTGATCTGACCAACATTGATCGCCTTCCTCAGGTTCGAATTTGTCTGATAGGGCATACGATTCCTGACACCATTTACAGCAACCAGCTCGGTATCAATCTGGGAACCGGTGGATGCTCCTGTCCAGATATCCACCTGGAACGGCGTCTCCTTCATGCGTTCTGCCAGCTCATGTAATGTGATTTTCGGATAGCCGCAAGGAGTAAATCCGGAAATACCGAGAATGTCGCCCGGCTGAATCATAGCCGCCGCTTTCTTTGCATCGCAGACTTTGGAAAGCAAGCCTTTGTCCTCAATGCGGCTAAGGAATTCACTGTCATTGACATCGATCATTACTATCATCCTCCCAAAAGAATAAAATGTATAAAAGTCAGGCGCTTATCTGATGATACCGCGCTGAATCTTTTATCCCATCAAAAAACAGTCCCCTCCCGCTCGATATACAACCTGTCATTCAATAATTTGTCATCCAAATAAACCACAAATCAGGTTGCACACTCCTTCCGGGCTAGTTGTCTGTGTCTTGGCTTCCTATAATCTACCTCATTATATCACATTTCCCGGGGCATATCGATCGCGGATTTTATGGGTTCCATCTAAAATCCTTAATAATCATTATAGATATTTCCTATTGGACAAAGTACAAAAAGTATGAACCCTGTGGAATATAACCTATTCTTTATGGTTTTTGCTTTCTCTTGACCCTCTTTCGGACAGGGATAGCGCCGCCAGAGACCAGAAACAAAGAGACACGGACCGCGCGAAAAGCACGTGGTCCGCCACACCGCTCACCGTAAGAGCGATCACCATTAAGATTCCACCCAAAGAGAGCGCTTTGTCAAAAGGACCATTGCTTTTTTTGTACAGTCTCCAAGAAAAAAAGGCCTGACCGAAGAAGAAAATGAAGTACAGGATCCCCCCCGGCAATCCTGTTTCCGCAGGAATGTCCAAAAACAAATTGTGGGCATGAAAAATAATGACCCTTGCGTCCTGAATAAAAAAATTGTACTTCGGGTAGGCAAGGAAATAACTGCCCCATCCCACACCAAAAAAAGGGTGATCCTCCACCATGGCTCGGCTGCTCTCCCACAAAGCAAGGCGTAGCACAAGCGATGTATCCTCGCCGGAAAAGAGAGATAGGAACCGCTCCGTCACCTGCCCGTGATAGGCCAGCAAAATCACGGGCACCAGCAGGAAAAGAAAGCCAAAGCGCTTGTCATAGAAAACCGCAAGTCCTGCCACGATGGCCGCCAGACTGACCCAAGCCCCCCGGGAATAGGTCAGGGCGAGACAAAGCACCAGAAGAAAACCAAAGACAGCGGCAATGATTTTTTTTCTGCCCGTCAAAAATAAAAAAAAAGATGCAGCGTAGCTGATCATCATCAAAAGATACCCGCCGAATAAATTCGGATTCTCCAGCGTGGCATACATACGTCGCCGCAGAAGAGGAAACCGCTCCGGGTCCACCCAGCTTTGCGTCATCAGATCCTGCCCCATGTCGGATACATTGGCGTATTGGTACAGGCCATAGGCCATCACGCAGAGAGCACCCGCAAAAAAAGCAAGCACCGCCTGCTTCCGTTTTTCTTTCGTATCCATCACAGAATACACCAGCACGTAAAGCAGGCCGTACTGCAGTGGAAGAAAGATCCAATTGAACAACGCAAAAAGTCTGTCCGGCGAGGCCAGACAGGAAATCAGTGCCCATACAATAAATCCCGCGCCAAAGGCAGAAAGCGGCGGCAGCTGTACCTCTGCAAAGGATAATTTAATTTGACGGAGCAAAAAAAGAAGCACTGCGCAGCCCAGAAGAGGATACACCAGCACGGAAGACAGGGGAATCATAAACAGCGACGCTAAAAGAAGCCGCTCCACATACCGCCGCGGCAAAAGAAAACCCTCCGTTGCGCTTGGCATAGCTCCTCCCTTCTTCCATACTCGCCGAAAGCGCGTATGGCTCCATCGCTTTACCTGTCATTATATCGGATAGCTGCGGGAAAAGAAATAAAAAAGAAGGTCCGAAGCCTTCTTTTCATTCTGCATGAAGCAGACTTAAAAAATTTTCCCTCATCCCTTCCACAAACAGGCTGCGTCATGTGGCTCGCCGCTCAGCGTATAGTGTTTGGAAAAAAAAGAAGACCCGAAGGTCTTCTTTTCATGTTGCATGGATTAGAACGCGTAGTTCAGTTCAATGCCCCAGGTATCATCCGGATCTTCTGCAACGCTGTCATAGGTCTTCGCACCGAAGTTGTAGTATGCATCCAGCTCTACATTCTTCTGCACCGCGACACCAGCCCGGGCTACCCAGAATTTCACGCCAGCACTGTTATGATGCCCATACTCCAACTGGTCGGTCATATCCAGAGCGGAGTTGCCCAGCAGGTAGGAAGCTCTGTCAGCTCTTACGTAATGCACACCGAGGGAGAAACTGCCCGGCTTATCCAGATCCACCTCGCCGTAATTCAATCCGGCAGTCCATAAACTCTTATTGCCTACATCACCACCAAGTCTGGTCTGGACATAATCACCATCAACACTCAGCCCGGTTCCTCCCAGTCCAACTGTTGCGCCGGCACCCCATACCTTCAGATCCAAGCCATTGATGGTGGAATCTGTTGACTGCACATTTTCAAGGTAGAATGCGGAAACGTCTGCAGCATCGCCCAAATGGCCAGTCAGCTTGCCATACCAAGCCTCTGTCTTGTCATAGGTCTGCCAGAGTTCTTCCTTGTAGGCATCCTTGAAGCGACCATAGCCAGCTTCAATGCCGATCTTGCCATTGTCATAGCCGGCAACCACGCCATCAAACACGCCGTCCTCGTCCCAGAAGGTGCCAGTCTGATCCAACGCCACGCCCTGACGGCCCAGATCAAGGTAGAACGCGTCATTCGGCGTCCACCGGGCATGAATGCGGTCCATGAGGGTGCCGGCGGATTCATTGTCCTTGAAGTCCATTTCAGAAACGAAACGGCCGGACACGGTAACCTGATCATTGACCGCAGCGTCTACGTTGATCCGGATACGGCCGCTATAGCCGTCCTCATGTCCCTTTGCCAACGGAACGTCGTCCTTACGAACCAGATTGTGCTGGTACTGCATGCGGGCATCGCCGGACCAGGAAAGATTGCCTACCTTCTTTTCCAGATTGGATACGCGGACCCCAAGGTTTGCCAGCTCGTCAGCGTATTCGCCGGCCAGCTTGTCCAGTGTCGCCCGCTGCTCCGCATTCAACTGATCCTCGCGAGCCATGAGGCGGGCAATGATCTGTGCCAGCTCGAAGCGGGTCATATTTCTCTGGCCCCGGAAGGTGCCGTCCGGATAGCCTTCCACCACGCCCTGATCGGACAGATCGGAAACGGCCTGATAAGCCCAGTCGTCAGTGGACACATCAGAGAACGGATTTGCCGCGTAGGCGGATACGCCGGCGGTGAGGGCAGCTACTGCTGCCAATGCGAGAATTTTCTTCATTCGAAAACCTCCTCCTTGAACAAATGATGCCCTTAGCTGTAAGGGGTCCGAAAGAATGCCGCTTGCGAGTGACCGTGTTTCCTCAGCGGTTTCTTATTTCATCTCTCCTTTGCCTTATAGAAAAGGGCTTCTCTTATAAGGCTTTCCTAATTTTACCATTCCTGTGGATAATGTGCAAATTTTTCGTAAAGAAATTGAAATTATATGTATACCTCCAAGTTTTACGCAAGAGAGGTGCTTCAAAAAAATTCCCGCGGTTTATGATTTTTGCCCGCAAAAAAACCGCAGGGCTTTGTCCCGCGGTATGCCTTCAGAATGCCGCTGTAACGGCACCATTATATTTCTTTGCGATGAAGTCCTTGACCTCCTGCGATTGGAGTGCCTGCATCAGCTTTTTAATTTCCGGACGGTTCTCATCGCCCTCGCGGACTGCCACGATATTCGCATAGGGGGAGTCACTGCCCTCGGTGTAGATGGCGTCCTTCACCGGGTTCAGTCCCGCTTCCATGGCAAAATTGCAATTGATGACCGCTACGTCCGCATCGTCCAGTGAACGGGGAAGCTGGGGCGCTTCCAGCTCGGAAAATTGAAGATTTTTCGGGTTTTCCGCGATGTCCTGCGGCGTCGCCGTGATGGGCGCGCCATCACGGAGCTTGATGAGTCCTGCCTTCTGGAGAACCAGAAGAGCTCTGCCGCCATTGGTGGGATCGTTGGGAATCGCAATGTGCGCGCCGTCGGAAAGGTCTTTCAGGTCTTCCACCTTTCGGGAGTAGACGCCCATCGGTTCCAGATGCACCGAGCCGATAGCGGTAAGCTTCAGACTCCGATCTTTGCAGAACTGGTCCAGATAGGGCTTATGCTGGAAATAGTTCGCATCCAGACTTTTGTCGCTCAGGGCAAGGTTCGGCTGCACGTAGTCGGTAAATTCTACGGCCTCTACATTGACCCCTTCCTTGGCAAGCTTATCCTTGACGGTATTCAAAATTTCTGCGTGCGGCACCGGCGATACTCCGACCTTAATGGTGACGGGCCCATCTGCCTTCGCCGGCGCGGCGTCTTTTTTTTCACCGCCGCAGCCTGCGATCAATGCGGCCGCTGCCAGTCCTGTAACTGCTCCAAGCAGCAACTGTTTTACTTTCATAGCTTCTCCTTCCTTCCAAATGATTTGTAATTAGGACGTATTATACCACGGTTTATTTGTTTCTTCTACAAAGACGCCAGTGAAAACAATCTGTCTCCGAAGCTGCGAAATGTTTTACTGCCTCGCCGCTTAAAAAATTACCTTGCGATCTATGAGCAATAAAAAAGCAGGACAAGAGATATTTCTTATCCTGTTCTTTCATTTATGAAAGGCTTGCGTTGCCTCTGCCTTCGATGTCGGTATCTTTTCCAATGTGCCATGTGCCGCCGATACGAACCCGAGCATCGGCATCGCCGCCGTCATTGACCCGCACTCTCGCGTCATGAGTGATGGAAAGCCGGGGCGGTCTCCGTTTTTCTTTTTTCTTGTATCCCAGCGCCTCCAGTTCTCGTTCATACCGTTTCGCCACCGCAAGGACCTGCTCTTTTTCTTCATCAGTCAGAGCCTTCTCATGGTCCAGTATGCTTTTCATAATACCTGCCAACTCGTAGCGGGAAAGGCTCCGTGAAAAAAAGTCAGCCGTATATCCCGGCGCTTTCCCATCCCGGCACAGCTGATACACCAGCTGATAGTCGGGGCTTGTGGTTTTCACCTCGTCAAAGGAATTAGGCGCGTACCAGTTGTAAGCGGCGGCCTGACCAAAAAGACAGAGGGCCGCAAAAAATGCAATCCCTGCTATGCGCAGTGCTTTGCCTGTCATGCAATCACCCGCTCGATCACCGAAAGAAGCTCCTCCCGTCCGAGCCCATTGGAGGATGAATACATAATCGGCGCCAGGGTCGAAGGAAAATCCTTTTGGAGAAGCTTTGTATTTTTATTTCGTTCATTAGCCCCCAGCTTATCCGCCTTGGTTCCAATGATTTGCAGTACCGGAGCCAGCGGCATGAGCCACTCGTAGGCCTTCTTGTCGATGGGAAGTCCCGGGTGGCGAAGATCCACCAGAAGACCCACCATCACCAACTGCGAGGACTGCTTGATGTATTCTGCGATGAATTGGGACCAGGTGTCTTTTTCCGCCTGTCCTGTTTTTGCAAAGCCGTAGCCCGGCAGGTCTACCAAGTACCAGTCCTGCCGCTGTTCCTCACCGTTTTCAATCCGCCGCGACTGGATAGCGTAATAATTGATGGTGCGGGTCTTGCCCGGCTCGCGGCTGACGTAGGCCATCTTTCTCCTGCCGCAGAGGGAATTGATCATGGACGACTTGCCCACGTTGGACCGGCCGATGAAGGCAATTTCCTTCCGCCCGTCCTGTATATGCTGTCCCTTGTGAACCGCCGATGCGGCGTAGGCGGATGAAACAATATGAAATTTCGAGATGTCCCGAATTTCTCCCACCGTACTTCCTCCTTATTTCATAAGCGCGTGCTGAAGCACCTCGTCCACATTGCGCACGTATACAAAATGAAGCTTTGACTTGACCTCTTCCGGTATTTCCTCCAGATCTCTCGCATTTTTTACAGGCAGAAGAATCTGACGGATACCCACCTGCCCCGCGGCGAGCACTTTCTCCTTCACCCCGCCGATAGGAAGCACCTCGCCGGTAAGGGTGATCTCGCCGGTCATGGCGGTATCGCCCCGCACCTTCCTCCCAGTATAGGCAGAGGCCATAGCGGTGGCCATGGTGATGCCTGCCGACGGCCCGTCTTTAGGAACGGCACCTTCGGGAAGATGGATATGTGTGTCCAGCTTTTCGTAAAAATCATCAGGAAGTCCCAGCATTTTTGCCCGGCTTCGGATATAGGTGTAAGCGGTCTCGGCGGATTCCTTCATCACGTCTCCCATCTGGCCGGTTAGGATCAGATGGCCCTTGCCCTTGATGGTGACCGCTTCCGTATCCAGTACCTCGCCGCCGGCGGCGGTCCATGCAAGACCATTCACCCGCCCTACCCGGGAGGAATGATCCTCGTCAGAGGGCAGAAATTTTTCAGGTCCTAAGTAGGCGGTGACGGTTTTTGCAGACAGCGCCGGCAGAGTGTCGTCCTTCATAACGATCCGCTTGCCCACCTTGCGGCACAGCGCCCCGATGGTGCGCTCCAGATTCCGCACGCCCGCTTCCCGGGTATAGCCGCGGATAATATTTTTGAGAAGTCCTTCAGTAAAGCGGATATCGCTTCCCTTGAGGCCATTTTGCTTCCGCTGTCGGGGGATTAAATACTTTTTCGCAATCTCTATTTTTTCCTGCTCTGTATAGCCAGTGAGCTCAATCAGCTCCATGCGATCCAGCAGTGCCGACGGAATGGTGGACACTGTATTGGCAGTGGCAAGGAAAAAGAGCTTGGAAAAATCAAAGGGTATATCAATGTAATTGTCGTGGAAGGCTTTGTTCTGCTCCGGATCCAGCGCCTCCAGCAGCGCCGATGCGGGATCGCCCCGATAATCGCTGCCTACCTTATCGATCTCGTCTAGAAGAATCAACGGATTGTTGGATTTGGAGTGATTGATGGCTTCAATGAACCGTCCCGGCATAGCACCCACATAGGTACGACGATGGCCCCGGATTTCTGCCTCGTCATGGATCCCGCCCAGTGAAATGCGGGCAAATTTTCTCCCCATGGCCCGGGCGATTGACTGAGCCAGACTGGTTTTTCCCACCCCTGGCGGCCCTACGAAGCAAATAATCGTAGCCTTTGCCTCCGGCGCCAGCACCCGCACGGCCAAATATTCCAAAATTCGTTCCTTGATTTTTGTGAGGCCGTAATGATCCTTGTCCAGCACCCGCTTCGCCTCTGCCAGATCGAGCCGGTCCTTGGTGGACACGGACCAAGGCAGCTGAAAGACCCAGTCCAGATAATTTCTCGCCACCGCGGTTTCCGCCATCATAGGCGGCATGGATTCCAGATGATCGATTTCTTTTTCTATTTTCTCTTTGTACTCGGCGGGTATGCCGGACTTGGCCAGCTTTTCCCGATACTCGGACACCTCGTCCTGCTGAGATGGAGAATCGCCAAGACGGTCCCGAATGGTTTTTATTTTCTGCCGCAGGAAATATTCCTGCTGCTCCTTGTCCATGCGTTGCCGAGCCTGTCCGGTGATTTCCGCTTCGAGACGACTGATATCAATTTCCCGATTCAGCAAAGCTTCCACAAGAGCGAGCCGCTTCATCACATCAGTCTCCTCCAGCACCTGCTGGCGCGCCTCGGGGGACATGAGGAGATGGGTCGCGATAAAATCCGCAGTGCCACCGGGATCGTTGATGGTTTTCAGCTGCTCCATCTGGTCAGCGGGAAGAGACTGCTTCGTATTTTGCATAAATTCAAAGAAGGAACGCAAAAGCACCCGGCGGTACGCCTCTGCTCGGGCCGGCTCGGCGGGCGCCGTTTCTGCCACGTCTAAACAAAGGGCCTGCCAACCGTGGGCGTCCTTGGTGAATTCCTCCGCCTGCACCCGGGTAATGCCCTCCACAAGAATGCGGATCAGCCCTCCCGGCAACTGGAGCATCTGCTTCACCTTGACCACGGTGCCAACGGTGTAAAAATCGGAGACCTGCGGGTCCTCTATGGCCGCGTCCTTCTGCATGTACATCGCCAGATACCGGTTCTCCTTCGACGCCCATTTCACCGCTTCAATGGAATCCTTACGGCCGATATCGAGGCTAGCCACGATATGAGGAAAAATAATAAGATCCCGAAGTGCCACCATGGGCAGCTTCTGGGGCCGGTTATTGTAAATCAGTTCTGTCATTCCTGTCTCCCTTTCAGTTGTTGTGAAAAGCGAGCCTTGAAACGTCATGCCATGGTTGGCAGACAATATCCCATTCTAAGGCTTCTCTTATTGTATCACAACTGAAACGATTTTCTTTTGAAACGATGCCCGCATTTTTTCAGCGCAGCTTCTTGTAGTGCTCCGCTCTTTTTGTATGCGTCCTCTTTTTATTTCCCTCTCGTCTCTTTATGTTTTGCGCCGCTCTTTCACCAGGCGATGTGCTTTTTATTTTTGCGCGGCTCCTGTTTTAAGCAAGAGTCTTTTCATTTTTTGCGTCGGCCTTGCTTCATGTAGCCGCCTTTTTATTTTTGCGTCCCCTTCCTTTTTATGACGAACTTGTTTCACACAGGGTCGTTCTATTCTTTGTAACGCTCTTTCTCCACGCAGTGTGTTTTTATTTTTTCAACGCATCAAAAAAAGAGAGCCTTACGGCTCTCCTCGTTCTTGCACATTTATTTGGCAGCGGTCTCTATATTTTTCTTCCGTCCCAGAATGGGCTCGGTGTGATTGACTACCACGGCCTTTGTAACGGTGCAGGTCACCACGTCCTTCATGCCAGGGATCTTGTACATGACCCGCTGCATGATTTTCTCAATAATCGCTCGCAGCCCACGGGCGCCGGTTTTGCGCTCGATGGCTTCCTTGGCAATAGCATGAATCGCGTCGTCTTCAAAGATGAGCTTCACGTGATCCATGTCAAGGAGCTTCTGGTACTGCTTGACCAGCGCGTTTTTCGGATCTGTCAGAATATGCCCCAGCGCATCCTCATCCAGCGGATGAAGGGCTACGATGACCGGCAAGCGTCCAATAAATTCCGGAATGAGGCCGAATTTCAAAAGGTCCTCAGGCTGCACCTGCTGCAGGATCTCGTCCATGTCACGCTTGCTTTTTTTCTCAATGTCCGCACCAAAGCCGATGGTGCTGCGGGACAGCCGTTTTTCAATAGCTTTGTCGATGCCTGCGAAGGCACCGCCGCAGATAAAGAGAATGTTTGACGTGTCGATCTGGAGCATTTCCTGATTGGGATGCTTCCGTCCACCCTGAGGCGGCACGCTGGCTACAGTGCCTTCAAGGATTTTCAAAAGTGCCTGCTGCACCCCTTCGCCGGAAACGTCTCGGGTGATGGATACGTTTTCTGTTTTTCTGGCGATTTTATCAATTTCGTCAATGTAGACGATACCCCGCTCCGCTTTTTCGATGTCATAGTCCGCGTCCTGAATGAGCCGAAGCAGAATATTTTCCACGTCCTCTCCTACATAGCCTGCTTCGGTGAGAGTGGTGGCATCGGAAATGGCAAAGGGCACCTTGAGGAACCGGGCCAGCGTCTGCGCAAGCAACGTCTTCCCGCTTCCGGTAGGGCCCAGCATGATGATATTGGACTTCTGTATTTCTACATCGTTGTCCCCTTCATACCGGATCCGCTTGTAATGGTTGTAGACCGCCACAGAAAGAGCGACCTTCGCATCGTCCTGGCCAATCACGTACTGATCGATGTATTGCTTGATTTCTTCCGGCGAGGGCAGCTCGAAGGCTTCGTTTTCATTGGCCGCCTCCTCTTGCATTTCTTCCTTAAGGATGTTTGTGCAGACCTCAATACATTCATTGCAAATGTATACGCCAGGACCTGCTATCAGCTTTTTCACTTCATCACCGGAGCGTCCGCAGAAGCTGCACACCGGCGGCGTTGTCTGTTTTATAGCCAATGGTCCTCCTTATTTTTTATCAGTCTTTCCTATCTTGTTTCTCGTCAGTATCTTGTCAATAAGACCGTAGTTCAGCGCCTGCTGAGCGGTCATGAAATTGTCCCGTTCTGTGTCCTGCTTGATCCGTTCCAGTGTCTGGCCGGAATGGTCGGACAGAATGCCGTTCAGCTCTTCCCGGAGCCGCAGTATTTCTCTGGCGTGGATTTCAATATCCGTGGCCTGTCCCTGGGCGCCGCCCAAGGGCTGATGAATCATCACTGTGGAATGGGGAAGGGCATAGCGTTTTCCCTTCGCGCCAGCGGTCAGCAGAACTGCGGCCATGCTGGCGCAGCAGCCGATGCAGATGGTGGACACGTCGGGCCGAATGTACTGCATGGTGTCGTAAATGGCAAGCCCTGCGGTCACTACGCCACCGGGGCTGTTGATGTATAAATGGATGTCCTTGTCCGGGTCCTCTGCTTCAAGAAACAGGAGCTGGGCGATGATTATATTGGCTGTAGCATCATCGATCTGCCCGTCCAGAAACACGATGCGATCCTTCAGGAGGCGAGAGTATATATCATAGGCACGCTCACCCCGTGCGGTCTGCTCGATGACTGTAGGAGCATAATGTGGCATAGTATCACCCTTTCTGGGTAACGAAACACTGATTGACCCCGGTACTGCTTGCCGGGACCAATCAGCGCTTTCATAAATACAGTATGGAATTATGTTATTCTGCCGGTTTTTCTTCTGCTTTTTTGGCAGCCGGCTTTCTTGTGGTTGGCTTCTTTACGGTTGTTTTCTTGACCGCCGCTTTTTTAGGGGCCCGCTTTTCTTCCGTATTGTCGTCCGCTTTTTTTACGGCAGTCTTTTTGGCAGTTGTCTTTTTTGCGGTGGTTGTCTTTTTCGTAGCAGGCTTTTTAGCAGCCGGTTTTGCTTCTGCTGCTTCTTCCTTTACCTTGTCGGCAGCCTTCTTGTCAGCCTCTGCCTTTTTCGCGGCGCCGTAGATGAAGGCGGCAGCCTTCTTGCGACGTACCGTGTTGTACAGCATACCCATGCGGTTTTCGTCACGAAGAATCTTGACTACATCTTTCGGCTCCGCATTGAACTGGCGTGCCATGCTGTAGACCTCCATATTCAGATCCTGATTGGTCACGTCCAGATTTTCCTTGTCGGCTACAGCGGACAGCACAAGACCTTCCCGCACTTCCCCTTCCGCCGTCTTCTGGTAATCCTTGCGGAATTCGTCCTCTGCCTTGTTTACTGTCTTGAGGTAGGCATCGAAGCTCTGTCCCTGAGCTTCCAAATTCAGCTTGATCTGCTCAATGATTTCATCAACCCGGCGGTCTACCATTTCCTGCGGGATTTCGACTTTCGCATTGTTTACGGCCTGACCGATGAGGGCCTGATGGAACGTTTCCTCTGCCTGCTGGAATGCCTGCAGTTGCATCCGTTCCTTGAGGGAATTTTTCAGATCCTCCAGCGTTTCATACTGGGAAACCGACTTCGCAAAGCTGTCGTCCAGCTCGGGGATCCTCTTACGCTTTACGTCATTCACATGAACTGCGAATTCTGCTTCCTTGCCTGCCAGCTCTTTGACGAAATAGCTGTCCGGGAAGGTGACCCTTACCGTCACGTCGTCGCCTGCCTTATGGCCCTCCAGTTGATCCTCGAAGCCGGGGATAAAGCTCTGAGAACCGATTTCCAGCGGATAGGTTTTCCCTTCGCCGCCTTCAAAGGCTTTCCCGTCAACGGTGCCCTTGAAGTCGATGATGGCATAGTCGCCTTTTTTAAGAACCGCGCCTTCTTCTGCCATTTCCAGACGGGCATTGGCTGCGGCCGCTTCCTTCAGCTGGACCATGACCATATCGTCAGTGATTTCCGGATGGGTGTGAGCCGCTTCCAGACCCCTGTATTCGCCGAGAGTAACCTCCGGTTCCTTGACAAAGGTCGCTGTAAACGCAGCGCCTTCCTTTTCAGAGAATTTATCTTCCTTCACGTCCGGGGAGGTAACCGGTACCAGCTTCTGTTCAGTAAGTGCCTGATTCAGCGCATCATTGACAACGATATCCCGAGCCTCTCCTGCGATGGCTTCCTTGCCGAAACGCATTTCCAGAATTGTTCTGTTCGCCTTGCCCTTGCGGAATCCGGGAATGCGGACCTGATTGGCAATGCGGGCGACCGCCTGACGGAATCCCTTCTGCACTGCTTCAGCGGGAACCTCAATGGCCACGGATACCTTGTGCTGATCAACAGCCTCTACTTTTACGTTCATAAAACTTATTCCTCCTTAAGTCGGCAGGCCGACAATGATAACCTGCTTGTTTCACGAAGCATCACGCTTCGCCGGCTTCGTTACATAAACCGCAAAATTTATTCTACCATAAGAAAGAGTAAAACACAATTAGATCTAAGCGCCTCTGCGCCCACGCCGATGGCTACTCAATGACCACTCCCTTGGTGTCTCTGATGAAAAACAGCACGTTCAGCGCCGCCGCCAGATACACGCAGGAGAGCAAGGTAAAGGCAGTATTAAATCCGTTGGTCTCCGCAATGGTCCCGATGATGACCGGCGCAAATCCGCCCACAGCCCGTCCGGTGTTAAAAATAAAATTCTGCGCAGTGGACCGGGCATCGGTAGTGTAACTTTCCGAAAGCAGCGTGCCATAGCCCGCCATCATGCCGTTGCAGAAGAAGCCGAGGAAGGCACCGCCAAAAAGGAGAGCCACCGGGCTTCCCAGATTGACATACACATACACCATCGCCGCGGCACATACGTAGAACAGAAGGTACGGCTTTTTACGACCTATATGATCGCAGAGCCAGCCAAATACATAAATACCGGCAATCATGCCGATGACGGTGACGATCATCCAGCCGGACATAGACTTTGTAGTCAGGCCATGCTCCCGAAGAAGAATCATAGGCAGCCACACCATGATGCCGTAATATCCGAAATTCTGCACGCTGGTCATGATGGTAAGAGAAATGGTGGTCACCGTTTTTCTTGGCGACGCAAAAAGGAGCGCCAGCGGGAAGGTCTGAGTCTCACTGAGCTGACGCAGCTCCTCGTCAGTCAGCATTTCTCCCGCCGCATGGCGGCGCTTCAATTCTTCCTTCAGCGCCTTCCGCTTCACCCACACAGGAGGCTCCTTGATGCCCCGCCGAGACCATGCCGCAAAAAGCGCCGGCGCTACGCCCACAAGGAAGAGCCCCCGCCAACCGAAATCAGGAAGAATCACCGCAGCCAGCACTGCCGCCAGCACCGACCCGGCCTGCCAACCCATGGCAACACCTGCAGTAGCTCTCGCCCGCTTTGCGGCGGGCCATGTCTCCGCCACGAGAGTCATGCCGATACCGTATTCGCCGCCCAGACCAAGACCGGCAAGGAAGCGGAAAATTTCTAAATGGGTCGCGCTGTCCGCAAAGGCGCAGGCTCCTGTAAATATGGAAAATATGATAATCGTCAGGCTGAAGGTATGCACCCGTCCTAGATAATCTGCCAGTATGCCAAACATATAACCGCCCAGCACAGTGCCGATCATGGTATAGGTGGCAATCATGCCGCCCTCGCCTAAGGTAAGACCGAACTCACTGACGATAGCCGCCATGGCAAAGGAAAGAATGAGCACGTCCAGCCCGTCCATGGCATAGCCTACAATAGACGCCCACATGACCTTCCACCGTTCTTTTCTTGTGACCCCTGTCTCTTCAAACTCCAGTTGCTCCAGTCTGATTTTATCTGCCTGTTCCTGCAACGTTCTTCCCCTCTCTGCCCGATGGGCACCTGCCGAATTGCCGCCGGCTCAATCCTACTTATTTTACAACGAGCCGACACAGATAGGAAGTCATGGTCTTCGATATGGAAACAAAGTAAGCAGCTTAAAATACCTCCACTGCCTGCGTTTTTTTGGCAACCTCACCCTGATTTTTTTCATTCACCTCTTCGTTTTACAGCCTCCCTGACACGAATAGAATGACAGCAGCTTCCAGCGCTTAAAAAAATCGGCTTGCTTTTTCATTTTGAATTTGTTATCATACATAAATCACGTAGATGGACACCATCTATGGCAGGTGAAGGGGCATAGCGCAATTGATAGAGCAACGGTCTCCAAAACCGTAGGTTGGGGGTTTGAGTCCCTCTGCCCCTGCCATGGCCCAGTAGCTCAGCTGGATAGAGTACTTGACTACGAATCAAGGTGTCGGGGGTTCGAATCCCTCCTGGGTCACCAGACAAAAAACCGCCTTTGCAATATCCGCAAGGGAGGTTTTTTTTATTTCCACGGCAACAAAAACGGAGCGTAGAAATGAATCGCTCCGTTTTTTCATTTCGTTGTTTATGAAATATGATGATGTTCCTTCGTGGCAGGGTTTATGCATTTGTTGTGCCTATAGAAATCAAGTATAATCAGATCAGATAAGCAAATGAGGGGAGGGCCTATGGATTTTCTTCAAGCAGCATCACCGGAGGGCGCGCTGCGCCGTATGCTGACCGCTGCGCTGGACGACGGTGCCAGTGATATTCACATCGAGCCCATGCGTTCCAGCGTACGGATTCGTTTCCGCAAGGATGGGCTGCTGTATGAGTACGGTCATCTGCCGCTGTCCATGATGAAGGGCATTTCTGTGCGGGCCAAGGTGCTGGGCATGATGGATGTCGGCGAGAGCCGGCTGCCTCAGGACGGAAGCCATCGTTTTTCTGAGGCCGGCATCTCCTGTGATCTGCGGCTGTCCACGCTCCCCTCGCTGTACGGCGAAACGATCGTGATCCGTCTCTTATCGGATCAATTGGCATACATCGAAAATAATGATCTCGGCATGCTTCCGGCGCAGAAAAAAATTTTTGAGACCTGCCTCGCTGCGGGGAGCGGCATGATTCTGACCACCGGCCCTACCGGAAGCGGAAAAACGTCGACTCTTTACGCGGCACTCCGGCGAGTGGACCGGGAAACGAGAAACGTGATTTCCATCGAGGACCCGGTGGAGTATCGTCTGGACGGAGTTACCCAGATACAGGTGAATGAAAAGGCGGGGCTCACCTTTGCTTCCGGGCTCCGCTCCATGGTGCGGCAGGACCCGGACATTATCATGGTGGGAGAAATTCGGGATCGGGAAACAGCAGAAATGGCCGTTCACGCCGCGCTGACCGGTCATCTTGTGCTGTCATCGCTTCATACGAACAGCGCTTCTGAGGCGCCCCTTCGTCTGTCGGATATGGGCATACCGCCCTATCTTCTGGCCGCGTCCATGACTCTTGTCATTTCTCAGCGGCTGGCAGGACGAATTTGTCCGAACTGCAAAAAAGAAATCACCTTGTCCGACGAGGAGTCTGCCGATTTGCCCCTGCCGGATAAATTTTCTTCCCAAATGCTGTATACAGGAGGCGGCTGCGACGGCTGTCATCATACCGGTCTTTCCGGTCGGATCGGTATTTTTGAAATGCTTCGGATCGGGAAGAGCGAGCGCCGTGCCATTCATGACAACGCGTCCCCCGACGAGCTGTCCGCCCTGATGAAGGCCCAAGGCCAGTCCTCGCTTGCTGATGGCGCGCTTCGTCTGTTACAGGCGGGCGTTATATCGCCCCGGGAGGCTGCCCTCATTGTGGAGGAGCAGAAGTGACCCCTAAGCAAACAAAGGAGCAATTCTATGATACAAATACTGGAAGCTATTGTAGAAAAATTTCCTCGCCTCACCGATATTCATATCACGGAAGGGGCACCGATTCTGATTCGAGAAAGCGGCGCGCTTCTTTCATCTGATTTCATGGCGGAGACCGGTCTTTTTTCAGAGCTGGCCAAGCAATACATCCTGCCAGAACGAATGAAGGAGCTTGCCAAAAAAGGAGGCTGCGACGCGTCCTTTACATTGCAGGGCCTGCGCTGCCGCATGCATATATACAGAGCCGGAGGCAAGCAGGCAGCAGCTATCCGCATTCTGCCGACCCTCGCCAATGTGCCGCCTGACCTTGACGATGAATGGCTCACCGGTCTGTCATCTCTCATGACCGGGCTTGTTCTGATTGCCGGCCCTTCGGGCAGCGGGAAAAGCACCACCATGGCAAGGATTCTTCAAAAAATTAACGCCCTCCGTCCCTGCCACATCATCACCCTAGAGGACCCGGTGGAGTACATTTTGCCCTCGGACCGGGCGCTGATCCATCAGCGGGAAATTGGCAACGACGTGGAAAGCTTCCCCGAAGGGGTGCGGGCCAGTCTGAGGGAGGATCCTGACGTAATTGCCATCGGCGAAATGCGGGACCTAGAAACGATTTCAGCGGCTCTTACCGCGGCAGAGACCGGCCATCTTGTGCTGGGCACGATTCACACCGGCACGGCTGCCGGCGGTATCCGGCGGCTGATTCATGCCTTCCCCGAAAGCGGGCAAAGCGAGGCACGGTATACGCTGTCATCGGTGTTGCGCAGCATTTCAGCGCAAAAACTATATCAGGGCTCCTCGGGTACAGTGCTGCTCCGCGAAATTTTGACGAACACCCCTGCCATTTCCCATCTCATTCGGGAAGGCAAGGAGGAGCAGATCCCATCCTACATGGAAACTGCCGCGAAGGACATGCGCACCATGAAGCATCAGGTGTATGAGCTCCTTCAGGAGGGCGCAGTGCCCACCGAGGAACGGACATCGCTGCTCCACTTTATTTCACTCTAAGGAGGCGCCTGTGGGCTCGAAATCGTTTTCATACAAGGTCTTCACCGACGACGGACGCATTCGAGAAGGGCATCTCAACGCCTCATCGGACAAGGTAGCCGCGGAAATTTTGACCGAGCAGGGCCTTCATCTGATCACTCTTGCCCAAGAGGGGAGATCTTTCTTCGCGCTGCCCTCGTTGAGCGCGCCTTTTATGAAACGAAAAAAACTGGCTCTCCTTGCAAGGGAATGGGCCTCGCTATTATCGGCGGGAATCACTGTCACCGATGCCCTGTCTCTGCTTGCAGGCCATGAAAATGGAAGGGGCAAGCATATTCTTGAATCCATACAGAGCGCCATCGAAAGTGGCCGCACCGTGTCGGATTGCTTCAAAGACAGCGGCGCCTTCCCGCCATTTTTTACTGCCATGCTTCATGTGGGCGAGGTGTCGGGCACCATGCCGGAGCAGCTGGCCCGGCTGTCGTCGTTTTACAAAAAAGAAGAGTATCTTATCAGCCGCTTCACCCTCTCGCTGGCATATCCTGCCTTTGTGCTGCTCTTTGCGTTGACTCTTTCTATTCTGATTCTTACGTTTATCCTGCCGTCATTTTCCATGCTTTTCACAGCGTTGAATATTCCTTTCCCGCCGGCCACAGCAGCAGCGCTGTCGGCGGGTCTATTTTTGAAGACCTACGGTGCCTCCCTTCTGGTGTTCCTTCTTTTGCTCTGCCTCTTTCTTTCTGTATGGTCAAGGAGCGAATCAGGAAGGCGTGTGCTGGAGCAACTCCTTTTTTCCTCTTCCTTTGTGAAGCAAATCCTCCTCATTCGGTTCTGCTTCACCCTGTCTGCCCTTCTGGAAAGCGGCACGCCTTTATCCGACAGCCTCGACACCTGTGCCGAGGTAATCGGCAATCATAGAGCCGCCTCGGCTATCCGTCGGGTCAAACGATCCGTCACTGCGGGAGGAGACTTTTCAAGAAGCCTTGCAAAGGGACGGTTCAGCACGTCTCTTCTGTCTCATATGATTTCGGTAGGCATGGAATCCGGGCAGCTTCCCTTCTTCCTGTCCCAAAGCGGGACCATTATGACCGACGACCTCACTGAGAAAATCCGAAAATTCCGGGCGGTGCTGGAGCCGTCACTGCTGCTTCTGGTGGGTATCATGACCGGCTGCGTTCTCTACACGGTGATGCTTCCTATTTTTACCGCCGCCGGCAGCCGTCTCTCAGGCATGTAGCAGCCCTCTGATTTCTTTACGGCCTAGCTATTCAAAAATAAAAAAAAGCCGTATACTTAAGAATAAAGCGTTTCGTGAAAGGAGGGAGATTTCTGTGGCTCTTCCCATCAAAGATGTGCTGCTGCTGGATTATTTCAACGGCAAGCCCATTCATTTCCGCGTGCCCGACTACAAGCTTCGCATCTACGGTTCTGATGCGGAGCTTCGCATCGATCGCCTTTTTGCGGGCGGCTGGATCCGCTACAGCAAGCCCCAGGAAACCATCTCCCTTCTGCCGGACAAAGCGCTGTCAGATTTCCTCAAGCACCACGGCGAAAGCGGCCAGGGCAGCCATGCAGAGCTGGTGCGCCGGGTGGTGGAAAGGATCCCCGAAAAGGATTACGCCCACGGAGTGCCCAAAATTTATCTCGTCACGGCCCGGGGCCAGACGGAAATTGCGTCCCGCCGGGCTTATATTTTGAATGCCAATGAAAATTACGGCCTCTCCGAGGGAGAAATCGGCGAGGCACAGGCGTATCTGCAGGGCAGAGGTTATCCGTCCACGGCGCGAGATATTCTGCTCCGTGCCTTCCAGCAGAAGGCATCTCTTTTAATACTGGCAGGCGAGTGGTCCAAGCTGCGCAACCTGTACTACATGTTGGGGAGCTTTTACATTCGCCTCAAGGACGTTCAGCAGGCGCTATCCTATCTGTTCCTCGTCTTTTTCATTGACATGTCCGGCATGGGAAATAAAAATCATGTGGTTCCCTATGAAAATTTATTTCCCACCCAGAAAGGCATGATCCTTCTGATGAACGAACTCCGATCTCAGCTGTCTCTCAGCGAGGGCGAAACGAAAACAAGCTTCCTTTCCTCCCTGGCCCGTCTGGCACCGCGACTTCCATTCTCCTATTTTTCGCCGCAGGTGATGGCTACGATCCTCATGGAACGAATGGCGGGCAAGGAATGGAACGGCACCCGGTACATTGCAGAAAAAAATACGCCCGATCCGTCGTCCAAAGCGTATCATTACATTCCCTACGGACGGGATGATGTCGCCTCCGCAGGGATTCCGGCAGTGAAAAAAGCTGCCTTCAAGCCAAAGCCGGTGCCTCCTGTATTCAAGATGTCATCCTTCGTGGAGCCGAAACCCTTTATTTCTACGGAGCAGCGTCAAAAAATGGAGCATGAAGCCAAACGGAGACAGGCCGCAAAACAATCGCGCCCCTCCCGACCCATGCCGAAGGACACCCTCACCCTTCTGGACAAGCTGAAACGGTGGTTCTGACCGGCTTTCATAAATGTGGTATACTTGGTATGTCGTTATGCGTCCATAGCTCAGCTGGATAGAGCAGCGGTTTCCTAAACCGTGTGTCGGGGGTTCAAATCCCTTTGGGCGCACCAAAAAAATCCTGCGATTGATGTCGCAGGATTTTTTGTATAAGGGGAAAAGCACGGATTACCGGGAAGCCAGTGCATGATCGTACATGAAGCAAAGCGATTTGCAATCCTTACCTGCTTCGAAGCCGGCCACATTGTCTCTCGCGTTGGATTCTTCCTCAACCTGCTCGGTGATGTACCACTGCAGGAATACTTCCGTTTCCAGATCCCCTTCATCGCGAGCCATCTCGAAGAGGTTGCGGATTGAAGCGGATACCTTTTCTTCATGCGCCAGAGCAGCCTTGGCCACTTCCAGCGGGCACTCAAAGTGCTTGCCTACGCCGGCGATGGGCAGGAATTCAACGACACCGTCCCGCTCCTCGATGTAGTTCACCAGCTTCAGCGCATGTTCCCGTTCTTCCTCATACTGCTTGTCCAGCCAATGCGCATAGCCTACGAGACCGAGTCTCTTCATGTCCGCTTCCATGGACCGATACAGATAGCCCGATGCGAATTCCATGTTAGCCTGTTCTACGAGAGCCTTCAAAAGCTTGTCTGATAATTTCATGGTATTACTCCTTTTTTATACTCACACTCCCCGTGAGGGATATTTTTCTTATATCTCATTATAACATAGATAATTATCGAAGTAAATCGAAATTTATAGTTTTTTCTTCAAAAAAAGGAATCTATATGTTTTTAAGCTGTTCGATCAGCCGATCTGCGTGGTCCTCCGCATTTTTTATGATCCGTTCCTTCACGCTGTCTGGGGACATACCAGGCACAAAGGTGCATCCGTAGGTCACCATAGGCTCATGGAAATGCATGCCTGAGAGCGCCGCGATCTGCTCAAAGTTGTAAAAAAACTCCTTGATCGGGTGCTTCTGCATGCCATCAGCACAATAGGTCTGCTCTGGGCTTCCGGTGGTGCAGGAAACAAAAAAATCCTTTCCCTTCAGCGCGCTTCCCTGCGAACCGTATGCAAAGCCGTAAGCGAATACGTCCTCTACCCATTTTTTCAAGAGGGACGGATAGGAGTACCAGAATACGGGAAATTGAAACACCACTGCCTTCGCTTCTCGCAGCGCGTCCTGCGCCGCCGGCACATCAAAATCATAGCCGCTCTTATGAAGATACAAAACGGAAAGATCCAGCCCGGACGCCTCCAGCTTTCTTAAAATGGTCCCGTTGGCAATCGAATGATCCAACCAGGGATGCCCTGAAATTACAAGTATGCTTGCCATATACCCTCCTTTTCCCTTTCCTGAACTGCAACATGACTCTGTTTTTATTATAGCATTTTATTTTTCTCGTCTCATGGGCAACGGTCGCAGTTTTTCTCTGCGGCGGCTCAAAAAACAGGCAATAAAAAAACGATGCATCCTTTTGGGCTGCATCGTTTCTTATTTATTCCTCGTCCGGGAGCTCCGCGTTGTGATAAACCTCCTGCACATCGTCCAGCTCCTCCAGCTCCTCGATGAGATGACTCATGGTCTGAGCGGTGTCTCCCTCCAGTTTCACTGTGGTATCTGGCACCATGGCAAGCTCCGAGCCTTCTGCCTGAATGCCTTCCTTTTCCAGCGCCTCTGACACGGTGAGGAAATCCTCCGGCGATGTCACAATTGCATAGCCGTCCTCATCAGCTACCACGTCCTCGGCGCCTGCGTCCAAAGCAACCATCATAATGGTGTCCTCATCAGCGGCATCCTTGCGCACCATGATGGAGCCCTTCTTGTTAAACATCCAGGCTACGCAGCCCGGGGTTCCGATAGATCCGCCATGATGGGTAAAAGCGTGGCGCACGTCAGCAGCAGCGCGGTTACGGTTGTCTGTGTTGCACTCCACAATGATCGCTGCCCCCTGCGGGCCGTAGCCCTCATAGGTGACCTCGTCAAAGCCTTCGCCGCTCGCCGCACCGACGCCCTTGTCAATGGCCCGCTGAATATTTTCCTTGGGCACATTGTTCTGCTTCGCCTTGGTCAGCGCCAGCTTGAGGCGCATATTTCCTACAGGATCGCCGCCGCCCATGCGGGCTGCTACCGTGATTTCCTTGGAAATCTTGGTGGTGATCCGCGCACGGATAGCGTCGGTTTTCCCTTTCTTTCGTTTAATATTTTCCCATTTGGAATGTCCCGACATTATTGTCCCTCCTTCGTATCCCACCAGGCTTCACCCAGCAGGCGGTCCAGAATAATGGCTGCAGCGCTCCGTACGCACAAATGATTATACGTACCCGCTCCATAAATCGGCTCCACAATGTAATCAAATTGCTTCATCATTTCCCGGGTCATGCCAAAGCCTGTGCCAAAAAGAATGAGCACCGGCGTGTCCCCTTCATGGATTTTCTGCCGCATAGCATGATAGGAAATCGTATTGGGATACACTCTGGCATCGGTGGTCACGATGATCGGTTTCTTTCCCGTATCCCTCTCGATAAAGAACAGGGCGCCCTCCAGGGTTTCCACCAGCTCGGTTTCCTCAAAGGCTTCCTTCCGGTTCGCGTTGTATGAAACGCCGGGGCCTGTCTTCCAGTGATTCATGATACGGAGTGCCAGCTCCCGCTGCGCCTTGACCGGATGAATGATGAAGTAGCGCTTCACGTCATAGGTTTTTGCCGTACGGGCAATATCGTGAAGGTCATAATTGGTGATCGCCGTAGTGATCACTTCCATATGCTTGTTGTAAATAGGGTAGTGTATGAGCCCGATATAGACAGGAGCCATATCATCTGCCTTCTTTCTCTTCCCGAAGGATTTCCTCCAGAAGTGTTTTGTCTTCCCGGGTCATGGATAATTTTTCCAGAAGATCCGGCCGGCATAGAAGGGTGCGCCGGAGCGCCTCTTTTCTCCGCCAGCGGGCAATATTTTCATGATGCCCTGACAGGAGTTCCTCCGGCACGCGCCAGCCATTGTATTCGGCAGGCTTCGTGTACTGAGGGTACTCCAGTATAGGCTCGTAAAAGGAGTCAGATGCGGCGCTTCCCGCATCACCCAAGACGCCGGGGATCATCCGGGCCACTGCGTCAGCCACCACCATGGCACCTAGCTCTCCGCCGGTCAGCACATAGTCCCCGATGGAAAGAAGCTCGTCAGCCAAATGCTCCTCCACCCGGTGATCCACACCCTCATAGTGGCCGCAGATGAGGAGAATGTGATCATAATCTCGGGCCAGCTGCTTCGCCTTGTCCTGATCAAAGGTCTTCCCTGCTGGGGAAAGAAATATAACTCTGCTTCGGGGCTGCTTCTCGGGCAGCACCGCATGAACCGCATCGAAAAGAGGCTGGCACATCATCAGCATGCCTGCCCCTCCGCCATAAATGGTATCATCTACCTGTCCGTGGCGGCTTTTTGTATACGCCCTCGGGTCAGTCACATCCATCTCGATGAGACCTGCCTTGATGGCACGCTTGATCATGCTCTGGGAGAAAAAAGCGTAGATAAAATCAGGAAAGAGAGATATAAAATCTATTTTCATGATCATTCCCATTCCGGAAGGGCTACCGTCATGATCCCTTTATCAAGGTCTACCGATAAAACACACGAGGGAATCGCCGGAAGAAGAAGCTCCTTCCTATCGATTCCTGCGATGACGTACACATTATTGGCTCCCGTTTCCAGCACCTCTGTCAGCGTCCCCACCGCTTGGCCCGACTCGTCGACCACAGACAGGCCGATGAGCTGGAAATAGTAATACTCCCCCTGCTTTCTCGGAGGTAACGCGGAAAAAGGCACAGTCACCTGTTTTCCAACAAGCAGCTCTGCCGCGTTCCTGTCGTCTACTCCCTCTACATGAAGGATATACACATTTTTATGGGGGCGGCCGCTTTTGAGCCGGTATGTTTCATTCCCGATACGGAGCGCTTTGAGCGTTTTGAAAATCTCCGGCCGGTCTGTATCGGGAAGAATCCGCAGGTCTCCCCGCACGCCGTGAGGGGCAACAATGCGGCCGACGGTAATCAGTTCCTCGCCGTTCATATCAGTCGCGGAAGGCGACGATTTTCCCGTCCTCTACCAAAATTTCCCCGCCTACGAGAGCATTCATATCATCGCCGACATGAAGCGTCACGAGACGGTTAATGGGAGCCCGGTTGATTTCAGCACCAATGGCCAGCTTTTCCAGATGCTCCTTATCTGCAGAGAGCTTGTCCTTCATCTGCTGCATGCGCGCCTTCTGTGCCTCAAACTGAGCCCGGAGAGGGCCCACGCCCTGCACATTAATCTTAGCCTGCTCCTGCAGCTTACCGTTCATTTCGAACTCAAGCTGAGTCATATCATGCTCTACCCGGCTGATATTCTGCCCGATTTCGTTTAACAGCGTCTGCTTCAGCGTTTCTGTCAGCTTTGATTTCAAAGCGATAGGTACAATGACCTGCACTTCATCCATTGCGATACCTCTCAGATAATATCGACAGCCACTTTTTTGTTTTCTCTTAAAGCGCCTGCCTTAACTACTGCGCGAATCGCGTTAGCGATACGGCCTTTTTTGCCGATGACCTTGCCCATGTCCTCAGGAGCGACATGCACCTGATAAATCTCAAGGCTGCCCTTCTGTACCACGGTCACGGTGACATTGTCAGGGTTTTTCACCAGAGCCTTGGTAATTGTTTCTACCAGTTCCTTCATTGCGGCCTCCATTATTTCTTTGCTTCCGCAAACTTGGCCATGATGCCATTCCTCTTCAGGATGGTACGGACCGTATCGGTCGGCTGAGCCCCCTGTCCGAGCCAAGAAAGGATCTTCTCTTCGTCAAGCTTGACGGGAGCATCCTTCTTAACCGGATCATACCAGCCTACTGTATCGGCGGGAACGCCGCTCTGAGCTGCCTTGGAATCAATTACCACAATACGATAGAAGGGATTCTTCTTGGCGCCCATACGGGTCAAACGGATCTTTAACATAACTGTCACCTCCTTGTGCGGGATATAGTCTTGCGTTGTCTTTCTTCTATATGAGAAATCAGAGATTCCTCAGCGGAACATCCCTGGGAAGCCGCCAAGGCCTCTTAGGTGGGATGGATTGATTTTTTTATTCTTCATTTTGCGCATCTGCTTCTGCATATCCTTGAACTGCTTCATCATGCGGTTCACGTCCTGAATGCGGACTCCTGCCCCTTGGGCAATGCGCTTTCTGCGGCTGCCGTTCAGGATAGAAACATCCGCTCGTTCCGCGGGGGTCATGGAAAGAATGATCGCTTCCATATGCTTCATTTCCTTACCATCCAGATCAATATCCTTCAGCTGCTCCTTGTACTTGCCCATGCCCGGGATCATGCCCAGAATATTTTGGAAGGAGCCCAGCTTTTTAATCTGCCGCAGCTGCTTCAGGAAATCGTCCAGACCGAATTCGCCCTTGCGGAATTTCGCCGCGCTGTCCTTCATTAGATCCTGATCCATGGTACGCTGGGCCTGCTCGATGAGCGACTCCAGATCCCCCAGATCAAGAATACGTCCTGCCATGCGGTCGGGATAAAACTCTTGGAGCCCACCGTCCAGCTTTTCTGATACACCGATCAGCTTGATCGGCTTGCCAGTGACTGTTTTGATGGAAAGGGCCGCACCGCCGCGGGCATCGCCGTCCATTTTGGTAAGGATCGTGCCGTCAATGCCCAGATTTTCATCAAAGGCCTTGGCCGTGGTCACCGCATCCTGCCCGGTCATGGAGTCCAGCACGAGGAGGATTTCATGAGGGTGCGCCGCTGCTTTAATATCCCGCAGCTCCGCCATAAGCTTCTCATCAATGGTAAGCCGTCCGGCAGTATCCAGAATGACCACATTCCGATTGTACGCCTTCGCCGTATCCACTGCATATTGAGCGATATGCACCGGGTCTGCGCCATCTGGCATGCGGTATACCGGCACATCCACCTGCATGCCCAGCACCTCCAGCTGCTTCACCGCTGCCGGACGGTACACGTCGCAGGCCGCCATGAGAGGACGCTTGCCCTGCTTCTTCAGCATCAGCGCCAGCTTGCCGGCGGTAGTCGTCTTGCCCGCCCCCTGAAGGCCTACCAGCATGATCACCGTGATGCCCGTGCTGGACATGGTAATCTTGCTCTGAGTTCCCCCAAGAAGCTCGGTCAGCTCATCCCGGACAATCTTAATGACCGTCTGATCCGGCCGAAGACTGCCAAATACCTCCTCGCCCATCGCTTTTTCCCGCACATGGGCAACAAAATCCTTGGCCACCTTAAAATTGACGTCTGCCTCCAGAAGTGCCCTCCGCACCTCCCGAAGCGCGCTGTCAATATCGCTTTCAGAGAGCTTGCCTTTGCCCCGCAAATCCTTGAATGCAGACTGCAGCTTATCTCCCAGATTCTCAAAAGCCACGAGGTCACCATCCTTCTATCAGCGTCTTTACAAAGGGCTTCGCCTTCTCAGCCAGCTCCATCGGAAGAAGAGCCAAAAGCTCCTCCGCCGCATGGGTCCGCCTTTGCTTCATCTCCGAAAGATGAAGCGCCGCCTCATACAACATGAGCTGCCCGTCGCCGTGACGCATCGCATCATGCACCGCCTGCCTTGAAATATGGAAATACTCGGCAATTTCTGCCAGAGTCAGATTTTCATTGTAGTAAAGAGAAAGACACTCCCGCTGCCGCTTCGTCAAAAGCATGCCGTAGCAATCCAGAAGCTCCCCTTTTTTTACAATCCTTTCCAAAGACATAGCATCACCATACCGGAACTGATTATATAGAAAAACAAAATCTCTGTCAAGAGTTTTTGCTTTACATAGATTTTGTTTTTCCAGAGCGCTTGACACACAAGGAGAAACCCCTGCTTATAAAAAAAATCTAGCAAGGGTTTCTTCTTGTGTATAAGTGGTCTTTTCTTTGTTTCTCCTTCACAGCTCCAGCTGAATAATTTTATCGTTCACGTTATAATTCCACCAAGGGATGAACGACAGCAATCCCATCACGCCCCAACGGCGGCGAACGCCTTCATAGAATGTCCATTGCCTGCAAAACCGAATAGACGGAACCAGCTGTTCCAATTCTTTTCCATCTGTAACTCCCCAGATGAACCGGGCTTTTACATATTTCCCCACGGAATCATGATGTTTCTGATGCCGAATCAGAAAAGGCGGCATTACTTCCATCAGCATCACCGCACGAGGGAACTGATCTTGAAGCATTTTCAAAAGGCGGCGCATTTCCTCCTCCGTAAAATACATGGATGCCCCTTCCATGATAAGCAAAACAGGACGGCCGCTCACCTCTTCTTTAAAAGAAAAGGTGTCCGCCTCCAATATAGAACCGGCCACATTATGCACATTATCCGTCTCCTCTGGCAGGAGCTCTGCTCTCAGTCGTATCACGTTAGGCAGATCAATATTGTACCAGTCAAGCCCGTCCCGATTTACTCTATAGAACCGGGTGTCCAGACCGGCGCACAGATTGATGCAGACCGCATGGGCATGATTCCGCCGGAACCTTTTTGTTTCCCGGTCCAGTATAGCGCTTCGTGCAGCGCACCCGCTCTGTGACAGAGTGGCCTTCTGAAATTTAGAAAAATCGTAATCCAGTTTTTTCACCAGCTCCACGCCATCTCGTCTTTGATCAGCGGGTGCTTTCGCTCCGTTGTTTCGTAGGCTCTGGCCCACAACGGAATCATCAGTGTCTCTTCAACACCGCTCAGCTTCATATGTCCCTCCTTTATATCATGGAAAACGCCCTCATCGCAAGAATGTATAGTTGAGCCTTATTTATATAACTAGCTATACCTTAATTATAACTTGTGAAAAATGTAAATAAAAGTTGGATGCAAAAAGAAATCGCAAGTACTCTACTGAGTCTCTCGATTTTTCCAAAAGAAGGCATGATAAAACCCCGGGCATGTCCCCGGGGTTTATTTTTTTGCTATTTATTTTCCGGCGTCGCTTGAAGGGAAGCGGTCTCTGCTTCCTCTCGCATGGCTTCTCTCGCTTCCTCCAGCGCTGCCTCGCGCACTTCTTCTTTCTTTTCCTTTTTCTTTCTGAACCGGGACACCACCTCGGGCACCATGCCGATCACCCTATCTACAGTGGTATTGGGCGCTGCGTCCTTGATGGAAAAGAGCTCCACCCGGTCGCCCTTCATGATGAGCACCGCTGTGGGCGTTACCTTCCCCCCGCCGGCGCCGCCGGAGGATTCACCGTTTGCGCCATGAGTCCCTGTGCCGAAGCCGAAGGAAATATCCACAAAGGGAACGATGGTGGCTTCACCCAAATACATCGGCTGCCCTACCACGCTTTCTGTGCGGATCATGTCCTTAAACTCTTCAAAAATTTTCTTTCTTACGTCATCGTTCATGATTGCTCCCTCCCGGAAAGACTCTCTTTCCTGACCTGAATTGCCAGAATTCACGAACTGGGCGGCTTACCGCCAGCCGGATCACAATATACGCTATATAAAGCGGAATCACTCGTCCCTTTCCTTCGCAGGAAAGAGCCCATACGGATTCCAGATACACCCATTCCACACCGGATACAGTGTCCGGCAAAAAGGCCATGCACGTACCGGCAGCCATTCCGGTCGTTGCCGGATCGCCGGTGCCGAAGCGGCCATACACACGCCAGCGCTCAGGGCGACTGTGACGGATGACCTTCCCAAGTGCCTCTGCCGCCACTGACAGGGTTCCATTTTGAATGGCAAACCGGATCTGCTTTGCGAGAGAGGGCTTTTTCTTTTCCTGCGGCGCCTCGTTTTGTTCCCCTTCAGGACGGTTTTCCTCTTCTGCCCTTGGCGCCCCATGGGGTGCTTCCTCGGCAGGCGCGCTCCGAGGTTCGTCCTCGACCTTCCCTGCCTCTCCTTTTTCCTGCTCTTCACTCATGTGCTCTGGCCGGTCGTCTTGCGCAGCGAGTTCCTCTTGCGGCTCAAGCTTTTTCTTTTTTGGCAGCGGTATCGTTTTTTCCATAGAAAACAAACCAAATAGGAAGGACACCCGGATATGAGCCCGCCACATTTCCCCGATTATGCGGTATCTGATAGGAATGAGAAGAAGGAGCACCAGCAAAAGCAGGATGCCTAAAATACCATAGAGAACCATCATCCGCCGTAGAGACGGGCCAGCGCTGCCGCCGCGTCCCGAACCTCCTTTGCCAAATTGGCCGGGGCAATCACCTTGACTGCCGGCGCATGCCTGAGCGCCCACGCCTTCAGTGCCGCCGGAGGCACATCTGCTTCCACCCGCACCAGATCCGGCTTTGCCGAGACAATCCTTGCGGCCTTCCCGAAGTCCTTAAAAATGCAAGTCACCATGCCGGGTTGCGCTTCAAACTCACAGCGCGCCGGGACTCCGAAGAATAAATCTGCCATAGCCTGGGCGCACTCGATCGCTTTGAGCCCGTTTTCAAAGCCCGGAAGCGTCTTGAGTGCCCTCGCCTCCTGCTCCTGCACGGTCACCTCGGCCAGACGTTCCAAGGGATAGGCCTTTACCTGCTCCGTGTCGTCCTCGTTTCCGATTAAATAGTACCTGCTGTCAGCGGCGAGCACGATGTAAGGGGATACCGCATACAACCGGTCCGCGCCGGAGGGCGAGACCTGATGCCGCCATTTTCCGTCAGGACTATTTTCATTGATATAAAAGGTCACCATCCGCCTTGCGCTGATGGCCTCTCCGACCCGGTCCAAAACCGCCCGGCAGTTCTTTCTATCCTCGTCATAGGGAAGATTGCGCACCGTTTCCTTCCCATCCTCAAACTGGCGGGACTGGAGTTTTTTTATTTTTTCCGCCAACGCTTTGACCTGCGCCAGCGGGTAATGGGAAAAATACAGCCCGTCGATCAGAAGCTGCAGCTCCTCCTTCGTCAAATCATGCTCCCAGTACCAATCCAACGACAGCGTGGACTCCTTGCCGTTCACCACGCGGCTCACCTCGCGGCTCTGTACAGGAAGCCCGGCCTCCTTCAGCCAGGCCAGATTGCGTCCGATGGCCTTCACACTCATCACAAGACCGTATTGCTCCCTGATGAGGTCCAAAATAGCCTGCCGGGCCAGCGGATGCTCCCGGTCAGATTCCCGAAAAAGCACCTGCGCAATGCGGACGATGGAAATCTTACGACCCTCGTTTTTTCCCATCAGCCCTTCCTCCATCGGATAAGACGCGCTTCCCCCGCGTCAACGAATCGCACGCCCATGCGGGCAAGCTTTCGAATTACCGGACGGTTTAAAAGACAACCCATGCCCGCCGCAATGGCGGCGCCACCAAAAAGATCGGTAGGATAGTGAACCCCCGCAAAGAGCCGGGAAAAGGCAAGCAGGCCGGACAGAGCCGCTATCCCCTTCGCACCGGGCATACCGTCATGAAGAAGCTGAAACGCCACTGCCACGCCGTTCATGGCATGATTGCTGGGAAAAGAAGAATTGGCCTTGTGGCCTGTAAAATTCCAAATCTCTCCGGCCTTGACGAAGGGCCGCTTCCGTTTCCAGAGCCGCCCGATGATAAGCGAGGACAGCGAGCAAAGACAGATCGAAAGGAGCGCCATGAGACAGCTTTCCCGGCGTCGAGCCCTCGTCTTTCCCGGTGCGAACCACAGAATGAGCCCGTAAAGAAGAAACACAAAGTGCCCGTATTGGGCGATTCCGTCCATAAGACAATCCAACAACCGGCACGAACCGGCAAGGCCATTCGTTTTCTTCACGGCCTTCATATCCCATCCCACAACGCTCACCCCGCTTCCATCAGATATTCTCTGCTTTCTCAGGCCTTAAGGATACAATAATTTTATCATACCCCACAGGGATTGACAAAAAACGAAGGTTCCCGACAGGCGGCCTGCAGAGGAAATAGAGCCATGCCTTGCAGAACCGCCGATGCCGCAGCAGGACAATAAAAAACTCCTCGCTCTGCAAAAACAAAGAGGGCCCCCTTGCGCAAGGCTTCTAAAAAAGCGGCATGCTTCAAAAATAAAAAGGATCCCTTCAAAAAACAACAGCGCCTATTGCTTCACCCATCGCAATTTTTCACCGGCACGCTAAAAAAAGCAGCCCGCCACCGGTACAGCACGACAAAACTGTCTTTTATTTATCCGAAGAACATAAAAAACAGGCTCTCTGCGTTGCAGAGCCTGTTTTTTATGAGCCCTTTCATAAGACAGGGCTTTCTATTTTGCCTTCAGCGCTTCAATTTCATTTCTCAGCTGCTCGATTTCTGCTCTCAACCGTTCCATATCCCGTTCCCGATTGCTTTGACCGAAAACGGTTTCGTCCGCACCGTCACCGACTCGGAAGGTGACACCGATATTTCCGGCAGTTTTGCGGTCATCGCCAAAGGTACTGGATGCGCCGATGGACAGCATGACATCCCGGTTTGCGTGGTAAAACGCGCCGAGGGCTACCGCTTGCTTCCCGTCATAGGTTCCTGCGGCGGCGCTAATCTGGAGTTTGGATCCGGTCCCGTCATAATCAATCGGGTGAAGTCCGGCCAAGGCCGAGGAAATGGCGCCTACGCTGTCGATTTCCTTGCCCAGCGTGTAAACGCTGCTCCTGACGGAATTCAGCTGGCTCATATTGGCTGCGTCATGAGCATTCACGCCGTCTGCCACATTGATCACCCTGCGAGTAACGTCTTCCCCGTTTTCTCCCTGCGTGCTGCCTACGGAAACGACGCCATAGGTGTCGCTGCCGAAAATATCAGCGGAGCCTACAGAGCTTCCCTGTCCGAGAGCAACCGATCCGGCTGCACCCTCAGTGACCCACGCTCCTTCACCCAGTGCGGTGGCTCCTTCAGACTGGCTCAGGGTACCGGTACCAATGACGGTACTGTTTTTCGCGTTAGCCGCCACCATATAGCTTGCGCCACCGCCAAGGCCATCCTCCTTGCTGTAGGAATAGAGACCTCCGATGGCTATGCTGTTGACTGCGCCTTTCTGAATACTCGCGCTCGTGCCAATGGCGATGGCATTCTGGGTTTCCACCTTAGCGCTCTTGCCGATGGCGATGCTTTCCTTTTTTGTCACAGCGCTGCTTTCGCCAAGGGCCACGCTGTACTCAGCGCCCTCGGCAACCTTGCTGTTATAGCCGATTGCGGTGGAGCGCTCCGCATCGTTTCCTACCTGCGCCGCATCGCCCACGGTGACACTCATACTGGAGTCTTTGCCGATGGAGGGCTTGCCAAATCCAATATTGCCAATGGCTGTGGAGAGAGACGATTCAGATTTCCCCGGCACAAGCCCTGCGTCCTTGAAGCTCCTCGTTTCGGTAGCCTTCATAAACGCATCCTTCACGTTCATCGTGATATCGTTCACGTCCTCTGTCGCTCCGGCCATGGCCTTCTTCAGCTGGCCCACGTTGACTGCATCGGTGTCCTCAGTGCCTGCCGCCAGGCCTGTCAGCTGACGGGTCGCGATGACGCCCTTAGAAACCTCGCCGTCTCCGATAGCTATCGCATTCTGTGTGGAAACAAAAACATTCGACGCATCGCTGCCAGCCAGATAGCCTGCCCCTGCCGCGCCCTTCTCCCATTTCGCCAGCGCAGGGCTTCCGATAGCCACAAAATGGGACTTGAAAGCTACCGCAGCATTCCCGATAGCCACGCTGAATGCCTCCTTGGCTGACGCATTTTTACCAAGCGCGATGGGATCTGCTCCGCTGGCAACCGCGGTGTATCCTAGGGCGATCGCATCAGTGCCAGTATCTCCGTCTCTATTTATGAGCGGGCTTCCGGCAGCAGCTGTGGTGACTACCTCACTAGCCGCGGGTGCGCCTGCTGATGAAGTAACAGGAAAAAAAGAAGCGCATAAGGCGGTGACCGCCAATATCAGGGTGACGCGCTTCTTCCGTTTACTGAATGATTTCAGTGCTTTCATACAATGCTCTCCTCCATTGAAATAAACTCTCAACACCTTTTACTCAGAGTATTCACCCTCATCGTAAGACAGCCATGTAATATCTTATGCATATTTATGTAACAATGGCACAAAGATTGTAATTGTCCGGTAACCTTTTTGACTGGCCGTCACTCTTGCAATATTTGGCGCAGTTTTTTATAATTACCATGTTATGCATTAAGAAGGAGTGGGTTCAGTGATAGAAGAAATTCGCAGCCGGCGGAGTGTGCGCCGGTTTTTACAAAAGCCTGTGCCTGAGACGGTGCTGAAGGAAATACTGACTGCAGCCGCTTGGGCGCCATCTGAAAAAAATGAGCAGCCCTGGAAATTTATTGTCATTCGCGGCGAAGAGCGGCGGGCTATGGTGCGCGCATTAAAGGCAGGCATCTCCCGGTGTCGCGCGAAGGATCCCTCTGCGATTTTCAGTGACGGCTATGACCAGTTTATTCCTTCCGCGATTTATACCGCCCGCATTTTGGAGCAGGCACCAGTGATTGTATTTGTGATGAACACGAAGGGCATTGATTACCATGAGACCCTTCCGCCGGATAAGTCCATGATGGTGCTGGCGGACATTCAGTCTGTATCCGCCGCGATTCAGAACCTGTGCCTTGAGGCGAAGGCACAGGGCGTGGGCTCGCTGTGGACGAATAATATTTTCTTTGCTTACGACGAGCTGAAGGAATGGATCCGAAGCGACGGAGAAATGGTGGCCGCTGTGGCGCTGGGCTACACGGACCGAGACGCGGCTCCCACACCGAGAAAGCCTTTGGAGGACGTCACCGAGTACCGCGGCGAATATCCCAAAGAGTGGCTCACTGAAGAAAGCAAAGAGTGACAAAGGGTATCGCTGCACAAGAACGCGTAAAAGAAAGAAAACACCTCTTCAAGACATAAAAAAAGAACGTTCCTCTACAGGATCGTTCTTTTTTATGGCCCGTTTCTTATTATACGCGCGACTATTATATTTACCCTCCCTATGTGGCCTGTTATTTTTTACTGCCATAGGAAATGCCATGTTCCAGGCAGGCATTGGCATAGCGCTCTGCCAGATTCCGGAAGGGTTCGTACACAGGAAACGCGCGGCCTGCTGCATGCAGGATAGCGCCTGTCCGGTCCGGCGCTTTTTCTATGGCCTCCACATAGCACAGGTCTGCGTAGCCCTGCATGGGCAGCGTTTTCGCCAGCTTCACCGGCACCAGCACATACCCCTCATGCAGATCCAGAGGCATCGCTTTTCTCCGCTTCCGAAGGAGCCGAAAATCAATGCCCCTGCTTTCGGCGATTTGCTTCAGCACGGTCCGTATATGCCACTCTACATTTTGCTCGTGGCCGTCTGTGTAATAGAGCGCGGTGTAATGAAAGGCGCCCTCCCTCATTGGTCGAATCACTGCCGACGTTCCGTAAATATCTATCATGATGTCTCCTTTTTATGCAAGAACATTAGTTCTATTTATAGTACAGGAGATGATCAAATTTTGCAAGGGTTGTATGCGTGAATACACAGTTCCCTGCCCCTCATAAAAAATTTTGCAGAAGGACGGCACAAAAAAGGAAACGCATCGCAGCGTTTCCTTTTTTGTTATTGCGCTTCCGTAATTTGATACGTGCCTCCATCAAGACGACCTATGAGAGGAAGCACCTTCACTAAATCCTCAGCGTCGATATAAATCCGTCCCTTGAGGGACATGCCGGACACTCTGCCAAAGGAGGAACGGATTTCCTGCCACGTAGGAGACCAGCTGATTGGAATGCCTGCCGCCTTAGCCACCGGAAAGACGGGGATCATAATCTGACCATTCTTTCCGTAGGCCCGGGCCGCCAGTTTTTTATTGCCTACCGCCAGCTCATACACCTGCGCTGTGCGATGAGGTTCCCCTGAGGAATATCGGATGGCTCTCGCCAATTCTTCATCGGTCACGAAGGGAGACACGCCGAAGGCATCCAGCTTCTTTCTGACGCTTTTCGTCGTCAGCGGCTGCCGCCGATAGCCGTCAGGATAAATGTAGTAAAGGACCGTATGGTCCTGCGCCTTTTCCACGATGACTCGCTCATAAATAATATCCACCGGGATGCCCTTCACGATATGGGAAAAAAGATCTTCCACATCGTTTTCGTACATCCGCATGCAGCCGTGAGAGGCATACTTGCCGATGGAGCCCGGCCGGTTTGTGCCGTGAATCCCATAATTGCCACCGATGCCGATCCAGCGATAGCCCAGCGGGTTACCGGGGCCGGTAGGCACCACAATTCCCGTTTCAGGATCAATCCAATCGGGATTGATTTCCATAGAGACGACCTTTCGCCATCCGAGCGGCGTCGGCGTATCCGGCCGCCCGGGAGCTACCGGGTACATGCGGATTCGCACGTCTCCCTGATACAACGCAAGAAGGCGGCTGGCCAGATTGACCTCGATCCGCTTGTCATCAAAGGCAGGCTTTGTTTTCTCCGTCGTCATTGATGCCATATGTACCGCAGGCCGCGCCGGGACCAATCCCTGCTCGGTGCCCTTTGGAGATTTCGCCATGGCCTGCACCATCAACGACAGAGCTATACACAACGATAGGATAAGCACGCTTCCTTTCAATGGATACACTCCTTTAGATTATTTTTATTCTTTCCGTTTCGCCCAATCATCCCAGCTGTCAGGCAGGATGAATCCGCCTAAAAACCCCGCTACAGCGATCCCGTATTTCGTGCCGAAGGGCATGAACAAATCCGCCAACACATACAGCGCAAGGATCACCAGCGTAAGAGCCCTTCCCCGGGGATACACTGCATACCGCTGAAAGAAGGAGGAAATCATGAGCACGTATTCCAAAACAGACATGATCATCATGACTGCGGTGAAAAAATAAAAATGGCCGGCGCCGGAAAAAATAAAATAGCTCCCCACCAGAAGCGCCTCGCCTGCCATGGCAATGAGAGCCATCCATAAAAGACGCCATGCAAATATTTTTCTCGTGATGGTTCTTCTTGGATTGAGCTTATTTTTTTGCCACAAAGAAAAAAGAACGATCGTCACCGCAAGACCGTAGCCTAACAGATAAAATAAATTGGCTTCCTTTGGCGTCATACACCCTCCTGCCGTTTTGTAAGGCCTGCCAGCAAATCCTGCACGACCCCGCTTGTCCATTGCCAGCCCGGCGCCAACTGGTCTGCCCTATCCCGGGCGGCCTTCAAATCGTAGTATACCTTCCATTTCGCCTCCACCTGATCATGGCCGAACTGGCGGAGCAGATAGGACGGATGAAAGGTGGGCATCACCGGTATCCCGCGGTACTCAAACCAATGACCCCGTATGCGGATAATCCCCGCCTCGTGTCCTAAAAAATAACGGAGCGCCACCTTGCCAAGGGCTACAATCACCTTAGGCCGGTTCAAATCAATTTCCTCTGCCAGCCAGCGGTCGCCGCATGCCTTTCCCTCGTCCAGCGTGGGCGTTCTGTTTCCTCTAGGGCGGCACTTGACCACATTGGTCACATAAATCCGATCCCGGGTAATGCCTACCGAGAACAACGCCTTGTCCAAAAGCTGGCCCGACGGCCCGATCAGAGGCGCCCCGTAGCTGTCCTCCACCGCTCCCGGTCCTTCGCCGACAATCATCATAGGCGATTCCGCAGGACCTGTTGACACCACCGGCCCAAGACAGCCCTCCTGCCTGAGCGGGCATGCATCGCAGGCCGAGGCCGCCTTGACCAATGCATCATGATTTTCATAATGGCGCTGATCCCGCGTAACCTCTCGCTTGATACGGGCAGCGTATTCCTCCGCATCCTCCCGTCCCCACAGATCCATAAGCCTCCCCCCCCCTTCAAAAGCGGTCTGCAAACAAATAAGAACGGCTTCTTTCTTCCAGATGAATACTTTTTTAAGCCGTTGCTATTCCAAATCCGGCGGCTCCTCCTGTTCAGAACGTTCAAAGAAAAGCGTAAACTGGCCGAGGAAATTCATCTTCACCGTGCCCACCGGCCCGTTTCTATTTTTCGACAAAATAACCTCTGTCTCCTGCTGCCGGTCATCACCGGCCTCCCATTCCTTGTGGTAGTAGGCTTCGCGGTAAAGGAAGCACACCATGTCCGCGTCCTGTTCCAGCGAGCCCGATTCTCGGAGATCTGACAGCATCGGCCTGTGATCCTGCCGGGACTCTACGCTTCTGGACAGCTGGGACAGCGCGATCACCGGCACCTTGAGCTCTCTCGCCAGCGACTTCAGGGATCGGGAAATATCTGAAATTTCCTGCTGCCGGTTATCCTGATTGCCCCGCCGCTGCTTGCCGCTCATCAGCTGGAGGTAGTCAATCATGACGATGTCCAGCCCTTTTTCTGCCTTCAGCCGCCTGCATTTGGAACGGATCTCAGAGACCGAAATCCCCGGCGTGTCGTCAATGTATAAATTAGCATCCATAAGGACTGACGACGCCTTGGCCAGATTGGACCATTCCTGCTGGCTCGTAATCCGTCCAGTGCGGAGCTTTTGGGAATCCACCAGCGCCGTGGAGCAAAGGAGCCGCTCCACCAGCTGCTCCCGGGACATTTCCAGCGAGAAAAACGCCACCGTCCGCTTATCTGAGGAGAGGCTCATGTTTTTTGCTATATTCAGCACAAACGCGGTTTTCCCCATAGACGGCCGGGCCGCTACGATGATGAAATCCCCTTTTTGAAAGCCGCTGGTCATGGCATCAAGCCGGGCAAACCCGGAGGACATGCCTGTAATAGATACCTTCTGCTTGAATTTGGCCACAATATCTTCCATCTGCCTCTGCACCGCTTCGCCGATGGAAATAAAATCACTCTTCCGATCGTCCCGGGTCACCTCAAGGATCGCTTTTTCTGCCTCGCCAGTGATATCCTCGACGCTCATTTCTTCCTTGTACGCCTCGTCCACGATCCCTGTGGCGCAGTCAATGAGCCGACGGAGCTTGCCCTTGTCCGCCACAATGTCGATATGACGGCGGATGCCCGCGGTGGTGATAATTTTTTCCGGCAGGCTGTTCAAATAAATCACGCCGCCTACATCATCGAGACGGTTCATGCGCTTTAATTCTTCCGTCACTGTGACCAGATCCGCCTCCTGGCCCCGCCGGGTCAGATTCAGCATGGCTTGAAAAATAACGGCGTCTGCTTCCCGATAAAAATCCTCGGGCCGCAGATAATCCTCTGCCTCAATCAGTGAATTTTTATCCACCAACATTGCGCCGAGCACCGCCATTTCCGCGTCCACGTTCTGCGGAGGCAGGCGGCCGATCAGCATCGACGCAGTGTCCTCTTTTTTCTTTGCCGGGTAGGAGCCCTTACGGCTCCACCGTCCCGATTCATTGCTATCCGGCATACTCTGTACCTCATACACTGGGGCGCTTGCCCCGGAACACTATTTCACAAGCATCGTATCCAGCACATCTTTAATCGTGACGGCTGCCACAACGTGAAGCCCCAGATGGCCCTGCTCAATATCGTCTTTATTTTCCTCTGGGATAACAATCCCCTTCATGCCACCCTGATGGGCGCCGAAGGCCTTTTCATGGACCCCGCCCACTGGCTTGATATCGCCGGACAGGGAAATTTCGCCGGTCACCGCATAATCCTGCCGGACCGGCTTGTTTTCAAGGGCCGAGATGATGGCGGTGGTAATGGCGCTTCCTGCGGAGGGCCCGTCAATATTTCCGCCGCCGATCACATTGATGTGAAGATCGTAGTCGTAAACATCCTTATCCGTCAGGGCCCGCACCACTGATGCCGCAGTGGCTACCGAATCCTTTGCCATGCTTCCAGCGGTGTGATTGAAATGGATAGAGCCCTTCCGTTTTTCCCGAGCTGGGTAAGCGGCCACCTCGATCTCGATGGCGCTTCCCCAATAGCCGGAAACGCCGAGGCCAAAAATCCGTCCCACCCGAGGCTTTTCTTCGGCCACCCGGTTGTGCCACGGCGAAAGGCGACTGCCCCGAGCAGTGCGGCGCATGATGTCCTTGGTAATGCTTGCGCCGGCGATGCCGCCATTTTCATACACCGCAAGGCCATACGCATCGGACAGAAGATTGACAGCCTTGCGTCCCTCCATGGTGTATTCGGAAATGAGTTCCGCCACGCCGCTTTCCAGAGATACCCCGAGGCGGGCTGCCGCGTTGGTTACGATTTCCTGCACATGCTCCGGCTGTAGAGGTTCAAAAAATACCTCTGCCGCCCGGGAGCGGATCGCCGGATTGATCTCCGACGGATCTCTCGTAGTAGCGCCGATCAGAATAAAATCCGCCGGCGCACCGTCCTTGAATAGCTTTTTAATATACCCGGGCACGTTGGGATTGTCCTCATCGTAGTAGACCGATTCGAAATGAACCCGCTTATCCTCCAGCACCTTCAGCAGCTTGCTCAGCATGGACGGATCCAACTCGCCGATTTCATCAATGAAAAGAATGCCTCCGTGAGCCTCTGTCACCAGTCCCGGCTTTGGCTCGGGGATGCCGTCCTCGGCAAGCTCCCTCTGCGCGCCCTGATAAATCGGGTCATGCACGGAGCCGATGAGGGGATTGGTCATGTCATGAGGATCCCACTGCAGAGTGGTGCCGTCACATTCCACAAAGGACGCATCCTCTTTGAAAGCGGTATAAGGCCTTTTTTTTGCTTCCTCCAGCACGATCCTTGCCGCGGTGGTTTTACCCACGCCGGGGGGACCGTACAAAATCAAATGCTGGGGATAAGGCGACGCGATGCGCGAGGCCAGTGCCTTCACTGCCTTGTCCTGCCCGATAATTTCTGAAAGCGTGCGGGGCCTGACAATGGTCATCACTGTTTTTGTCAGGGAAATGTTTTCCAGCTTTTCCAGCTTTTCCAGCTTGTGCCGGGAAGCGGGCGTCTCGGCGGTGTCCCGTTCCTCGGCGATAATTTCCCGCCGGATCTCATTCACATACTCCTGATGATGCTCCTCCAAGCGCTGGGTGATCTTTTTTTCCAGCTGTTGCTCCACCACCTGCCGGGCCAGAATTTCTGCCAGCTTGTCCTCCAGCTGATCCAGAATGGGCGGAACCTCATCATCGGCAGGAATGCGCACATAGTCCCGGCTTTCAAAAATCAGACGCTCCAAGCCTATGAGACGCACCTTCGGGTTCTCATCGTGAATCAGCTTCAGAGCTTCATATTTTCCTGCCCGCACAATGAGCTCCTCCGGGCCGATGGCATTCACGTACACCGAATATATGGCATTAATCTGCCGCTTCAATTCATCTTCGGAGATATTGGCGGCGCTGCCGTCCACCCGGCTTTTGATACGCGCCAGTATATCAGTTACATCTTCCATAGGCACTCCTTTTTTCCCGGCCATCACCGAGATGTATTGCATATATATTACAATAAAGCAGAGCGAAAGGAAACGCAACCAACCCCTTGGTGCTCCATGAAAAAAGAAGAGCCTCTGTGACTCTTCTTTTTTCATTCTTCTTTAGGATGGTCCCACTCAAGCTGCTTCAAACGGAATTCATGATCCGCATCGTGCCGCTGAAGGGTGTAAATGTCCTTGCCCTGCTCTTTATTTTCCTCCAGCGCTGACTCCGCCTCCCAGCGGATATTATTCATCTGGTCATCGTAACAACTGCTTTCCACATTCATCATTCGTTCCTGCAGGTCTGCGATCTGCGACTCCTGCAGAGAGATGAGTATTATAAGAATCAGGATGCACAGGTACAGGTACCAGGTATGCTCCAGATCCAATTTTTTCTTCCACCGCTCCATGCGTATTCAGGTATCCTCTCTCGGTCACGCCAAGGGTCTTTTTTCTTTTCCTGCGCCGCCGGGGCCTAGCACAAAAGCTCCAGATGATCCTTTGTAAATTCGATCCACAGCCGGGCCGCTCTTGACAGGTAGCGTCCCTTTTTCCAAATGGCATACAGATGATGTGTCATTTTAGGCTCCGACATGACCCTTGTGACCATGGTGCTGTCACTGGTGTTGGCCGGGCAGAGCCTTGACGGGAGAAGGGCGACCCCTAGGCCGGCAGCTACGGTCTGCAGCATAAGCTCCCGCTGGCTCGTTTCAAAAACAATTTTTGGAGTGAACCCAATTTTTTCACAGTTTGCCAAAATATCATCGTGCAGATTGAAATCGTCCCGGTACAGCACAAGCGGATAATCTGCCAAAAGCTTCATGGGCACCTCCCGATGTTCCTCCAAAGGAATTCCCTTAGGTATGACCACGCACATCTGATCATCAGACAGGAAGAAAGATTCAAAATCCTTGTTCGGAATGGTGCAGATAATGCCCACATCGATGACGCCCTCCTGCACAGAGGACTCAATCATCTTAGAGCCATGCTCATAAAGCTTAATGGAAATCTGTGGGTAGGTCCGTTTGAATTCGCCCAGCAGCTTTGCAAAAACATGAGCGTCCGTAATGGGCGGCAGACCAATGTCGATGGTGTCCTGCCTCAGATTGAGCTCGTTTTCAAAATCTGACTTCAAGTGTTCAAAAATAAAGAGGCAGCGCTTGGCATAGTTCAAAAAAATGGTGCCTGGCGCGGTGATCTCCACGGTCTTCGCGTTCCGCAAGAACAAAGTCACTCCCATCTCCTCTTCCAGGGCCTTGATCATTCGGCTGATGGCGGACTGGGAAATATGGAGGTTCCTGGCAGCCTTGCTGAAGCTTCTCTGCTCAGCGACCTCCATAAAATATTTTAAGTGACGATAATCCATGCTGATCCCTTCCTTCAAAAACGGGCTTTCAAAGTCGGCAATTCTTGTACAGAGTTGCTCTATAATCTATAATAAAGATACGTTGCGTGATGAATAATGCGGCTTATTTTTTTGAGCATCCCATAATTACCGTTTAACTATGCAAAATTATCATAGTCACATTGTACCCAATTTTCATCACCTATGCAAGAGACGCAAGGGCTCTGCCTTTTGCGTCATACAGGATACCGCCCTCCGAGCGGGAGTGATTTTTTTCAGGGCGGCGCATTTTGTAAAAGGGAGTGTTAGCTGTGAAACAAATCAAGACGATGGACGGCAATACGGCGGCCGCATATGTTTCCTACGCCTTCACGGAGGTGGCCGCCATTTATCCCATTACACCCTCTTCGCCTATGGCGGAATCGGTGGACGAATGGGCGGCCCATGGGAAGAAAAATATTTTTGGTGACCCGGTGCATGTAGTCGAAATGCAATCCGAGGGCGGCGCTGCAGGAACCTTCCACGGCTCGCTGCAAAGCGGCGCACTGACCTCAACCTACACCGCATCGCAGGGTCTGCTGCTTATGATCCCCAATATGTACAAGGTGGCCGGCGAGCTTTTGCCCGGCGTGTTCCACGTAGCGGCGAGGGCCATTGCCAACCATGCGCTGTCCATCTTCGGCGATCATCAGGATGTCATGAGCGCGAGAGCCACCGGCTGCGCCATGCTGGCCGAGGCCAATGTGCAGGAGATCATGGATCTGTCTGCCATCGCTCATCTGGCAGCCATCAAGGGACGAGTACCGTTCATCAATTTTTTTGACGGCTTCCGCACGAGCCATGAGATTCAGAAGGTGGAAGTCCTTTCCTATGGAGAGCTGGCACCCTTGATGGATCAGAAGGCACTCGCCGATTTCAGGAGCCGGGCACTGTCCCCCAATCATCCTGTCACTCGGGGCACCGCAGAAAACCCGGACGTGTATTTCCAGCATTGCGAAGCGGCCAATCCGTTTTACGAAGCGCTGCCGGGCATCGTACAGGGATACATGGACGAAATCAGCAAGCTCACCGGACGGGGCTACCATCTTTTTGATTATTACGGTGTTGCTGATGCGGACCGAGTCATCGTGGCCATCGGATCAGTGACAGATATCTGCAAGGATGTGGCCGATACGCTGAACGGAAAGGGCGAAAAGGTAGGCGTTATCAATGTTCATCTGTTCCGCCCGTTCTCAGTGGATCATTTCATCGATCAGCTGCCGAAAACAGTGCAGAAAATCGCGGTGCTGGATCGCACAAGAGAGCCCGGCGCCATCGGCGAGCCTCTTTTCCTTGACGTGCAGAGCGCCATTGCGAAAAAGGGGCGGCCCATCAAGGTATGCGGCGGTCGCTACGGCCTCGGCTCCAAGGACGTGGTGCCTGAGGATATTATGGCGGTGTACGAGCATTTGAAAGCAGACAACCCGCGGCATAATTTCACCCTGTCCATTGAGGACGATGTGACTAAGCTGTCCCTTGCGCCGATTCCGCTGCCAGATATGCCCTCCAAGGACATTGCGTGCAAGTTCTGGGGCTTTGGCTCTGACGGCACCGTAGGCGCCAACAAGAGCGCTATCAAAATCATCGGCGACCACACTGACATGTATGCCCAAGGATATTTCTCGTACGACTCCAAAAAATCCGGCGGCGTTACCATTTCCCATCTGCGGTTCGGACCGGATCCGATCCGCAAGCCCTACCTGATTTCCAAGGCAGACTACATCGCCTGCCATCGCCCGTCGTATGTATACAAATACGATCTGCTCCGGGGCTTCAAACTAGGAGGCACCTTCCTTCTGAACTGCCCCTGGCGCAAGGAGGACATCGATCGGGCGCTTCCTGCATCCATGAAGCGGAAGCTGGCGGAACTGAAAGCAAAATTTTATATCATTGATGCCTTTGAAATCGCAAAGGAAATCGGTCTCGGTGGCCGCATCAATATGATCATGCAGTCTGCCTTCTTCCACCTGACCGGCATCATTCCCGACAGCGATGCCGCCGCTTTTCTGAAACAGGCCAATGAAGATTCCTATGGCCGGAAGGGAAAGAATGTAGTAGATATGAACAATGCCGCTGTGGACCGAGGCATGACAGACATTGTTGAGATACCGGTGCCGGAGGAATGGGCTCATGCTACCACCGGTGGCTCGGTGGCTAAGGTGACCCGCCCTGCCTTCGTGGAGTCTGTATGCGACGTAATGAACCGCCAGGAGGGTGATGATCTTCCCGTATCCACCTTCAAGGGCATCGAGGACGGCACCTTCTGCCAAGGCACTACGAAATATGAACGGCCCACCGCTGCTATTTCTGTGCCGGAGTGGATTCCCGAAAATTGCATTTCCTGCAACCAGTGCGCTCTCGTATGTCCCCATGCGGCTATTCGTCCCTTCATCGTCACTGATGACGAGGAGGCCAAGGCGCCGGAAGGATTTATTTGCCGGGACCTGCCGGGACCGAAGAAGGGTCTGAAATACAGAATCATCGTCAGCCCGCAGGACTGCTACGGCTGCTCCATATGCGCCAACGTTTGCCCAGCGCCGAAAAAAGCGCTGGTCATGAAGCCCATTGAAACACAGTTGGACAAGCAGGCCTTCTGGGACTATGCCATCACCCTTCCCAGAAAAGAGAACCCCATGAATAAATTTACTCTCCGGGGCTCTCAATTTGAGCCAACTTACTTTGAGTTTTCCGGCGCCTGTGCCGGCTGCGGCGAAACGCCTTACCTCCATCTGGTCACCAGCTTGTACGGCGACCGCATGATGATCTCCAATGCCACCGGCTGCTCCTCCATTTACGGAGCCAGCGCGCCGTCCATGCCGTACACCACAAACCAGGACGGCTACGGACCGTCCTGGGCCAACTCCCTCTTTGAGGACAATGCAGAATATGGCCTCGGCATGCATCTGGGCAAGGTAAAGCTCAGAAACCGTCTCGCAGAGAAGCTCTCTGCGGTGCTCCCCTCCGCGCCGGATACAGTGAAGGCCTCCATCAACGAATGGATAAGCCAAAAGGATGTGGGCGAAGGCACAAGAGAACGGGCGGACAAACTGAAGGCAGCGCTTTCCGACGCAGTCAGCACCCATCCGGAATACAAGGAGCTTCTCGATCTGAAAGATCACTTCATCAAAAAGAGCCAGTGGATCATTGGCGGCGACGGCTGGGCCTATGACATCGGCTTCGGCGGCCTTGACCATGTCCTTGCGTCCGGCGAGGACATCAATGTGCTAGTGCTGGACACCGAGGTCTACTCCAATACAGGCGGCCAGTCTTCCAAGTCCACACCCGCTGCGGCGATTGCAAAATTTGCCGCCTCTGGCAAGAAAACCCGCAAGAAGGACCTGGGCATGATCGCTGTGTCCTACGGATATATTTACGTGGCTCAGATCGCTCTCGGCGCCGATATGAATCAGGCCATCAAGGCCATTCATGAAGCCGAGTCCTACCCGGGACCGTCATTAATCATCGCATACTCGCCCTGCATCAACCATGGCATCAAAAAAGGCATGAGCCATGCATCGGCAGAGCAGAAGGAAGCGGTAGCCTGCGGCTACTGGTGCAACTGGCGCTACAACCCGGCCCTTCTGGAGCAGGGAAAGAACCCGTTCCATTTGGACAGCCGGGAACCGAAAGAAAACTTCCGGGACTTCCTCCTCGGCGAGGTGCGCTACGCCAGCCTGGCCAAGCTCTTCCCCAAGGAAGCGGAAGCGCTCTTTGAAAAAACAGAGCAGGACGCCATCGCAAGGCGGCAGAGCTACGTGCGCATGCAAAAGGCCTTCGATTTGGAAATCGCGGAGCAGAACGCGGCAACAAAATAAAACGCGCTTCATGTACAGAAAAAGCCATGATCTCGATCATGGCTTTTATATTGCTCCGTCTCCAAAAATTATTTCCTCTTGAACCCCTCGCTGGCCCAGCGAAGGACGTTCAGCGTTTTCGAGAAGCCTACGTAAGGATTCATCACCGTCACGATTCTTACGATTTCATCCTGACTGAGTCCTACCGCAAGGCCTCCTGCCACATGGGATTTGAATTGCGGCTCCACTCCCATGGCCCCAATAACAGCAATGGTAATCATTTCTCTTGTGCGAAGTTTCAGAGAATCCCGCGTATAAATATCGCCGAAGTAGAAGGCGGATAAACTATCCTGCAGCGGCTTCTGATTGGTCGGCGCTTTTTCTCCCATGCGACGGATCCCCTCTCCGTAGGTGCCTATCTGAACGGCGACACCCTGGTCCAGACGGTTTGTATCATCCGTAGCAGCCTTGTCCTCCGGCGGAAGCTTACCGTTAGCTTTTTTGAAGGCTTCATCGCTTCCTTCAACGATGCCAGAGCATCAGGAAATCCTGCGACAAGAATTTTTTAGTCAGTCGATTCATATGAGATTCTCCTTCTTTGTATTTGCATTGAGCAGTCTCTTTCGGTGAGACTGTTCAAAAAATGGACATCCTTTTGGGGAACAGGCTTTTTCTTGCGAGCTTTCATCAACTCATCCCGACCCTGCCTACAGTATATCGGCCTCATTGACCCCGAAGAAGTCTCCCTTTATTAAGATGCGTAAACCCGATGGTGTATAGCAGAAATATTTCCATGCAAAAAGCGCCAAAGCCTTTGCCTCAGCGCCTGACTGACAAGAATTTATTTTTTTGATGCTGCTAAAGAGCTTCGCACTGCGCCTATGAGCCGGGCAATGCGCGCGCCGGGGCACTCCTGCTCCCGCTTTTCCCGAAAGCGGTCTGAGTCATGAATGCGCCCGTCCTGAATAAAATGCACCGTCTCGCCGTCCAGATCTGCCAGAGTCACCTGCTTTTTCTCATACAGAGCACTGCGCCCAGACACGGCTACATAAAAAGGGCTTCTGCCTATTTCTATGCCCTAACAATTCCGGAACTGCAACAGCGCCTCATCATAAATGGCGGGAATCACGTCCACCTTATCCCCGAGGGCACTGAAATACTGGTCCGTTTCCTTCAGAGCGCCCTCGAAATTAACAATTTGAATCGTAAAATGAGCGTCCTCCCGATTGGCCTAGGAAAAATATTTCATCAGCACATGAGCCGGCGCCAACGGCGCCGTTCCGATGCGGATTACCACATCCTCCGCATTGGCCCGCATCCCTTGCCTGCCGCACCGCTTCGCCAAACTCCTTCATAATGCGGCAAGCGTCCTTATAAAAAAACTCCCCCACCGGCGTCAGCACCAGTCCCCGATGGGTCCGCTCGCAAAGCCTGGCCCCCAGCTCCGCCTCGAGATCGTTGAGCTACTTAATCACCTCCGACGGAGAAATAAAAAGCCCTTGGGTCGCTTTATTGAAACTCCTCGTCTCAGCCACCCGGATAAATGTGTTTCCACTCGCAGGTTGTACATACGCTGCCCCCCTCCTTGCCCCTGTCTCTCTTTTTATTTTACAATAGGCGCGAACAAATAAGAAATATTTCGCCTGTCTTTGTAAAAAGCTGCCACAAAAAAAGACCGGCTCTTTGAGGGCCGAACCTTTTTGCAGCGCTTGCAAAATGTGGAAGGCGCTGGGTACGCGGATTGCCGCAAAGATATCGGACAGATCCATGTACAGCTCCACATCGGTGTAAAAATAATCAATCAAATCATAGAATTCCAGATCGCTTTCCTCATTGAAGCGGTACTCCAGATAGTACGGCATCCAACCGACGTGTATGAAGAAGTGCTTCAGGTCGCCCAGCTCATCATTGTGAGGAATGTTGGCGGCCTTCAAAAGAGTCTCTCCGCCGATCCAGTCAAACCCGAAATAGGAAACCATAGAAAGCACCGCCAGACAGATGCAATAATCCGGTTCAAGAAGCCATTTCTAAAGAAAATCCGGTCTTTGTGTGATTTAAAAGTCCATTTTCAGCTTTCATTGTATCGTCCTCTTTGTCTTCAGTATACACTATGAGGCGTGGCGATTCATCCGTCTGCAAGGGCTGGCGTGTTTTCTCTGTGATACAATAAAAAGTAGGAGAACTTATGGAAAAAATTGCCTTGGACGGTCTTCTGATCGTCCTTTTTATTCTTACGCTGAACCTACCCTTCTTCCGCGTCGTTGGCCATGAAATATTGGGCGGGCTGCTCCTTTTGGCGCTTCTTCTTCATCATGCATGGAACCGCTCATGGCATGACCATCTGAAACGGAGCCGCTGGAATTATCAGCGGAGGGGAAATGCCCTTGTGATGGCTCTCATGGCTGCATCCTGCTTGACGGTGATCTTCTCCGGCATTGCCATCGCACGAAATCTTCTGCCCTTCTCTATACGGGCGCCCCTTGCAGTCCATGAAATCCATTGGCTCTCAGGGTATCTGTTCTTTCTTTTTGCCGCCCTTCACACAGGCATGCACAGCGGAGACATCAAAGGGAGACTGATGCATTTCTTTTCCCTCCGTCCATCGCCTGCGCTGGACCGCCTCTTTCAGATCCTTACCCTTGCGTTGGTCATGACAGGCATTTATTTTTCCTTCCAAGAGCGCATAGGAGACCGACTGCTCATGACTCATATGGTGAACATGCTCATAGGGCCTCAGTCGCTTTTGGAATTTTCACTGGCCTTTGGAAATATTTTTATCCTCTACGCCATTATGGGCCACTATTTCCAAGCCCTTCTCCGCCATCTGGACCGCCCAAAACGGCGGGTCCGCACCACGTGATCCTTCGTGAAAAAATTTTTGTACCTCACTGCAATCGGCGCAACAAAAAACCGTGACCTTGTGGCCGCGGTTTTTTTATCCCTCTGAGGGATCTCCGTTCCAGCAATCGGTTTCTATACCGATGTCTCTCGAATCGAAGGCCATCGCTTCTGATGAATATTCCTTCGTCGCTTTTCGGACGTAGTTAAAGCCCAGATAGAGCATGGGAATATTGCAATACACGATGATGATATTTCCCAGATCGGAAAAGGCCCACAGGTTGGACAGATCGTAGCCTGCCAGATTGCATGTGATGCCGAAGGCGGCTACAAAAATACCAAGGCAGCGGATGAAAAGAATGAATGACGGGCTGCTGCTGATGCGGTTCGCCGCGATTTCCGAAAAGGAAATGAATCCAATCAGGCAGGTGTACGCAAAAAGGCAGAAGCACACCGACACGAGGAAGAGCACCACCGCTTCCAATCCGCCGGGCGTCATGGACTCGATGGACATAAGGAATTTCGGATACGTGCCGGCTGCCTTCCACGCTACGCCATCTGCGGCCCAGCGATGGGCCATGATGATAATGAAGCCTGTCATGGTACAGATCACGTGGGTGTCCAAAAATACGCCGAGGGCAGAAATAATTCCTTGCTCGCAGGGATGTCTGGCTTCCGCTGCGGCAGCGGGCATGGTGATCGTACCCTGACCGGCCTCGTTGGACATGAGTCCCCGCTTGACACCCTGCATGAGCACCGTGCCAAAGGCACCGCCAAAGACGGCCTCCGGCGAAAATGCGCCTGCAAAGACCGCCCGGAAGAAGTAGGGCACATTATCCAAATTGATGACGATTAAAATCACTACTGTCAAAATATAAATGGCTGCCATCACCGGAACCATGCGGTTGCTTGCATTAGCAATCCGACGGATCCCGCCGAAGGCCATCACCGCCGCCAGCAGCACCACAATGACCGAGACGGCGTAATAAAATATAGACTGCACCGGGATCGTTTCGCCGGTGAGAATCCCTGCCATGGCACCCACTGACGTGACTACATTAAAGCCCTGCGCCGGGAGACACATCATAGCATACAAAATATACACGCACGACAGGAGAACCCCGATCCATACTTTGTTTCCGCAAAGCCGGCGGGCATAAAAGGGAAGACCCCCTACAAATTCATCCCCTCGCCGTTCCTTGAAAATCTGCGCCAGCGTGCTTTCCGTGTAGGCCGTAGCCATACCGAAGAAAGCAGAGACCCACATCCAAAACAGCGCCCCCGGGCCGCCGGCAGCAATCGCGCCGGTGACACCGATAATGTTTCCCGGCCCCACCCGCATAGCGGTGGACAGGAAAAACGCGGCCAGCGGCGATATGCCCGCATGAATCTGCCTGCGCCGGGTCAGCACCGACAGACCGTGTCCAAAATTCCTGACCTGGATGAAGGACAGACGGCATGTGAAGTACAGCCCCGACCCAACCAGCACGATGATGGCCAGCGAAAATTGTCCGAGCAGAGGTATGGCCTGCCAGAAGCCGAACATTTTCGGAAAGTCCCAGAAAAAATCGGACACTGGCGTGACGAAGGAAAGAACTGCATTCACCGCGGCAAATAAACTCTCCATAGCTCCCCCTTACTGCTTCGCACCCGCTTCTCTGATGGCGGCGGCCAGCTTTTTCGCAAGCCCCTTCATCTTCGCCTTCGGCACGGAGCACACTGCCAAACGGATGCCTTTTTTCAACGGCACCATGAATACATGATCCTGCTCAAGAAGCCGACAGACCTTTGGGGACTCTGTCACTGGAATCGTAATAAAGAAACCCGATACGTAGGGAACGAAGCGGATCCCCTCTTCCCTGGCCTCGTCTACAAAAATCTGGGCCCGCTGCTGAATCAATGTGTAGTATGCAGCCCGCTCCTCGTCCAGCGCCTTCAGCTTCGCAGGATCCTCGCAGATGCGGATCAGTACGTTTTGAGCCGCGCTGTTGCAATTCGACCAGGTCGCCCGGGAGGAATACTGATTGATGTCTACAAATTCCCGGATCACATCCTTGTCGGAGGAAATCCCGATCATAGCGCCCTGCCGCTGACCGTAGAGGGTGAAGCCCTTAGACAGCGTGTACGCAGCCACTACAAGAATATTTGACGGCAATCCTTCAAAGACCTTGAAAAACCGGCGGCATTCTTCCTTTTCGCCGCTGTAGTCCAGATAAGCCACGTCTGCCACAAGGATGACGTTCTTGTCACCCTGCTTTGTCACATCCTTCAGCACATCCACTGCGGACTGCCATTCAGAAATACTCATGGAATAGCCGGTGGGATTGTTAGCAATCCCGTTCAAAATCACAACGATATTGTCCTGCTTGGCCGCGACAATTTCCACCGCCTCCTTGAAGGCAGCCGCGTTGAAATGGCCGTCGTCCGTCAAAAAAGAAAAGGGCATCACCTTGCGGTTATTATCATCGATGAGACTGTCATACGCGCCCCAATGCCAATCCGTGATCAGAACAGTGTCGCCTACCTCGGTATAATTGTGGATCACATGATGAATCACGCCAGTGCCGCCCGGAGTGGCGCAGGCATCGACGTATCCCTCCGGTCTTGACTTGCCGAAGCATTGATCTATGGCATAGTCCAAAAATTTTCGGTATCCCTGTATGGGCGAATAGGCGGCGATTTCCTTCGGTGTCAGGCGGTTATATTCCTCCTGTACCACGTCAAGAACGACCAGATTGCCCTCCTCGTCCAGAATAGAACCCACTGTAGCATTGACCACCCGGTCATTGCCAATTTTTTCTGCCAGCGCGATGGCCCTGTTGTTGGCCGCAAAAATATTGTCTACCGCGCTTTTTCCCTTCGCATGCGGTGCCGCTAAACTCTTCACGCCAAATCCCCCTTTATGAATAACTATTGTTTCCTTATTTTATCATCATGCGGTGACCTCTACAATGACTGAACCCACAAAAACCATGGACCGTTTTCATCTTTTATTCACGGCTTGCAAAAATACGCAGTCCTATTTGTGCATCTTGCGTTCTATTAAATGTATACATAAACACTTTTTCTATATTTATATTGCATGTTTATTGCCTTTTTTAGGGAAAAGCTTTACCATAGAAACAACATATCATACCCAAGGCTCATTTTACAATGAGTCAAATATATGAAGTGTGAGAGAGGTGGATCTATGAGGTATGACAGAACCCTTGCGCTGGATAAGCTCCTTACCGGGTATAAGCGGTATTACAATATCACCCGCTTTGACGGTGCGCTGGGAATCGGAGATGTCCGGGAGGCTGAGACAATTTTGCCGCCTGCCCTTCCGCCGGGCAATGAGCTGACTGCGGTCTGCGAATATTATGAGCGGTCAGGGCAGCATTTGTTTTTGAAATCAAACGAGCTCTGGTCGGCCAATCAGGAGGAATTTATTTTTCTCTTCAGCATCAGCCATTTGACGAAGGACTTGTACGAATGCTGCCGGGACTACGCCTATGAGGCGGGCATGGACATGGCCCATATCGGAAAAGGTCACATGTACACCTACATTTCTCCGATCTTTGTCTGCGATTCGGCAGACGAGGACGCAAAGCGAGCCTTGAAGAAATGCGGCATTTACAAAAGCTTTCTCTTTTCCTTTCACGGCTGGATGGAATTCCACAATGCCTGCGTGGATCTTTCGGAAAAATCGCTCCACTTCAACCGCCGCGGCCAATGCATGAAGAAAAACATGACCGCCGTTTTACAAGCATTACTGCAAAAGGAGATGTCACATGAATACGCTTGTGCTGCTTGGGGTTAGTATTCTGACCCTGATACTGGGATATATTTTTTACGGGGGGTGGGTTGCCCGCCAGTGGGGCGTAGGCGAAGGCGATCTTCCCACGCCGGCTCATACCATGGAGGACGGCATCGATTATGTGCCTGCCAAGGCTCCTGTGCTGATGGGCCATCACTTTTCATCCATCGCCGGTGCCGGTCCTATCACGGGACCTATCGGGGCCGCCATGTTCGGCTGGCTTCCGGTAACGCTCTGGGTTCTGGTGGGCGGCATTTTCTTCGGCGGCGTTCATGACTTTGGCGCTCTCTTTGCATCCCTGCGCCATCAGGGGAAATCCATCGGTGAAATTATTTCTCTCAACATGTCGAAACGGGCCAAGCGCCTCTTCATTATTTTCTCCTACCTGACCTTGATCCTCGTAGTAGCTGCCTTTGCGGCCATCGTGGCGTCCACCTTCGGCGCGACCTACAAGGACGGCATGCTGGATGTGGCGGCCAGCGCCACAAAAGCATCGGTGGCCATGGTCTCCATCATGTTCATTCTGGTAGCCATCGTGTTTGGCTTCTCCGTATACCGCAGGCATTCGTCCATGCTGATTTCCTCCGTGATTGGCGTGCTTGCCATCGCGGCGTGCATGGCCATCGGCATGAATTTCCATCCCTTCTATTTCTCCACTACCACCTGGATGATTCTGGTAGGCGTTTACATCACCATCGCTTCGGTCACTCCTGTATGGATTCTTCTTCAGCCTCGGGACTATTTGAGCTCCTTCCTTCTTTACGCCATGCTTCTCGTGGCAGTCATCGGCATCGTAGGCGCTCATCCGACCATTGACGAAAGCATATTCCCTGCCTTCGCAGGCTTTACCATCAATAACGCCAACGGCACCCAGTTCCTCTTCCCGATTCTTTTCACCACCGTAGCCTGCGGCGCCATCTCCGGCTTCCACTCCCTCGTGTCCTCCGGCACCACGTCGAAGCAGCTGGACAAGGAAGCTCACGCCAAGCCCATCGCTTACGGCGGCATGCTACTGGAATGCGTGCTGGCCATCATCACCCTCTGCGCCATCGGATACGCCAGAATGACCGGCCACACCCATGGAGCCACCGATATTTTTGCCGGCGGCATCGCGGCAATGATTGCTGCCATTCCCGGACTGGAAGGCATGGAAAGCATCATGTACACCCTGCTGGTGCTGACCTACTCCGCCTTCTGCCTTACCTCGTTGGACACCGCCACAAGACTGGCCCGATTCATGTTCCAAGAATTCTGGCTCGAGCCCGGTGAAAATCCGAAAGACGTAAAGGACGGCTTCCGCAAGCTCATGATCAATCCATACTTTGCCACCATTCTCACAGTCATCCTCAGCGTTTCCCTCGGCATGGGCGGCTTTGCAAAAATCTGGGGCCTCTTCGGCGCGGCGAACCAGCTACTGGCAGCCATCGGCCTTCTTGCAGTAGCTGCATGGCTCGGCAATGCAGGGAAAAACAATAAAATGTTCCTCTTCCCCATGAGCTTCATGCTGGTGGTCACCATTTGCTCGCTGGTGCTCACCGTAAAAAATCAGATCGGCATCATTTCCAACGGCGCCGCCTCGTGGGGCCCCTACGCGCAGGTCATCATCGGGACACTCTTGGTACTGCTCTCTCTCGTTCTCGCCAACGAAGGCTACCGCACCGTAGCGAACCCAAGAAAAGAAACAGAAATATCGGCCTGACAAGCATCAAAAAAGCACCACTCCCAAAAAGGAATGGTGCTTTTTACGTGGCTGTATAAAATTTTATCTCTGATGGAAAATCTGCTATGGTCCGTCTGCCGAGTGCAGCACGCCGGTTCCGTCAAAGCTTGGAACGAAGCCTTCGCTGGAGGATTCTTTTTGCTGCACGTAGCCCTCGGTGATCCCGAGTTCTTCCATATAGGCCTCACACTCTTCATATTCCTCGTCGGTCACAGTCCGATTGATCTCGGGAAAGTCAGCGGCTCTGCCGGAGGGAATGTATTGGCGCATAAGACTGAACAGTACCTCTCCCGGCGCAAAGGTCTCTGCCACGTAACGAAGGACTGCCTTTGTATTTTCTACCTGCCCCGGAAGAATGAGATGACGGATGAGCACGCCTTTTTGCAGAATGCCGCCTTCGCCGATTGTATACGGCCCGGTTTGGCGCGCCATCTGCTCAATGGCGGCTGTGGCCTTCTCAAAATAATCCGATGCACCGGAGTAGCGGCTTGCCAGGGACGCATCAGCGTATTTCAGATCCGGCAGCCAGCATTGAATTTTATGCTGCAGAAAGGCCACTGTGTGAACGCTTTCATAGCCGCCACAATTATAGACCACCGGCACAGGCAGAGGATCCCGGAGGCTTTGGTAAATGGCGCGGGTGAAATGGGTGGGCGTCACCAGATCGATAGTCTCCGCTCCCTGTGCAATGAGCTCGAAATAAATTTCCCGCAGCCGCTCCACAGAAATTTCGATTCCCTTTTGCCGTTCTGAAATGTCATAATTCTGGCAATACACGCAGCGCAGGTTGCAGCCTGCAAAAAACACGGTGCCTGCCCCGCCCTTTCCACTGATGCAGGGCTCTTCCCAAAAATGAAGTGCCGCCCGGGATACGACAGGGCGCATACCGAGACGGCAGAAGCCAAATGTCCCTGCATCTGAAGCGGAAGCGGGCCGATTCACTTTGCAGGCTCGGGGACAAAGATTGCAGATCGCCATATCACAGCTCTTTTCTAAAATTCCAGAGCAAAAGAAACGATGCGCCGATGAAGGCAGCCGCAGTGGACCAAAACACGGAGGCATAGCCAAAGCTCATGGCAAGGGCGCCGGAAAAAACGGGGCCTGCCACATTGCCCAAAAGGAAGATGGACGACACGGTGCCAAAGACGAGGGTCTTCTTTTCCTCCGGGACGGACCGGATGAGAATCGTATTCGTGCAAGGCGCGATGAGTCCCATGCCAAGGCCGGTGATGCCCCGGAAAAAACCGAGGCCCATCACGGAATGCATCATGTATTGCATGATAAATGTAAATCCTACGAAGAAGGTCGCCCCGATGAGAATGCGCTGGATCTTAAACCGGGCTGTCATATTTCCTGCGTTCAGCGAGGCCATCGCACTGGTTCCGCCGGCAATAAATATGATGAAGCCTACCACGGTCGCCACCATGTCGGTTTCGCCGCCGGCCATGTCCTTTACGTACAGCGGAAGGATCGGTCCGATGCCGGTGATTCCGAAATTGCAGAGGAACTGCATAAAGGTCATGAGCCGCACCCGGGGAATTTTCAGAAAGAACACCATCTGCTTGAGAGCGGATGCTTTATGTTCAGCCCCCTTGCCCGGAAGGGGCGGCAAAAATAAACGCACCGCTGCCAGACAGGCCAGAGACATGATCCCAAAGATCACGAAGGGCATGCGGTAGCCAAAAAAATCTGCGATCACGCCGCCTACAAGAGGACCGAACATGATGCCCATCACCATGGCGGCTTGAAAATATCCCATGGCCCACGAGGTTTTTTCCTCCGGTGTGACCCGTGCCACGAGAGCAAGTCCGATGGGAACGAAGCCTCCCACGAGCCCCTGCACCGTGCGGAGTGCAAGCATTTGAAAGGGGCTCGTCACAAAGCTGCAGGCCAGCGCACACAGGGCACCTACCGTAAGAATGGCGGACATGGCAAATTTCGGTCCCCGCCGGTCTGCCTGAATGGACCAGAAAGGGGCCGCGATAGCTGTCATGAGCGGCGTGACTCCCGAAATGAGACCTGCCCAAAGGGCCGCTTCCCCGGGATCGGTGACGCCGATTTCAGAAAGAAACAGCGGAATAAATGAAAGGACACCGATCATGGCAATGCCTGCAAATATTTGAATCATGCACACCAGATAGATAACCTTTTTCCAGCCTGCCTGTTCCATCTCTCCCCCTCCCTTCCGCTCGGCTTATTTCCTCTATCAACCCTAAAAGGCAGCAGGAATCTGCCGCCTTTTTATACTTTTATGAATCAAGCTCTGCTTTTATTTGCTCCGGATCACGATGTAGCGATTCGGTGCTTCTCCCTCGGACTGGGTCTCCACATCAGGCTCTGCCTGCAGGGCCAGATGGATTATCCGCCGCTCTGCCGCCGACATAGGCTCCAGCTTGACCGGACGGCCTGTGCGGTGCGCCTTGTCAGCCAGCCGCTTCGCCAGACCTTCCAACGTTGCCGCGCGGCGTTCTCTGTAATTTTCCACGTCCAGCAGAATGAAATACCGATGACCATGAAGCTTCCCGGCGGCCAGATTGATCAAATACTGCAGTGCATCCAGCGTCTGCCCGTGTTTGCCGATCAAAATACCGAGGTTGTCACCGTGCAGATTAAACAGAATCCGTTCCTCGTTCTGCAATTTTTCCATGGTCACTTCTATGTGCATGCCTTCAAATACGTGCGCAAGGAATTTTCTGGCTTCCTCTGCCACCTCGTCCTGTTCCTCCCGGGAATAGGGAACTTCCTTTTTATCTGCCCTCGCAGCTTCGGCTTCCGGTTCTTCCTCAATCGCTTCCGCGTCATCAGGGAACCCGGTTTCTTCCTCCGGCGCTACTTCTTCTACGTGCCGCGGTTCCTCTGTCGCCCTCGGTTCTTCGTTCTTTGCTTCCGGCGCGGACAGGGTCACAACGGCGGGCTTTTTCCGGATCAGCCCGAAAAGACCGCTGGACGGCTCTTCATCCACATGAACAATGGCCTCCGCTCTGGAAATACCCAGCTGGCGGATTCCCTTCTCCACAGCCTCTTCTACGGTCTTAGCTGTAATAGTCACCTGTTTCATGATTCCTTCGCAGCCTCCTTCGCAATGTCCGTGTCCGGCTCCTTCACGCCTTCCTCAGCGGGAGCCGGATGGGTCTCCCCCTTCGCTAGAGCGGCAGGCGCCTCAGAAGCAACCGATTCGGCGTGAACCGCCTCGGATACTTCCTTTCCCTCCTCGTCAGCCTTGGTCTTCTTTTTTGCGACCTTGCGGATCACCCGCTTGCGGATGACCTTCTTTTTCTTCGTAGCCGCCTTGACCATTTCCTCATCAGACGATACGGTGACAACCCCTTTTTTCGGATTGCCCTTCAAAAATTTCTGCACCAGCTCATCCCGGAACATGATCGTTTGCTGCACAAACTGATACACGTTGCACACGATCCAGTAAATGACAAGCCCGCTGGGGAACTGGAGGGAAATATAGCCGATCATGAGCGGCATAATGAGCAGCATCGTTTTCTGATTGCTCGGCGCATCCTTCGGCGTGGTCTGCCAGGAAATTACAAAGGTAGATGCTGCGGAAAGAATGGGCAGCACATAGGTCGGGTCCGATGCGGCCAGACTTTCCAGCCACAGGAAGCTTTCATGGGCCGGATCATAGGGAAAGCCTTGAAGTGCATAGTAAATGGATACCAGAAATGGCATCTGAATCAGGAGGGGAAGGCAGCCCGCCGCGGGAGATACATTGTTTTCCCGGTAGAGCTTCTTCATTTCCTCTGCCAGACGCACCTTGTCATTCTTATACTTTTTCTGGAGCTGCGCAATTTTCGGCTGCAGCTCCTGCATGCCCCGCATGGATTTGATCTGCTTCAACGCAAAGGGCAGGAGCAGCGTCTTGATGATCACAGTCAGGACAATGATCGCGATCCCATAGCTGGGGAATCCGAAATCAACGGTCGCCTTGTAGCAGAACTCCAGGCAGACCCGCATAATATCTGCCAGAAAACCTACAAAGTCGGATAAAAGGGGAATCTGAAAATTCGACATACGTTGCTATACTCCTTGTACGGTCTATCTTTCAACACGTCATCAAAACCGGCTCTCTTGGTTTCAAAAGCCGGTGAAATTCCTGAAGTCATTTTACTCTTCAGGTAGCAAAAAAAGCAGCTGCTACGGCAAAGGATCGTATCCTCCCTTATGAAAGGGATGGCATTTCATGATCCTCTTGATCGCAAGCCAGCCGCCCTTCGCCGCCCCATATTTTTCAATCGCTTCCAGTGCATAAGTGCTGCAGGTCGGCGTAAATCGGCAGCACGGCGATTTCAAGGGCGAAAGGAATACCCGGTAAAACCGGATTAGCCCAAGTAACACCGTTTTCATCATTCCATCTCCATCATCCCGGCCTTGTGCCAAAGCGCCAAAATCGCTTTCTCCGCCTCCCAGTAGGAAGCCTTGGTCAGAAAGGATCCGGCCAGCATGATCGCTTCATGCCCAGGCAAAAGCTTTCCCCGGTGAAGGCGGTAGACCTCTTTCATCAGCCGCTTTGCCCGATTTCTTTCATGGGCATGGCCGATTTTTTTCGTCGCCACAAAACCAATACGGCATGGCTTTCCTTTGGCTCTCGCCACATACATAAGCCCTGCCCGGTTGGACACCCGCATGCCCTGCCGGTAAATCCGCCGGTACTCCCGGCTTGCCCGGATACGCGTATAGGAAGGCAGCCTGAAGGATACCTCTTCCTCCATACTTAAATCAGGCACTCAGCACCTTTCTGCCCTTTGCTCTCCGTCTCTTGAGAACAATGCGGCCTGCTTTTGTTTTCATACGGGCACGGAAACCGTGAGTCTGCTTTCTCCAGTGATTGTTCGGCTGGTATGTCATCTTTGCCATGAGTCAACACCTCCTTACGTCTGACTTGGCAGTGCCATCTTCGCACACCATAACATGCTAATTATAGCGAACCCCCCATCGGATGTCAAACGAAGGACACTCATCATTCCTCTTGGTCCCGCTTCCCTTCCGCCTGCTTCGCCAGTATTTCCTCCATCACCCAGATACCCCTTCGCAGCGCTTCCTTGCCGAATTTATTTTGAATGCTGTCCATCACAAGAGCCGCCTTTTTTCGTTTCTCCCGCTCCTCCGAAAATAATGAGGGAATCTCCAGGGCAGGCAAAAGATTGGACACGGTGACACCGATGAGGCGTATTCCTTCCCGTATCATGACCCGCGAAAGAAGATCCATGCAGGACTGGTACAGCTCCTCTCCCAGATCCGTGGGATCCTCCAGCGTCACCGAGCGGGTGACGGATCGGAACGAGGCGAAACGGATTTTAAGCGTCACTGTCCGCCCTGCCATCTGATATCTCCGCAGGCGGGAGGCCACCACGTCCGCATGTATGGCGATCTGCCGTTCTATGGCAGCCCGGTCGGTTAAATCCTCCTCATAAGTGGATTCATCGCTGATGGACTTGATATCCCGGCTCAGCTCAACTGGCCTGTCATCATGTCCGAGGGACAATAAATGCGCCGCTCTGGCCTGATTGCCAAAAATCGGGCGGAGCGCTTCCTCAGAGGCGCGCTGAATGTCGCCGATCGTTTTGTAGCCCCGGGCGAGTAGCTTTTTCTCCGTCACCCTTCCCACGCCCCAGAGACGACGCACCGGAAGATGCGTCAATATCTCCTGCTCCCGCCCGTAAGGAATAATAGTGAGACCATCAGGCTTGTCCATGTCGCTGGCCATCTTGGCAAGAAATTTATTCGGCCCGATTCCCACTGATGCCACAAGCCGCACGGTCTCAAAAATTTCCCGCTTGATGGCTCTTCCAATGGCGGTGAGTGACTGATACTGGCTTCCCATGCCGGAAATATCCAGAAAGGCCTCGTCCAAGGAAAGCGGCTCATATCCGTCAGCATAATGAAGCATGACCTGATGAATTTCATCAGATACCGCCTTGTACACCTCAAACCGGGGCTCTACAAAAATCCCCGACGGACAAAGGCGGCGCGCCTGCGCCACGGGCATGGCCGAGTGAACCCCAAAGGCCCGGGCCTCATAGGACGCTGTGGACACAACGCCCCGCTTAGACGCCCCGCCTACAATGACTGGCTTCCCCCGCAGTTCTTCATGATCCCTCTGCTCCACCGACGCATAAAACGCATCCATATCCACATGCATAATCCACCGCCGCCTCATAGCACCCTCCTTTTCCTCCATTATAATAGAGAAATAAAATCGCCGTCGCCCAAATAAAAAACGTCACCCCACAAGATGACGTTTATATTTTTTATCGCTTCAGCACATGATTTCTGGCATGGAACACTTTTTCGGAATCGCCTGTGCGGGGCACCCATATAGTCGCCGTATATGTTTGTTAAAAGGGTGTTATACTCCGCAACAACAGACATCTGATGGTTCTCAAAAGGCATTTGAATGTAGGTTTCAAATAATTTGCGCGGTGCCGCTGTCTTTTTCAGTGTGGCTGCCTCGCCAACAATAACCGCGCAATACTCGGACTGTGGGTATTTTTCTTCCTCCTCCATCATGGTTTCCAAAACTCGTTCCGGCTTCAGTGACGGGATCACTGATGAAAGGAGCTTGAACCACCATTTTCCTTGCCGCTTGTAGCAGATGTGGTATCGCTTCTGCGTCTGCTTCAGCCGCTTCGCATAGCTCTCCCACTGGCGCCTATCCTCCGGCAGGCCGCTACCCTTTTTTATTGCCGCCGATCATGAACGAGTGAGGCAAGCAGCTCCTCCCATCTTTTCTTGCACGCCTCAGGAGAATGCTGAGCGACCGTCTCTCTAGCACGCTCTCCCATTTTTTCTCGCAGCGCCCGGTCACGCATAAGCCGTGAGAGTCCTTTTGCATAGGCCTTAGGAGCTTTTTCTGTGAGAATCCCGTTCTCCTTGGTAATGAGCTCATTGACGCCGGTGCAGGAGGCGAGTCCCACCGAGGGGAGTCCTGCACTCATACCCTCCAGCAAAACCAGAGGAAACGCTTCTGCCGGACTGGGCATGGCCAAGATTGATGCGGACTGCAGCGCCTCAAACACATTTCTTGTAACACCCTTGAAAATAATCCGATCCTCCAATCCATATCGTTTGATCCGATTCATGCACGCCCTGTAATAGGCCTTCGACTGGGCTGTATCGCCCCAGATGTCTATGGTCCAATCAGGAAACTCATCCGCCAGCTCGTGGAAGGCGTTGATCAGAAGCAGATAGTCTTTCTCCGGCGTCACCCTTCCTACACTGATGATACGCCGACTGCCGCAACCAGGCCGAGCTTCTTCGCGATAGGACACCGCATTGCCGATGACAAAGACTCGTTGCACCCCCTCTATTTTTTCTTGTATACTCTTTGCCTGTCCCTGTGTCAGCACATGGAGCGCATCGCAGGCCTCCGCCACGGCAAGGCCTCGATTATCCGCTGCGATTTCATCCGGGCACCGGTGACAGGATAAAATAACCGGTACCGGCAAGGATAATATCTTTTTTATAATCAACGCTGACCGGATCTGGTAGCAGATGATGAGGTCCGGCTTTTCTTCGTCTATGATCTCTGCCAGCCCCGGCGCTAGCTTCCTTCCATAGCCGTAATATTTGATGCGGTGCCTCTCTTCCAGCGTCCTTGCAAACAGTACTCTGAGTTTCACCAGCTTATCCCTTTTATAAGAAAGACCCAGATTGTACACGCGAAGGGCCCCGGGAAAAGGAAAAAACGGCTGCCCCCCTGTATCGGTGCACACAAGAGATACGCTATGTCCGCCTTCCGTTAGCATATGTGCCAGCTGGGCGATCGCATGGCTGAGCCCATTGGACGCGGTCAGTGCCTTAGACAGGCTAAAAAGTAACAGCTTCACTCTGTGCCTCCTTTTTAATTGTCCCCATCAATGTTTTGGAGTTGCCTCCCGTATTAACTCCTTAGCCTCAGCCCACACATGCTGGGCGCTGAAATCGCCACCTTGGGCGATCAGGCGATGGGGATAAAGTTCTTTTGGCCCCCAGGTTTTTAAATTGCATTCATCATTGATGTAAAACACATCCACCACAGGCACGCCGAGGGCCAACGCGAAGTGAGCTGTGCCTGTATCGGCGCTGATCAGCGTTTTCATCCGTTTCAGCACTGCTCCCAGCTCGGGAATGGTGGTCTTATCAATCAGATTGATGAACTGCTCCTGCACCGATTTAGGAAGGCCTTCATAAAATGCACGAGCTCCGGCTCCCGCGCCGACCATGACCGGCTGATAGCCCTCGGCAGTAATCCGCACCGCCAGCTCCTCCACCAGCTCCGGTTTTAAATCCTTTTCCTTCTGCTTTGTCATCGCATTGATTGCGATGCAAGGCTTGCCTTCACAGAAGGCCAACAGCCGTTCTGCCGTCTCGAAGGCTTCCTTTGGCACATGGTAGACCATTTTCATGCTTTCCGCGGGAATTTTTGAATAAAGCTCAGCCAGATAGCCATGCTTGTCCTGCTCATGCACCCAGTTCCTATAATCGATGACCCCATTATCCAGAAGAAGGCGCACATAAAAATGGTTGCTGTCAGAAAAGACCTTCTTCGCCCCTAGCAAACGGGAGAGAATAATATTCCGCTCATTGCCATAAATCACGAATGCCGCAGCAAAGTCATAGATGCCCTTGTGCTCCCGGTAAAAGGGCCATATCCCAGCGATACCCCGGTGTCTGCCCCACTTGTCCAGCTCCCAAACCTCATCTACCCCGTCCATATATCTTGCCAGCTCCACATAGGGCGTATTGGCTACAAATACGGTGTGACAGCCCGGATACATGCGTTTCAAATTTCGACAGAGCGGATCTGTCAGAATGGTATCGCCAAAATAGGAGGTATTAAAAATCAGAAAATGCTTCATGTATATGTCCTATGGGATAAGGCAAGCTCACCTGTTCGGCTTTTGTATTATCCTTCTTTAAAATCTACAGTGAATGTGCTAACGCCGTCCTTCCAGCAGGCATGAATGGATATGGATTCGCCCAGCGGGCAGGTGATTTCAGCGACAATGGAAAGACCGTGCCGTATCCCTTGATGGTGGCGCTGTGAGAAATATCGCAGGACGCCAGCTCATCGGCGCAGTGCTCCAGCCCCTTCCCAATCAGCGGCACGTGCTTCACCTCCTGCTTGTATTTTATTTCATGCTCCAGACTCGCCCATGAATCCATGGCCGTCCTCAAAGGGAACCCCGGCCCGAAGAATCATGTGATATCTCAGATAGCTCGACGGCTTTGCATTTTTGTTGTAACACTTTTCCTCGGTCACAATGATCTTGGGCAGACGACAGATATTTTTTGCATTTTCATACACATCGTCCACGAACCGGTACACAATGCGAATGCCCACCGCATCACGCATGTCGGTCACTGCCGCTTTTGGAGTAACAGAAAACTCTTTGCGGGCCAATTTTTCTTTCACGCCTGCATCCGATTTGATCCCCTCTTTTCATCTGATCCATCACAAATTGAAGCGCCTCCTTGTAGGGACCGCATATATCCGTTCCTCGTTTCATAATGCGCCGCCATTGACTGCCGGTTTATTGCCTCATTATAGCACAGCCCGCAGGCGGGCTCGGTAAATTTTGTTCCGTGAGGGCAATAAAAAACAGCGGCGCTCCGCTGCTTTTTATTTTTTCTTTTACAGCATGTCCCGCTTCCATAAAATGAAAGCAGCCGCCACCGTCGGCACTACGCCAATCAGGATCACCGTTAAAAATCCGATGCCGCTTTCCTCCCACGGGACAGGCACGTTGATGCCCCACAGACTGAAAATCAGCGTAGGCACCGCAAGGAGAATGGTGACAGAGGTCAAAAATTTCATGATCTGGGACAGACGGTTTGAAATAATAGACGAAAAGGAATCCATCATAGAATTGATGATGTTCGTATAGATTTCCACCATTTCCAAGGCCTGCTTGTTTTCAATGATCACATCCTCCAGAAGATCTTCATCCTCCTCGTACATTTTGAGAAGCAGATGAAGCGGACTATTCCGGAGCCGCATAAGACGCTCCATCACATTTTCATTGGCGTGAAGGGCGAAATTGAAGTAGGTCAGAGATTTTTGCAGCTCCAGCATGCGGAACAGCTCCTTGTTTTGGAGCGACTTGCGCACCCTGCCCTCAATGACATCCGTCTGCTTGTAGATCTGCTGCAGGAAATACAAAAACGAGCTGGACGCCTGGGATAAAATCTGGAACAGGAACCTTGTTTTTTTATAGGTGAAGAAGGAAATAAATGCGTTATTCAGGAATTTTTGCAGAACCTGATTCGGTTCCAGACAGACGGTGACAAGCACCTGCCGGGTGATAAAGATGCCCAGCGGCAGCGCGTCATACGCATCAGTTTCCAACACCACCGGCGTGTTTACGACGACGAAAATATATTCATCCTCCAGCTCCACGTGGGAACGTTCCTCACGGTCCAGCGCAGTTTGGAGTGCATCGATGGGAATGCCGGTAAGAAGATTTAATTTTTTCAGCTCATCCGCATCAGGGGCATAGCAATTGATCCACGTGCCCTTTTCAGGGGGATTCTCCAGCATGACCTGTTGAAGCGCATGGTTTTCATCATGTTTGTATGCGTGAATCATAAAACCGCCTCCTTTCGCATGACATGGCGCTCTCACGCCTTCTCTACTATAGTCAGAACCGCTCGTCCTGTCAAACCGCAACGGATACACAGGCATCAGGCGTTCCTCAATATCCCTGTTATAAGCGATGGGCCGGTGAATAAAATCTTGCGCCACCCTCTGCAAAAAACGCCTTGAGAGTGAGCCCTCAAAGCATTTTTATTTTACTTATAAAACTCAATCGCCGCATTCACCAGATAGCCGGTATCTTTATTTCCCGCCGTTTCCCAGGAGGAATGCATGGACAGTTGGGCAAGACCGATGTCCACCGTAGGAATCGCTGCCTGAGCGGAGGAAATATTTCCTAGCGTGGAGCCGCCGGGCATGTCACTCCGGTTGGTGAAGGTCTGCACCGGTACGCCCGCTTTTTCGCAGAGGTCCTTGAATACTGCCGCGCCGAATCCGTCGGTGGCATAAGTCTGACGGGCGTTGTATTTGATCACGATACCGCCGTTCATGCGGGGCCGGTTGACCGAATCGGCCAGCTCGGGGTGGTTCGGGTGAATGGCGTGTGCATTGTCGGCAGAAATCAGAAAGCTTCCCGCCATGGCCGCCATAGTTTCATCAAGGCTCATGCCGAGGGCCTCGCCGATGCGGAGCATCGTATGGGACAGCAGGGTAGAGCCGGCACCCCGGGCAGTCATGCTACCGGTTTCTTCATTGTCAAAGAGGGCGTACATGCAGATGGTCTGTTGTTTGTCCGCCGCCGCAAAGCCCCGGAAGCAGGCAAAGGCGCATTGCAAATCGTCCAACCGGGGAGCAGAGATAAATTCCTTCTCCGCGCCCCAGGTCGTGCCGGACACTCGGCTGTAAAGAAACAAATCATGGGCCAGAATATCTTCCCTTTTTATGGATGCCGCTGATGCGATAACGTCCATGAAGGGCGTCTTTGAATCGGACAGACCATACAGGGGCAGCATATCCGTCTGCGCGTTCCACTGATAACCCTGATTGATGCTCCGCTCCATGTGAATGGCCACTGAGGGAATCACAAGAAGCGTTCCGTCCACGGCCACCCTCTTAGATTCCAGCCGACCTGCGCCATTTTTGACGATGACCCGCCCCGCCACTGATAAGGGCCGGTCTGTCCAGGAGGCCATATTCATGCCGCCGTATCCCTCCACGTTCAGCCGGACGTAACCATTGTCATGGAGCTCCGGACTCTCTTTAATTTTGAAGGTCGGCGAGTCCAGATGGCTTGCGGTGATATGAAAACGGCTTCCTTTTTCGGGAATGGTGAAGGCAATAAGCGCCGAATCTCCTCGGGTAACCACATATTTTCCGCCCCGGGCAAGCTGCCAAGGCTCATCCTCAGACAGAGCGGTAAATCCCGCATAAAGAAGGGCCGCCTGGATAGCGGCGGCCACGTGGTACACCGAGGGGCAGCGGCCGATAAACCGGATCAGATCGCCGGAGACCTCCTCGTAATGTATATCTCTTCTCATTACTTCTTATTCACCTTGCGCTGATACACAGCCTCTGCCATGGCAGCCCGCTCGCGGATAACCGGATTCGGGGAATTGACCGACTCTGGCGTAAAATTGCTGGTATAGTGCAATTTTTTCGTTTCCTTCTCCATTGTTTCTACCTGAATGGTGCCGGCCGTGCGATCGTACACATAGGTGTAAGTCACGGTGCCTCCCTCGATAGCCTGAACCGCTACGAAACGGAGCACGTCGTGACCGTTCGTCGTTTTCTGCACCTTTGTTTCGTCCAAATCGATTTGGATGGTATCATTGTATTTCCAAAAATGCTCTGCCTGCACGCTTCCCGCGCCGAAGGCAGCCAGTGCTCCGGCGAGCGCAAGACCGCAAACCAGTTTCCTCATGGCATTTCTCCTTTTGCAAAACCATTGAATATGGCAATATTATACCATAGGAACATGAAGCTTGTAACGTAACCCAAAGGAGGCACCATGAATTTCAAGGCTACCATAGAATACGACGGCACCCGCTACGAGGGCTGGCAGCGGCAGCAGCGCACAGGAAATACGATTCAAGGAAAGCTGGAGGCGGTTCTCTTGCCTTTGTTTGGCGCGCCGGTGCAGGTCATCGGCGCCGGGCGGACTGACGCAGGAGTCCACGCTAAGGGGCAGGTAATGAGCTTTCATGGAGACACTGCACTTTCGCCAGAGGAGCTTTCGGATCGGATCAACGATGCCCTTCCCGATGACATCGGCGTGTATAATCTGTGCCGTGCAGACGATCGCTTTCACGCCCGCTTCCATGCGCTGGGAAAGCATTACCGCTACCGCATCCGCACCGGCTCTGCGAAAAATGTTTTTGACCGAAGGCTGGTGTGGCAATACGGCAAGCCCCTTCTTCTTCCTGCCATGCGAGACGCCGCTTCCTTTTTGACAGGCACTCATGACTTTACATCCTTCTGCGGAAATAAAAAATTCAAACGGAGCTCGCTGCGCACCGTGTCATCCATTACGCTCTCTGAAAAAACGGAGAGCTTTGGATCGACGTGATTGGCGACGGCTTCCTAAAGAATATGATTCGCATCATCACTGGCACGCTGGTGGAGGTCGGCGAGGGCAAACGGAGCCCAAGCGAGCTGCCGGGCATAGTATCTGCCCGCAGCCGATCTGCCGCAGGCTTTACTGCGCCGCCGGAAGGACTCATGCTGATGGAAGTGTTCTATAAAAATTCCTTGAGCGCCAAAAAAAAGTGACTCCCCTTGCAAGAAGTCTCCTTTTTGATGAAAATGTTCTGCTTACCGCGCAGGAAAAACCACGTCCACATCGTCCCGCCGGTCCCCAAAGACCCTCATGCGACCCCGCACGTCCTGCAGCACGTCCGCATCAATGGAAGCGATAAGAACTTCTTCCCCAGCACCGCTTTGCGCAATCACCTCCCCCCACGGATCCAGCAGGAGCGAATGGCCGGCATACTCTGTTTTTCCATTGAAGCCCCCCTGATTGACAGCGCACAAAAAAATTTGGTTTTCAATGGCTCTCGCCTTCAAAAGAGTATCCCAATGATAGAGACGCTCCGCAGGCCACGCGGCAGGCACGAAAATAATATCTGCGCCGCCCAATGCTTCCCGCCGGATCAACTCCGGAAACCGTATGTCGTAGCAGAGCGCCATAGATGCACTCATCGTCTTTACTTTAAAAAATGGAATGCGGCTCCCCATTTGAAAAACTTCCGGCTCCCGAGACGGAGAAAAGCCGTGAATCTTGTCATAGGAAGAAATACACTCTCCGTTCTCATCCATCACGTAGGCCCGATTATAAAAGTTGCTTCCCTCTTGAATGGCCACGCTGCCTCCTACGATGCACAGACCGTGCTTTTTTGCCATGCGTGAAAAAAGCGCTTGCGTTTGTTTTCCCGCCGGGTCTGCCAGCTCATGAAGACGGCGGCTCGGAAAAAATCCGACGTTCCACATTTCAGGAAGCACCAGCACCTCCGCACCCCGCCGAGCAGCGTCCGCCAAAAGCATTTCCATGTGCTCGTAGTTATACTCCGCGTTACCTAAACGAATCGCGGCCTGTATGAGTCCCAGTGTCAGTTTCATAATGCCTCCTCGTATTATACAGCACGAAAAAAGCAGCCCAAGGCTGATCCTTTTCGTTGCATCAGAAGGTGTGTCGCGCCGACAGTGTGCAAGAACGTCAAGCCCGCAGCAAAACTTTGCAGAGCTTTCGGGTGACTGAAAGTGGTAGCCCGACTACATTGGAATAGGATCCATGAATAGAAGAAATAAAGGCAGCCCCTCTTCCCTGTATGCCATAGGCGCCGGCCTTATCCATCGGTTCCTCTGACGCGATATAGTCTTCGATGTCTTCATCTCTCATCATTTCAAAGGTGACCTCCGTGGTCACTACGGCAGTTTTCATCTTCCCCTGATAGCAGACGGCCACGCCGGTTTTTACCTGATGGCATTTGCCGGAAAGACTGTGCAGCATGTCTTTTGCTTCCTTTTTATCCCCCGGCTTTCCCAGAATTTTTTCGCCGATCACTACAATCGTATCCGCCCCGATAAACAGCTTCTGCGGATGATTGACTGCGACGCTTTTTGCTTTTCCCACACTGTTGTAAAGCGGCAGAAGGTCCACCGGCGATGCCAATCCCTCCTGCGGCACTCCAAGGAGGTCCGCCTTTTGCTCGGCCTCCTCCGAATTCTTTGCCTCCGTAAAGTCCGGCGGCCCGATCATCGGCATCCACCCAATCTGAAGGAGGAGCTTTTTTCTGCGCGGCGACGTGGACGCAAGAATCACTTCCATAAAAACCTCGTTCCATCATAAAAGGGGTTGCTCCTGCCGGTCAGCCCCGGTATTTCTATTCGATGCCAAGCTCCTGCTCAATCACAGAGGCTATATCATTGATGACCCGCTCCAGCCGATCCTGGTCGGTGCTTTCCCCCATGACTCGGATCAGCGGCTCTGTCCCGGAGGCACGCACCAGAAGGCGTCCGTCAGTGCCAAGCTCTTCCTCGCCAGTGCGGATCGCTTCCTGAATCAGCGCATTGCCCTCCCAGCCGTTTTTGCTGTAGACCTCCACATTTTTCAAAATCTGGGGATACGTGGTCATCAGACCTCCCAACGCGGAGAGTGGCCTGCCCTGCTTTTTCAGCACTGACAGCGTCTGCACCGCTGTAATCAGTCCGTCGCCGGTGGTATTGAACTCAGGGAATATAATATGCCCCGACTGCTCGCCGCCGATAGAATAATGATGCTTCAGCATTTCCTCCAGCACGTACCGGTCGCCCACCTTGGTGGACACCGTTTTGATGCCGTACTTGGCTAATCCTTTGGAAAACCCCAGATTGCTCATGACTGTGCCTACCACCATGTCATCCTTCAGGCGGCCTTCCTGCTTCATGGCCAGCGCGTTGATCAGCATCAAGTGATCCCCGTCCAGCACATTGCCCTTTTCATCTACAAAGAGGCAGCGGTCGGCGTCACCGTCATTGGCAATGCCGCAGTCAAAGCCCAGTTCCACTACCTTCTGCTGTAGCGTCTCGATGTGGGTAGAGCCACAGCCGTTATTAATATTTACCCCGTCAGGCGAGCAAAAAAGAGACACCACGTCTGCCCCGAGCTGCCGCAAAATTTCAGGGAGGAAATGGCTGGCCGCGCCGTTGGCGGAATCGGTGATAATTTTCATGCCCACAAGGCTGCCATCCACTGTGGAAAGCACGTAGCGTCTGTATTTATCAGCCAGATCGTTCCGGTGATGAATGACGCCGATGCCAGCGCCGGTCGGTCTGGGAATGCTCTCCTCGTGACGAAGAATCTGCTCGATTTCCTCCTCGGTGGCATCGGGAAGCTTCCGTCCCCGGTTATCAAAAAATTTAATGCCGTTGTCTTGGAACGGATTGTGAGACGCAGAAATCACAACCCCCGCATCGTAGCCCTCCAGCTTCGTCAGATAAGCGATGCCCGGTGTCGGGATGACTCCTGCCAAATCCACATCTGCGCCGGACGCGCAGAGCCCCGCGGAAAGCGCCGCGCTAATCATAGGGCCGGAGATACGGGTATCCATACCGATGAGAAAACGGTGACTCCCGTCGCCCCTTGCAAAATAGGCGCCTGCTGCCCGCCCCAGCTGATAGGCCAGCTCCGGCATGAGCGTAGCATTGACCTCGCCCCGCACCCCATCGGTTCCAAATAAGCTTACCATGTTATTTCCTCCATATCGCTGATCAACCCACGACACTATACTATCACGGCGGTCAATCCTCGTCCCGCAGAACCTCTACTGCCACATTGACCGTATCCGGAGACACCGTGCTGCCTTCCGGCACAGGGACCTTCACCGAGGTCAACACCTTGCCTATAGCCCCAGTCACGTCCACCGGCTCCAACTCAATCACCGAGTGAGCATCGATAAAACTCACTGGCGCATGCACCGACACCACCGGCGTATCAATAGATACCCGACCCAGATGGTAACCCTTGGCCACGCTCCCCTTGGCAGATGCCTTCAGCGGAATCCGGGCATTTTTCATTTCCTCCTCCATGGCCACAGCCACCCGCACATTGCCGGGCATGACTTCGATACCGGTCACAGTGGCTCCGTTCCGGTCCAGCACATTCACCGTGTCGTACTCCTCGAAATCCTTCTTTTTCCCGGCAATTCCCACAGAAACAACTGCCCTTTCGGCAGCGGCAACCCTCGTGCTACTTCCGGCGATGGTGATCGTATCGGGCGCTACCGATTTTTGAACCGCCTTGAAATGGGTCTCCGGGTTTCCAAAAAATTCCACCGTAGCCGGTAGCGTTTTCAGCGCATAGGTATCAATATTCAGATCAAAAAAGGCTGGCGTTTTGGACAGAATGGTTTCATCATTAGGCACGCTTATATAAATGGGCGTGTTCGGATAATCCCCGTTAGTCAGCCCCTTCAGATCTACGTAGGCCTTTATGTTGTCGCTGCGCATAGAAATCATATCACTCCGGGGCATGCGGATCCGCACCCGCACCGTGCTGGGTACATTCGTCGCCACCAGAGAGCGATCCAGATTTCTTATTTCTACCGGAATGGTATAGGAATTTTCCACCATCGGGTTCTGCTCATTCATGACATACACCCAGAAGGCAAAGGCCGCAACGAGGCAAAGCAGCTTGGGCAGCCACCATTCGACTTTCGTGTACTTCATTTCTTCCGTGGCCTCCATTTTGCGAGAATATTACCCATGCCCCGGCTATTCCGTTCCAGCAGGAACGCCCGAAGCCTGTTTCGGAGGGACTCCTCATCCATGTGGCGGTAGATGTGGCCGCCGTAAGCGTAGGACACAGTGCCCGTCTCCTCGCTGACTACAACCACCACGCAGTCTGCCTGCTCCGAAAGGCCGATGGCTGCTCGGTGTCGAGTACCCAGCTCCGACGACAGCGACCTATCCCTTGTTAGCGGAAGAAGACAGCCTGCCGCCATGATCCGGTTCTCCCGGATAATGACCGCCCCGTCATGAAGTGGTGTATTGACGATAAAAATATTTCCTAAGAGCTCCTTCGATACGAGCCCTTCCACCCGAATGCCCGTATCGATATAATCGTCCAATCCCACTGTCCGTTCAAATACAATGAGGGCCCCAATTTTATTCCGAGACATGACCATGGACGCTTCCGCCACACTATCGATGACGAAATTCCATTTCTCCTCGTCCATGACCTGAGAGGACACATAAAATTTCCCCCGCCCAATCTGCTCCAGCGCGCGGCGAAGCTCGGGCTGGAATACCACTGGCAGCGCCACGATGAGCACCGTCATCAGCTTGTCCAATACCCAGCTTACCACGTGCAGCTTAAGCCACCCGGAAGCGAGGGTAAACAGCCCAAGAAACACTAGCCCCTTCAAAAGGGCAGTGGCTCTCGTATTTTTGATAAGTATATAAATTTTATAGAGAAAATACGCTACCACTAGGATGTCTACTACATCCCAGGGACGCATGGTCGTAATCAATCCCTGCATCTGACTGATCATACAAGCTCCTGTCAGTATGAAATCATGCTCTGCCGGTCATGCCCGGCAAAAGCTGTCCCTGCTGTATCGGTTTTATTGTACCATGCAACACCATCCTTTGCAGAAAAGCGGATTTGCAATGTCTCTCTTACGCAGAAGCGGCACTTTTTCTTTTCCTTGAGTCTACAAAGAGCTCCCCCTGTCTTTATTTTGTAGCAGGCACCATTTTTTTGAAATGCCGCCCGCTTTTGAAACCCAATGGTACTCATGAGCATCCCTGTCATAAATGCTGCAGCCTTAAAAAATAAGCTAGGCCCGTTAAAAAATCCTCACGGCGACAATTTTTGCCATCCTGAAGATTTGTAAGCCTGGCTGTATTTGTAAAGCACGCCTTTGTTTTTTTTCTGCCCTTGCCACGAACGGTGATCGACCCGCGCCTTGCCATGTTTTTTCGCCTACCGTTTAGTTCCTTCCGACAAATTCTACGCCGGCCTCCTCCATAATGTCCCGATAGGCCTGATGAATCGGCTTGCGGTACCAGTCTGCCAAGCTGATGCATCGTATACTCCTCCCAATAAATTTTGGCGCTATGAGCAGCGTAGTCGACTGGTAGCTGATCACCGTTTGAATGGACGGCTCCTTGTATAAAACTAATTCCACCGGCACCTTGCTGTCATTGATGACCACCTCGGGGAAATGGGTCCGCACGTAGTCCACTTTGTACGGCGAATCATTGGGATGAGGCTTATAAATCATCCGCTGGCCGCTGGCCAATTGGGATAGACAGAACCGCAGGCATTCCTTTTCATCATCGAAGGAAAATTTCCCTTGCTCCGTAATGGGCTGGCTGAGGTACATAGCATAGCTCCCGCTAGGAAGCTCCCGATCCAGAAGCCCCTTACCCTTCAATACATCCATAGCCTTGGCGATCATAGCCGCAGAGATTTCATACACCTTTGGCGAAGGCCGCCGGAGAAGCCTGGGAAGATACAAATAGTCCCCAGTCCCTGCCGAGGCGGCACCCATAGAGGAAACATTAAAGGCCAGGCCCGAATGAATGCCTGCCACCCATGCCATCAGCCGGAGCATCAGCTGATGAAATACGGTGTGGGACAGCGGTCTTTTTCTGTCCTGGTTGTAGTAGGAAAACATTCCGTCATCATACCGGATATACGACTTCAGTCCGAGCAGCGCCACAAGAAGCTGCGTCTGCCGCCCTGTATCACTGGCTAGAAAGGCCTGATCCATCTTCACCGCCCCGACCATGGCTCTCACCTGTTCTGCCTGCTTGCGGAGCGATTTTTCCTGAGCGCTGCTTTTCATCCACGTAATCAAAGGATATACCGCCTGGTATCCGGCCTCCCGGGACGCCATAAAGCGAAGCAACGGATCCTTGCGCCACGACTCATACCCATGGGGATGCACCAGGGCTAAATAATTATGATCCCCCCCATGAACCGTGCGGGACAGAATAAATGAGGTCAGCAGATGAAATGGGGTACATACGATAAATAAATTATTAGCCACGGCCATTACCTCCGAAAATAAACTTGTTGCTAATTGCCTATATGTATAGTACCACAACCATCTCTCCGCAGAGCGGCTAAAAAATCATTCACGCACTCTCTTCGCTTGGCCTTATGCACTTTCCCAAATAGCCTGCAATAAAATAAACCGGCTTATGAGCCACACATCTTTTTTCTTAAATAAAAAGGCTCATGCGCCTCATCAGGCAGCCCATGACAAATAAAAGACTCCTGAAACCATGCAAGCCTGCATGCGTCAACTTCTACTTTTAGCAGGTGCTACTTCCTCAAATTCTCTGCACTAAGAAATCTTACAGACGCTTGAGTCCCATAAGTCTTCTTTGTTATTAACGGGCGATGCTTTATCGAGTGGTCTGCAAAAAATATCTTACGGCCATTCGAGTCTCCATGAATCTTCTTTGTTGTTAACGGGCGGATGCTTTATCAAACAGAACCCATGGCAAACAAAAAAGACACCCACCTTGATGGATGTCTTTCTTGGTCAGCAG